>PDQP01000017.1 GCA_002747805.1 Deltaproteobacteria bacterium
CCACATAAACCTTCTTCATGCCGGCCTGCCTCATGGATTCCGCCAGGGCCGCAGTGGAGGCCATTCCCTCGTCGCAGAGCAGCATAGCCCGCCGATAGAGATGCGCGCCTTCAATAAGGGATTTTCGTACATCCTCCTCCAAGGAATCAATGGTGCGGCTGGATTGAAGAACATCGGCATCGAAGATAAGATCATCCACATCCCAAATGGTCCGCAGGCCGAGCCGTTTACATTCCTTAAAAAGAGACAGAGTATCGGGAAAGGCAGGCACCCGGTAGAAAATAACCAGCGAACAAAGGGACAGGGCGGTTTTGGCCGGTTCGACATCTCTCCAGTCGACAATGGAGCAATGGATGCCGACGGAGGCAAACATCTCCTTCTTTTGCTCTACCCGGTATTTTTTGCATTGCGGGATGCTTAGTTCGGCAATAATAAGGATACGGGGCAGGAAGATTTCTTCTGGATTCCTGCTTGCCCGACGGAAAAAAAACTGCTCCTCTGACTGGTGCATCTGCTGCACTGCCTTTTGCGGCTCCCCATCACTTTTTGTTTTTTTCTCCTGCCTAAGGGAAAGCAGCCTGCGGCCTAGTCGTCCCGCTGCACGCAAGGGGCGGGTGAGCTTCCAGGAGGTGGAATGAGCGAAGAGAGACAGATTCTGCTGTTCCCTGATCAGTTCCTGGCGGAGATGCTCGTGCTGTTCGGTAAGTGCTTCCAGGTTGGTATTGATTGCTCTTTGCCTGAGAAAATTACGGTGGAGAACTGACTTAAATCTTGTAATTTCCGCTGTACATCTTGCAAGTTCCTCCGTACATCTTGCAATTTCCGCCGTACATCCTGCAAGCTCGTCTTCCTTGATCGATATATACTGCCGTTGATCCCTTATTTGTATTTCCCGGTTGGCCAGGGTGGTCTCATGGCTGTGCAGGGAGAGTTTCAGCAGCAGTATTTCTTTCTCTCTTGCCCAAAGGTCATCCAGTTGTTTACATCGGGGTAAAAGACTCTGATACTCTTTTTGCCAGCGGGACACATCTCCTGCGATTTCTGTTTCTGAGCATTGAGAGTGGCTAGCTGCAAGGAAGAGCAGTCTGGCATAAATTTCGCTTATAAGGGGTGGAAAGTCTTTCTGTTCGGCGAGTTCCTTGAGGCTGGAAACCGTGTGTGCCAGCCTTCGGTCGAGAAAATCCCTAATAAAGATTTCCTGCTGCTTCCGGTTGATGGACAGGTGAAGGGCGGAGGCCAGGTGCTGCAGTTCCTCCTCCGGCCGGGAAAGGAACTGGTCGTAATCCGCCAGGCAGGGTTGTAATTCACGGCTTTCAAGCAGACTGGTCAGTACATAGCCCAGCCAAAGCATGCCGCCAAACTCAAGACTCATGCCGTTTCGTTTATGCAGGGAATGGGCAACGCTAAGGGGATTACGGATGGCAAGAATGTATCTTGCCTGAATACCGCAGGCAGCAAAGACCCTCTTCCAGAAGGGCAGCAGCAGGATCATCCGGGGGTCTTTTACGGCAAAACGGGGATATTCCTTCAATCTGGCAGCAACAAGCCCGGTTGCCTGCTGGTAGAAGGGGCTGTCGAGCAGCTGCAGGGCCTGGTCATGGCTGATGGTGCAGCTTTTTTCCCAGGATGAATTTAGCGAGTCAAGCATGTCTGTATCGAGCTGCAGAAAATCCCTGTCTTCGTAAAAACCTTTCGGATTGTCTGCTTTGGCGGCAATAAGATTGTCGCCAGTAGAAATCCCCATTGTTTCCAGGCAGCGGGTGATAAGGCTGGTACCGCTGCGGTGCATTCCGAGAACAACAACTATCAGTTTATTCGGCATTTTATTTTTTATTTCCATTTTTATTCGGCAGTAATAAACCTATACAGGTTTAACCCGGCAGCGGCAGGAAAAATCAATATTGCCAGTTACAAGACTTCCCGGCTCGGGTGCCACCCGAAAAATGGCCGCATCCAGCAGCCGGTGAAGGAAGCCTGTTTCCCCGTCTACATCCCCTGTAACTCCAGCATTGAGAAAATACACGCCGGGGGAAAGACGGCAGATAAAGTCGATTTCCACCTCGTATTCAGACCCTTTTTCGGCAAGGACTAGGGCGGCTTCTCCCCCGCTTGCAGAAACGGTGCCGCCAAGCTCAACGCCGGACAGCGTCTTTATCATCATACCGAAGTTGATATGTGCGGAAAAACGGGAAAAGTGTACCCGATAGCAGTAGCGGTATGTTTTGCCGCGGACCAGAATATTAACCCGTTCCCCTCTTGCGTTAAGGATAACCGACCCGAAAATTTTGGCACCTCCAGAGAGGTATTCCATTGTACTGGCAGGGACCAGGGACGGATCGTAGCCTTCGCAGGATTCATCGGGAGTGCTTGCGGGACAGATCGGGATTTCCCGTTCCTCTCTTCTTTCTTCCGCTACCTCCTCCTCTTTTTCACGGATAATACTGTTGCGGACGCTTTCCCTTCTGTCGGCAGGGGAGTAAATGAGTTTCTGGTAGCGGCTGGTAATGTATTTCGGACTGCCTTCCGCCAGCTTTTCCCCCTGGTCAAGGAGGATTGCCGTGTCGCAGAGTTCAAGAACAGCACCGACTGAATGCGATACAAAAAGAATGGTGGCCCCCCTTTGGCGGATGCTTTCAATGCGGGAGAAGCATTTTCTCTGAAAGAGCTCATCGCCCACAGCCAGTGCTTCATCAATTACCAGAATTTCGGGATCAACATTGATGGCTACAGCAAAGGCCAGACGCACCATCATACCACTGGAGTAGGTTTTTACTGGCTGTTCAATAAAATTGCCAATGGCTGCAAAATCGGCAATGGCGGTAAATCTCTCATCAATTTCCCGGCTAGTTAGTCCCAGCACCGAGCCATTCATATACACATTTTCCCGGCCGGTAAATTCGGGATTAAAGCCGGAACCAAGCTCAAGCAGGGCGGCAATACGGCCATTGGTGCGGTAGAAACCGGAGGTTGCTCCAAGAGTTCCGCAGAGAATTTGCAAAAGGGTCGATTTTCCGGAACCGTTCTGGCCGACTATGCCAACGCTTTTTCCCCTGGCAATGGTGAAGGAAATATCACGCAGTGCCCAGAATTCCCGATAATATTTGCGGCGGCCCCGCATCAGCATCTGTTTTAGACGGCTTCCGGGGCTGTCATAGATCTGGTAGCACTTGGCAAGATTTTCTACAATAATTGCAGGCTCAGATGACATCAGCAAATCCTTTTCTTGTTTTCTGAAACCAGACAAATCCCAGCCAGCAAACGAGAGTGGAAACCAGATATTCCAGGGCAAGTTGATTTATTTGCGGCAGTCTGCCCCATAAAAGCAGATTGCGTGCTTGTTCAACAACCATTGTCAAGGGATTTAGATAGAGAAATATGCGGTAAGATTGTTCAAGGTTTTCAACGGAGTAGAAAATAGGCGTTAAAAATAACAATGCAGTTACAATAACATTTATAATTTGAGATATATCCCGAAGATAAACGCCAAGTGCACTAAGAAAATAACTGATTCCTAACGTAAAAAAGCACAATGGCCCCAAAATAACAGGAAAGCAGAGGATGGCCGGAGAAGGCAGCCCCGCAAACAAGATGTAGGCACATAGCCAGACCAGGAAACTGACCACGATATTAAAAACCGCCCCGCCAAGAATAACCCAGGGGAGAATTTCCAGAGGAAAGATAACCCGTTTTACATAGCCGGTATTTTCCAGAATCAGGGATGGGGCACGGTTAACACATTCAGCAAAAAGATTGAAAACCATCAGCCCTGAAAAGAGAATGAGGGCAAATTCAATCTTTGAATCACTGCCGCCATGCCAACGGGCCTTAAAAACAACGCTGAAAACAAAGGAATAGACAACAAGCAGAAACATCGGTTGAACCAGCGACCACAACGCCCCCAGGGCAGTACCCCGATAGCGGCTGACAATCTCTCTTTGTACGGACTTCTTCAGCAGATACCTGTTCCGCCATAGGCTTGTTCCCATCCCGCAAAAACTCATGGGGTAACCCCGCATATCTTCCCCTTGCTGTTCCACCTGCAATTACAAGAAAAATCCCGAAACTGACACCCGAACAAGTCCGAAGTAATATGTCTCCTGCAAAACGGCAGATGAAAATCAGTTTGTCCGGTGCTGCCGCTTCCAATACCCCGCAAGTCGGCTCCTGAAAAAATTAACCATCCACAGGTCTTGCTGGCTGTGAGATTTTTCACTGCCCTTACCATCCCGAAAGACCGGGTTATCTACGGGAAAAGGCCTGGAACCGGAGACATGATGTAGACACCCTCTGGAGGACGCTGATTATTCATCAAATGGCGGTTTTGAGGGAGCAAGACCCTGACCTATATGAATGTCGATCATGCACTCTCCCAAATAAACGGCAACTTCAATTTAAGCTCAAAAGAGTGACGTTAATATTTTTTCCGGTTGGCTGTCAATAAAAAAATGTCAGAATTTCAACTATCTTTTCTCAAAACTTTTTATTGATGATGGTCTCTTAAAGAAAATATCAAGATAAAACTACCTGAAATCAGAAAGGGAAATACTGTCTCTTCCAGAATCGTAGCGGTACACGGTTGTACTTTCCCCAGCTTTGATCTCCTCTTCTGGTTCCAGGATGATATAACCATTTGAACCGGTAACCGAGGTAAGCATATGTGAGCCTTGCTTTTCTGCTCCGGTTATTGAATAGCCTTCGGCATCTTGCCAGTCGAGGCAGACCCTTACCATGGTTGGCCGTTTGCCATTGTTTTGTATGGGGGCTACGGCTTTGGCTGAGACCACCGGCCAGCCGAATGGAAGGCCGTGCACGGCTCCAATCAGCGGTTTAATGTAATGTATAAAGCACATAAAGGCAGAAACAGGGTTGCCGGGCAGGCCAAAGAGAAGCTGGCCGCCACGTCTGGCAAAAAACAGCGGTTTACCTGGTTTTTGTTTTATCCGCCAAAATATCTCGTCAAAACCAGACTCCTTGGCAGATGCCCGTACATGATCATGGCGTCCCACGGAAATGCCGCCGGTACAGATGACGATGCCGCCCTTGCTGGTGTCGATGGCCTTTCTGGTTTGCTTTTCATTATCCGGCACTCGTCTGGTTTCGACGACTACGCCGCCTGCTTCGGTGATGGCCGCCGCCAGCATAATCATATTGGAGTCCCGAATCTGGTCGGGGGCAATGCTTTCGCCGGAAGAAACCAGCTCGGAGCCGGTAACCAAGATAGATACCGTGCATGGCTTGTAAACGGCAATTTCTTCTATGCCGACCGCATTTAGCAGGGCAAGGTGGGTGGCGGAAAGTTTGGTTTTTTGGCTGAGAATTACCTTGCCTGCCGCAAATTCCTCGCCGGCATGGCGGATATCCTGCCCCTTTTTGGGCAGCTTGGATAATATCACCTTGCCGTTTTCCTCCCTGGTATTTTCCATGCGAACTACCGTATCCACTCCTTTCGGAATCATGGCTCCGGTATTGATTCTCACTGCCTGACCGGGTAAGACTTCTCCAGCAAAGCTACTGCCGGCGGCACTTTCGCCGATTATCTCAAAAGCCGTCCCCTCGCCCAGCCCAGCATCAAAACGCAGGCCAAAACCGTCCATGGCCGAGCTGGTGTATCTGGGGCTTGCCTCTGGAGCGGTTATATCCTCGGCCAGATAGCGGCCAAGTGAGTCATTTACCCTTATTTTTTCAATGGTATGGGCCGGGATGTTTTCCTTTATTCTAGCTACAGCATCATTTATCGAAAGCATTTTTTAAGCGTAGGGTTGGTGGTTATAAATTAAAACTCCGCACCCATTCTAATCAAGATGCGGAGCTTTGTTTAACAGCTAGCCCAGTTTTTTCTTCATCAGCTTTTTATAATACACGCTATGCAGGTGTTTTACCTCATCTTCTTCCTTATAGCCGGTTATAATGCTGTGTATCGCTCCCTTAATGGCAAAGAGCGACATATAAACATGGGTGAAGAAAAAGGCGGTAATCATAACTGCCAGGACATTATGGACAATGGCCGATATTCTGAGCAGATCAATCTGTGAAATCCCCAGTAAAGAGGCAATGCCGAAGTTGAAATCCTGAAAAAACATAAAGGCTCCGGTAGCTATCATCACCACGCCGCCAAGGGTTGCCATCCAGAACCACATTTTCTGGCCTGCATTAAACTTGCCGGCCGGAATTTCCTTTTTCTTCTTGCTTAGATAACCGCCCAGAATAAAACACCATTTGATATCGTACCAGGCAGGCAGCATTTCCACAAACCAAAAGCAGAACATGGGAACCACTGAAACAACAAAAATCACGGTGGCAATACCGTGAAAATGGCGGGCATATTCAACCAGCCAGCCGCCGCCCAAATATCTGCCGAAGACAATCATCAGGCCGGTCGGCACCAAAATCAAAAAGGCGGCGGCGGCAAGCAGATGAATAAACCGCTGAAATAACGGGAAAACAAAAATCTTGTTGCCGTCATGGTCAAATATCTTGGGGCCGATCCACAGGTAGTGAAACAAAAACACCGCCGGAACCAGCACCACCACCGCCAGAAATACCCATCTAAAATAACCGGACTGGAGCAGTACAAACCAGGGGCCGGGATCAAGATTTTCCAGCGTGCCGTACTTTTTGATGTTTGGAATCAGCATCTCGCCCCAGATCCGGCTGTCAGCCGCCAAAGCGGCTGACCCCGGAAACAGTAAGGCAGAGATGAATAACATAAAGTTCTTCATCACGCTTTTCATCGCCTTATGCTCCTTTCCCTCTTGAAACCACCCTTGTCCGATAGATGTTTGACACCTCTTCGGCATCCCCGGCCAGCAGGGCGTTGGTGCCGCAGACTGCTGCACACATTGGCACCTTGCCTTCGGCAATCCGGTTTTGACCGTAGAGATGACGCTCTTCCGCACTATTGGTTTCTTCCGGCCCGCCGGCACAGAAGGTGCATTTATCCATGGCTCCCTTAATGCCAAAGGCTCCGTCCCTGGGGAATTGCGGAGCACCAAAGGGGCAGGCATAAAGGCAGTAGCCGCAGCCGATGCACTTCTTCTTGTCATGCAGGACAATGCCGTCTTCCCGAATATAAAAGCAGTCCACCGGGCAGACCTGGGCGCATGGTGCATCCGTGCAGTGCATACAGGCAATAGAGGTGGAAACTTCCTTGCCCACAACGCCCTTATTCAAAGTGATTACCTTTCTCCTGCTGATACCGACCGGTAGTTCATGGGCCTCTGCACAGGCCACCGAACAACCGAAACACTCAATACACCGATTATCATCACAAAAAAACTTCATCCTTGCTTGTTCGCTTTTCATGTCAATACCTCCCTATGCTTTTTCTATCCGACATAGACCGGCATTAAACTCCGGAATCTGCGTGATAATATCATAACCGTAGTTGGTTATAGTGTTGGAACTTTCACCAATGGTATATGGCCTGGTGCCTTCAGGGTAATTCTCGCTCATATCAACCCCTTGCATAACTCCGGCAAAGTTGTAAGGCAGGGCGATGCGATCGGGGGTTACGCTGTAGTCAAACATCGCTTTCACCTTGATTTTGGTGCCTTGAGGAGCATGCAGCCACATCATATCGCCGTCTCTGAGACCGTACTTCAAGGCCAGATCCGGATGAATGCTGGCAAACATTTCCGGGGTAATATGGGAGAGATATTTACTGGTTCTCTCCAGCATACCGGCGCCGCTCAAGTTTACAACCCGCATGGTAACCAGCATGGTCGGGAAATCCTTAACCCATTCCTGAGCCTGCTGTTCAGATGCAAACTTAACATCCACCCTGAAATTATCCTTTTGATCAGGATAGGTTGGATATTTTTTGACCAGATCAGGCCGTGATGAATGGATGGGTTCCCGATGTTTCGGCACCCGGTCAGGGAAATTCCAGACGATGGTGCGTGCCTTGGCATTACCGTATGGAGCAACTCCGGCCGCCCTGCATTTTTCCTGAATAATACCGCTGATGTCGGTCTTCCAGTTCTTGCCGATCAGTTTTTTCTCCTGCTCGGTAAGCTGGATGCCAAGCACCTCTTCAATATTATCACGGGTGATTTCAGGATAGCCGCCCTCGATTTTTGATTCATTAACGGTAACTGTACCGCCTGCAAGCTGGCTTACGCCCTCATGCTCAAGGCCAAAACGGTTTCTAAAGCCCATGCCACCGCCGTTTACCGGAGTTTCCACATCATAGAGAATCGGGCTGCCTGGATGATTGGCATCCCAGGACGGCCAGGGCAGACCATAATATTGCCCCTTCATCGGGCCAGAACCCTCAAGGGAAATCGGGTCAAACATATGCCAGTTTTTCTGATGTTCACGCAGTCTCTCCGGTGTCCAGCCGCCAAGTCCGATGGTTTTGAGCATTCTGGCAATCTCGCTGGAAGCGTCATCCGGCCAGTTGAAATCCTGCTTGGTTTCTGTCAAAACCCCGTCCTTTACCTCCATTCTCATGGCCTTGGTATATTCATCGTAAAAGCCGAATTTTTTGGCAAAGGTAAACATAACCTCGTGGTCGGTCTTGCTCTCATAAAGCGGATCAACCACTTTACTGCGCCACTGGGCACTGCGGTTGGTTGCCGTAACCACCCCTTCCGTTTCAAACTGGGTTGCCACCGGCAGAACGTAGATATTGTCCTTTTTATTGGTGATAACCGCCGCCTCGTTAAGGAAAGGCTCGGCAATGACCAAGAGATCCAGCTTGTCCAGAGCTTCCTGAATTTTGGCGGTTTGAGCAAGAGAGGTGATACCGTTACCCTGCACCCATAAGGCACGTATCGGGCTGGAAGAATAGGTCTTCTCTTCCTGCAGAACGCCCTGCCACCATTTGGAAAGGGAGAAGCCTTTTTTGTGCATCCATTCTGGGCCGGCAAAACGCTTTTGCAGCCAGTCGAAATCAACGCCCCAGGACTCGGCAAAATACCGGTAAGAACCTTCGGATAAGCCGTAATAGCCAGGCAGGCTGTCAGCCAAACAGCACATATCAGTGGAACCCTGCACATTGTCATGCCCGCGGATAATATTGCAGCCGCCGCCTTTTTTACCCATGTTGCCGAGGGCAAGCTGCAAAATCGGCAGGATTCTGGTGTTGGAAGTTCCGGTGCTGTGCTGGGTAATACCCAAAGCCCAGACCACGGTTCCCGGCTTGTTCTTGGCAAGAAGCGTTGCTACCTGAATGATTTGCTCCGCCGGAATGCCAGTTACATCGGCGGTTTCTTCCGGTGTCCAGTGTTCGGCCTCTTTTCTGACCTCGTCCATGCCGTAAACCCGTTCATCTATAAACTGCTTGTCTTCCCAGCCGTTCTTGAAGATGACATGCAGAAGGCCGTAAACAAAGGCCACATCGGTTCCGGTACGGATGCGGAGATAATGATCCGCTCTGGCTGCCGATCTGGTGAAAACCGGATCAACCACGATGAGTTTTGCGTTATTTCTGTCCTTGGCTTGAAGAAAATGCTTCATGCCGATCGGGTTGGCCGCCGCCGAGTTTGCCCCAATCATCAAAATTGCCTTGGAATGCCCTACCACATCACCAAAATGGTTGGTCATAGCCCCATAACCCCATGTATTCGCCACACCTGCGACGGTTGCAGAGTGTCAGATTCGGGCAACGTGGTCAACGTTGTTCGTCCCCCACATGGCAGCAAATTTTCTGAAATAAAAGGCCTGCTGCAAGTTGAATTTGGCAGAACCCAAAAACATGGTGGCATCCGGGCCGTTTTCCTTACGGATATCCAGCATTTTCTTGGAAATTTCATCCACGGCCTGATCCCAGGAAAGCCGCTTCCATTTGCCGTTTTCCTTTTTTAAGGGATACTTGAGACGCTGTTTACTTTTGACCAGATCTATCTGGTCGATGCCCTTACAGCAGTGGCTGCCTTCGCTGATTGGGTGATCCTGGGCCACATCCTGACGTACCCAAACCCCGTTATGAACCTCGGCAATGATGCCGCAGCCGGCTGAGCAGATTGAGCAGATGGTTTTCACCCTTTTTGAACCCGGATAGGGATTTTTTACCTCGTCATCGGTCGCCTTTCTTACCTTGTCACTAGCGGCAAAGGCGGAGGTGGCACTTACTCCGGCACCTATGGCGGCCAGTTTAAGAAATGCCCGGCGGCCTATTTTTTTGGCAGGTATTTTCTCCTGCTTATTGTCGATTGCAGAATCATACATATCAGAATTCTCCCCTTAATAAGAAGATTTATAGTAGCGATCCCAATTTTCATTTTTTTTGTACAGGATCTCTTTCTTGGGTGATTTACCCACGACCACTCCGTTTGAGCTTGATTGCTCATTTTCTGCTGCGATACCGCATTTTGCCTTGAGCATGGTGGCAAGCCCTGCCACTCCGGCTCCTGCAGTTATCTTCAGAAATTTTCGCCTTTCTTCCGACATGCTGTCCTCCTTTGAGATGAGATTTAATGTGCATATTTTGCATATTAAAAGATGCACCATTTCCGTAATGGAAATACTACTGCCTGTGATTTACCAGGCAGTTTAACTAACTCTAAATACTGTCAAATTCTTCAAAATTCCTGGTTTGCATCTGCCTTGGCGGCAGTTTTTCCTTACGCAAATCCTGCCGCATCATGTCCTTTACTGCGATATTTTGGGGCCGATCAAGGCCGAAGACCTGTCTTTCAATATCGGCAAATGAATGGAAAAGTGCGGCGGTATGTCGATAAAAGACACTTTTCTCATGGCGGAACACATTATCGGCAAAAAGATCAATCATGCCGTTTAAGATGTCGGCAAAGACCTCTCCGGCAAGTGATGCGGATTCCGGCTTTTCTTTAAGGCTGTCCTCAATTAAATGCTGGATAAACAAGAGGATAAACTCTATATGATCTTCGTTTTCCTGAAAACTCCCGCTGTTTTTCCTGAAAGGAGATTTGAGCAGATAGTCAATCATGGCCACCCGTTGACTGCCGTCATCCCGATTTTCATAATAAAAGGAAGCGGTCATGGGCAGATGGCTGGTAACCGGACTATAAAAAACCTGATCGCTTTCATCTCTAACACCTTGAAACCCATGCTGGCCGATGAAATCCTGCATTCCGGCAAGGGCTTCGGCACTTGGTTCATCGATGGGTGCTTCGTTTAAGGTGCGGACAGCATTTTTAAGAATTTCAAACTCTTGCTTGCCAAAACGAAAGGCAAAGGCAGAGGCAAAAAGCCCGTAATAAACAATCCTTGCCCGGTCAACTGCGGTGTTATCAATCATGGTCTGCCATCCAGATTTTGCTGACTAAGTATTTGCTGTTCAACCATCAGTTTTCCCTTGCATTCAGGGCAACAAGAAAGGGTTTTAAGTTTGACCGGATCGCTGCCAAACTTAGATGACATAGCATTGATAATTTTTTCCACCGCCTTTTTCGGGGCAAATTCCTTGCTGCATTCCGTGCAGGTAAAGAGTTCATCCTGAGCCATAATTTGCGGAACAAAGGATTTCGGCTCAAGGGCAAAACCGTCTTTGACCAAAGACAGACAGCCGGTTTCAGGACAGGTGAGCGAGCAGCAGCCGCACTGGATGCAAAGTGAGGCGGTAAACCGTAGGCTATTGTCTTCGGCATGTACGCTTAGGGCACGGGTAGGGCAGACATCGGCACAGGCCAGGCAGAGCGTGCATTTATCGGGGTCGATGACGATGGTGCCGAAAGGAAGATGATGCCCGGCACTGCTGATTAAACCAAGGTCATCATTGCCGACCAAAAGCTGGAGCCTTGCGGCAGTTTCAGCCCTTTTAGAAAAGCCTGCGGCGGGGAGTTTGGGCGGTTGCACCTTAAAATCAGTGTTGCCAAGCCCTGCTAAAACCTGCCTTAGAGCGGCCTCATCATGGCAGATATGGATTATCTTGCGGCCAAACTTTTTTTGATAAATCTGGTTGACAAAATTAGCGGCGGATGCCAGCAAATTGTCATCCGCAACGCCATAAATAATGACTTCTTTGCAGGTATTTCCGGCCAGGGTAAGCAGGTAATTTTCGTCAAATACCAGCCCGCTTTTTACTACCAGTGGGGCAAGTCCTGTCGGCAAATCAAGCTCAAGTCCGCCTGGATTTATATTTTCCGGGATGACCAGGACGGCCTTTCCTGCAAAATGCGAGCAAACCTGAGAGAAGCTGTCCCTTGGCAGCCAGGTCGGGTCTAAGGCTCCGGTCGGGCAGACGCTAACGCATTCACCGCATCCGGTGCAGGCGGAATGATAAATCCCGATACCGTTTTCTGTTTTATATAAGGCCCCAAAACTGCAGGTGGAAATACATTTACTGCAGGCCGCATTTTTGCTGGTGTTGTAAAGGCAGATTCCCCTTTGATAATGAACTTTCCGGCCAATGTTAATCTTGCCGGGAGTGGCGGCGATGGTGCTGATTATATCTTGCGAACTGTCGGCGGTTAGATTGTGTATCCCTTTGAAATATAAAAATTTATTTGGTACATTCCGCCAGATAATCTGATCAAATGTTATGTCTGGTTCAAGCCCGCCGCCCTTTGCTTTAACCGAGAAGCTGCCTATCTCACCGTTTAACTTGATAAAATCTGCGGCCAGTAACTGAAAAACGGCAAAACCAGCCGCTGCCAATTCCTGCTTGATGCCGTCTTCTTCTTGTTCTGAAATTATGAGTATCCTGTTGCCAATTACTTGTTGGACGGCGGTTTCCTTGGAAAAATCGAACCGGTCAAGAAGTGAGCGGTACATGGCAAGAATGGTGTCTGCCTGCCCTGCCGTATCATCCAGCGTATGTCGGCAGTAAAAATCGATTTCAGGGGCAAACAGCACCGAATTATCCGGCTGATTTGAAATGATAAAATCCGTCCCCGCCCGATGATCAGCTAAGGCTGAGGACGAGGTTGCCAAAAAATCCTGCAGGATTTCCTCCAGCCCGGCATCACCGGCAAAAAAGCACTCCTGTTTCATGTCTTTTCCTCCCCAAGAAAAGCCCCTTGTTTTTGTGCAATAACACCAAAAGTTATTGCATTATACACAAAAAAAATAAATATGCAATCCCTGCATAATAAAAAAATGTTTTGTAACAGGCCGTATTTTTTAGATATTACTAACTTGCTGCCTCAGATCATGGGACGAGTGCGGCACCTAACAAGTTCATCATCTTGGATGCTATGAAAAAAGGTGTCAGAAACAAATAAATGCTGGTAACATTTAGGCAAAGATGATAGAGTAGCAAGTTTTCTTGAACGGTCATAACTTTATTTGTCGGCCGTTCTTGACTAGAGGTCTTATCTTGGCTATTTATTATAATTCCAGTTTTTTGTTTAGCTGTGTATCTGGACGACAATTAAATTAGCAGGCCAGCGAGGGTGGCGGAACTGGTAGACGCACCAGACTTAGGATCTGGCGCCTTTTGGTGTGGGGGTTCGACTCCCCCCTCTCGCACCAGCTATGATTTATTGCCGGTTGATGGGCAGACGCCAGCAAAGAGTTTAACTTACAGAAAGGAATAACAGATGGATGTAGCTATTGAAGAATTGAGTGAACTGACCAGACAAGTTACGATTACCCTGCCGGAGTCGGCAGTTAAAGGACGGCTGGATAAGGAGTATGAGCGGCTGCGGCGTGAAAGCAGGATGAATGGTTTTCGCCGCGGTAAGGTGCCGCTTGCCATGGTGAAGAAGGCCTACCAGCCCCAGGTTGAGGCGGAGATCGGCGAAAAGCTGGTGCAGGAGACTTATTTTGACATCATTGAAAAGCAGGACTTTGATGTCATTACCCATCCGAATATCAAAAGCATCAAGTACAACGATGACGGCACCTTTACCTATGTGGCCGAGGTTGATGTCAGGCCCGAGTTCGAGCTCGGCGAGTATAAGGGGCTTGAGATTGAAAAGCCGGACGCTTCTGTTCCCGAGGAGGAAATAGATAAGGCTCTGGCTAGTATGCAGAGAGATACGGCGACCCTCAAAAATGTCGAAGACCGGCCCGTGCAGAAAGATGATATAGTGCTTGTGGATTACCAGGGGTTTCATAATGGTCATCTGATGAAGCAGGTGAAAAACGAGGATTATCGGGTAGATGTAGGCTCCGGCAGAATGGGGAAGGAATTTGAGGAGAAACTGATCGGCATGAAAAAGGGCGAAGAGGCATCCCATGAGGTTCCCTTTACCGACACCCATCCGAACCCGATTTTGAGGGGAAAAACGGTTGAATTCAAGATAGTGGTCAAGGATATCAAGGGGCGGGTTCTTGCACCGCTTGATGACGACTTTGCCAAGGATTTTGAACATGAAACCATGCAGGAATTCAGGGATCATCTCCGCAGCCGCGAGGAAGAAAAGAGAGCTGGCAATGCAGATGTCGGTATCACTGATAGAATCATGGAAAAACTGCTTGAACGCCATGATTTTAAGGTACCGGAAAAACTGGTGATTTATGAAGCAGAGCAAATGGTTAAGCAGACTGAAGAGCATTTCCGCAAAAACGATATGGATCTCGAGTCGGTAGGGCTTGACCGTGATCGTCTTGCCAAAGAAAATATGCCGATTGCTGAAAAGCGGGTGCGGGGTGATTTCATCCTGAAAAAGATTGCCGATGTTGAAGAGATAAAGGTAAATGACGAAGATATGGACCGCGGTTTTAAGCGGATTGGTGATCAATATAATATGTCGGTTGCCAAGGTGAAGGAGTTTTTTGGCAGCCGTGATGATCTGCTCCCGCTGATGAATGAACTGCTGAACGAAAAAGTACTTAATTTTCTTCGTCAAAATACTGTGCTTATTGATGCCCCGGCGGATAATAAGGCAAATGACGAGGCTTCCTGATATTTTTTCATAATCGTTATAGTTTTGCTCCCTGGTCTGGAGATAAATCTGGTTCGGCTGCATGGTTTTGCCTGCAGCCGCCTTTTTTTAGGAGAGATAATATGAATTTGATTCCGATGGTGGTGGAGCAAAGCCCCCGAGGTGAGCGGTCTTTTGATATTTATTCCCGCCTGTTAAGGGAGAGGATTGTTTTCCTGGGTTCCGGCGTTGATGATAATGTAGCCAATGTAATCATTGCCCAGTTTCTTTTTCTTGAGGCAGAAGAGCCGGAAAAGGATATTACCTTTTATATCAATTCGCCAGGCGGCTCGGTTACGGCAGGCATGGCCATCTATGACACCATGCAGTATATAAAGTGTGATGTAGCCACGGTCTGTATGGGACAGGCCGCATCCATGGGCGCCTTTTTGCTGGCCGCCGGAGTTAAGGATAAGCGGTATGCCCTACCTAATGCCAGAATCATGATTCACCAGCCCATGGGCGGTTTTCAGGGGCAGGCCACTGATATTGATATTCATGCCAAGGAAATCCTGCGGATGCGGGAAGACTTAAATACGCTGCTGGCTAAGCACACCGGCCAGACAATCAAGAAAATACAGGCCGATACCGAACGGGATAATTTTATGTCTCCCGATGCCGCTGTTAAATACGGCATCATCGACAAGGTGCTGGTTAAACGGGATTCCGGTGAAGAAAATGGCTGATTTTGGTAAAAGAGGCAAAAATGCCTGTTCTTTTTGCGGCAAGAAGGAAGCGGAGGTGGGTAAGCTGATTGCCGGGCCGGATGTCTTTATCTGCAATGAGTGCATTGAACTTTGCAATGAGATTATCAGCGAGGACAGTGAAAAGCAGACGGACGGAAAGCCAGCCAGGGTTCCCCGGCTTAAACCCATGGAGATTCATGACCATCTTAATCAGTATGTTATTGGTCAGGAATATGCCAAAAAGGTGATGTCGGTTGCGGTTCATAATCATTATAACCGTCTTGAGGCCCTGCAGAAAAAAAAGGGTAATGATGAGGTTGAACTGCAAAAATCCAATGTGGTTCTGATTGGCCCTACCGGATCGGGAAAAACCTTGATGGCACAGACCTTGGCACGAGTGCTTAAGGTGCCGTTCTGCATTGTCGATGCCACCACCCTGACCGAGGCCGGTTATGTCGGAGATGATGTCGAAAGCATCCTGGTCAGCCTGCTGCAGGCCGCTGATTACAATGTCAAGGAGGCGGAGCGGGGCATAATTTATATTGACGAAATTGACAAGATTGCCCGCAAATCGGACAGCCCGTCCCTAACCAGAGACGTGTCCGGCGAAGGGGTACAGCAGGCCCTCTTAAAAATAATTGAGGGAACCATTGCCTCGGTTCCGCCCAAGGGCGGCCGTAAGCATCCGCAGCAGGATCTGGTCAGGATAGATACCACCAATATCCTGTTTGTTGTCGGCGGGGCCTTTGTCGGGCTGGAAAATGTGGTCAAAAAAAGAAGCGGCACCAAATCCATCGGTTTCAATGCCAAGGTTGAGGTTGATGATAGTAAAAAAATCGGTGAGCTGCTGGCCTCGGTCATGCCGGAAGATTTGCTGAAATTCGGCCTTATTCCCGAACTGGTCGGCCGCCTGCCGGTGATTGCCGCCATGCATGAGCTTGAAGAAGATGATTTGGTGCGGATTCTGAAAGAGCCGAAAAATGCCCTGACCAAGCAATATCAAAAATTATTTGAATTTGACGGCATCAAGCTCTCCTTTACCGAGGATGCCCTGACTGCCGTTGCCCAAAAGGCTCTGGCCAGAAAGTTTGGTGCCCGGGGGCTTCGTTCGGTGATGGAGACGGCCATGCTGGACATCATGTATGATTTACCCTCTAAACAGGGGGTTCAGGAATGCGTAATTAACGAGCAGGTCATTACCGATGGTGATTATCCGGTGGTGCTGTATCAGGAAGATGGTAAAAAACGCAAAACCGCATAACCAAAGAGAGCCTTATGTCAGATGAACCAAGCAGAACCAGGTTGTATCCCCTGATGCCGCTTAGAGGCATTGTTATTTTTCCGCATATGGTTGCACCTTTGGTGGTTGGCCGTAAAAAATCCATTCAGGCCCTTGAAGATGCCATGGAAAAAAGAACCGGTATCTTTATGGTTGCCCAAAAGGATGCTGCGGTCAACGAGCCTGACAGCAAATCGATCTATCAGGTCGGCACCGTAGTCTCGGTCATGCAGCTTTTGCGTTTGCCGGACGGCACCATCAAGGCCCTGGTTGAAGGTCAGGTGCGGGCAGAAATTGTCTCCCATAATTCAGGTGAGGGCGGCAGGCAGGTGGAGGTTCGCGAGCTTCCCGATGAGGTGGAAGTAAATCACGAGCTGCTGGCCCATGAACGGAAGCTGCGTCTGTTGTTTAAGGAATATGCGGATAACAATAAAAAAATTGCCGGTGAAGTAATAAAGTCCGTTGCCGCCATCGAAGAGCCGGGCAGGCTGCTGAATGTGATCTGTGCCCATTTGCCCCTTAAAACCGGCGAAAAGCAGCAGCTTCTTGAAGAAATTCCGTTTCTATCGAGGATGATTAAGGTTATTGAGGTGATCAATCGGGAGATTGAACTTGCCGCTATTGAAAAGGATCTCAATACCAGGGTCAAAAAAAGGATGAGCAAGACCCAGCGTAATTATTATCTCGGTGAAAAAATCAAGGAAATCAGGACTGAGATGGGCCAGGGCGGCGGCCTGGATGAAATGAGCGAGCTTGAAGAAAGCATAAAAAATAAAATGCTTCCGGCTCATGCCTTGGAAAAGGTCTCCAAGGAGTTGAAAAAACTTAGGAGTATGCCGCCTACTTCTGCCGAGACAACCGTGGTCAGAAACTATATTGATGCTATTTTAGGTCTGCCCTGGCAGAAAAAAAGCCGCTCAAAAATAGATATTAACAAGGCAGAAAAGATTCTGAACGAAGATCATTTCGGCCTGCATAAAACCAAGGAACGCATCCTTGAGTATCTTGCAGTTCAAGTACAAGTAAAAAAGATTAAAGGCCCGATTCTCTGTCTGGTCGGCCCGCCGGGGGTGGGTAAAACCTCAATCTGCAAGTCCATCGCCCGGGCCATGGGGCGTAAATTTTCCCGTCTTTCTCTGGGCGGCGTGCGTGATGAAGCCGAAATCAGGGGCCATCGCAGAACCTATATAGGTGCCATGCCGGGCAAGATTATCCAGACCATGCAGAAGGTCGGGACGGCGAACCCGGTGATCTGCCTTGATGAAGTGGATAAAATGTCCACCGATTTCAGGGGTGATCCCTCTTCTGCCCTGCTGGAGGTACTGGATCCCGAGCAGAATTTTTCCTTTAATGACCATTATCTTGATCTGGACTATGATTTGTCCGAGGTTTTTTTTATCACCACCGCCAACAGTCTGCATTCCATTCCGGGGCCGCTGAGAGACCGGATGGAGGTGATTCAGATCAGCGGTTATATGGAAGAGGATAAGGTAAGTATTGCCGATGGTTATCTAGTACCAAAGCAGTTAAAGGCCAATGGTTTTAAGGCCGGAGATATTACCTTTTATGAAAGTGCCATTCTGGAAATAGTAAGAAGATATACCAGAGAGGCCGGGGTCAGAAATCTGGAGCGTTCAATCGCCTCGGTTTGCCGCAAGGTGGCCAGGGATCGGCTGAAAAAAAAGCAGAAAAACAAGAAATACCGCCTTGGTGCCAAGTCAATAAGCAGGTATTTGGGAACGCCCTTATACCGGTTTGGTCTGGCGGAAGATAAAGACCGGATTGGGCTTTCCACTGGTCTGGCCTGGACGGAGGTAGGCGGCGAACTGCTGCAGATTGAGTCAACCCTGATGGCCGGAAACGGTAAATTATCGGTTACCGGTAAACTTGGCGAGGTGATGAAAGAATCTGCCCAGGCGGCCTTAAGTTATGTGCGTTCCCGGGCCTTATCTCTTGGCCTTGACCCCGATTTTTATCAAAAAATTGATATTCATATCCATATACCGGCCGTGGCAATTCCCAAGGACGGCCCCTCGGCCGGTATCACCATTGCCACCAGCCTGATTTCCGCCCTGCTTAAAAAACCAGTCAGACATGATCTGGCCATGACCGGGGAGATAACCCTACGGGGCCGGGTTCTGCCCATCGGCGGTTTGACCGAAAAACTGCTGGCGGCCAAAAGGGGGAATATAACCCGGGTGCTTGTTCCCAAGGAAAATGAGCCTAATCTGGCAGATGTACCGATGAAAATCAAAAAGAGTCTGCAAATTGATTTGGTGGAGCATGTTGATGAAGTGCTTGAATTTGCTATAATAATAGGAGAAGACGAAGCCCTGTTCAAGGATGTGCCGCTGGATATGGTTTATAATGATATAACCGTATCCACCTATAATACACCGCATTGAAAATTTTGTTATTTTTTTGGTTGACGTGCCGCGGGGAAGCTGTTAAATAGGCCCCTACGCTGATTGATGGGGCGGGTAGCTCAGTTGGGAGAGCATCGGCCTTACAAGCCGAGGGTCACAGGTTCAAGCCCTGTTCCGCCCACCACCAATCAGTTTTTTTTTGTTTCCGCTGATGGATTGTAAATACTGGGGTCGTAGTTCAGTTGGTTAGAACGCCGGCCTGTCACGCCGGAGGTCGCGAGTTCGAGTCTCGTCGGCCCCGCCAGTAGAGGGGTTTCGGGGTTATTCCTGAAACCCTTTTTTGTTTTCTGCCCGTGGTGAGGCTTGGTTTGCAGCTTGTTGTAGATGATATAAAAATTGAGATTGAACAAGACGGCAAGCCAGAATTGATAAGTGAAGCTGCCTCGCTGCTTGGTCTTGATGCTTCCCAAATATCACTCTATCTGATTTTGAGCAGGCAGCTTGACTGCAAAAATCCAGAACAGTTTTATTTTAGGTATATTTTGGCAGTTGAGGTTCCTGAAAGCTACCAAAATCATCGTCATTACAAGCTGTTCAGACCGCGGTCATATAATAGGCCAAATTACGGTGGACAGGCTCTAATCCGGCCCATCATCGTAGGTTTCGGCCCGGCTGGCATGTTTGCCGCCATTGAGTTGATAAAAAATGGTTTGAAGCCGGTAATTTTTGAACGGGGCAAAAAAGTCGGGGCAAGAACGGCCGATATTGAGCGGTTTATCAAAGAGAAAAAACTTGAGCCCGAGTCCAATATCCAGTTCGGCGAGGGCGGAGCCGGCACCTATTCGGACGGCAAGATATTTTCCAGACGGAACAGAAATGTCAGTTATGTGAGCCGGGTACTTGATACCCTGATGGAATTTGGAGCCCCGCCGGATCTTTCTTATCGGGAAAAACCCCACCTGGGTACCGATGTACTAAGAGTAATTGTAAAAAATATCCGCAACTATATTCTCGAGCATGGCGGCAGGATTTATTACAGCTCCAAACTGACCGATCTGATCATTAAGAATCAGTCTGCTGCCGGAGTGGTGATAAACGGGCGGGATGAATATTCTGCCTCCCATATTTTGCTGGCCCTGGGCCATTCGGCACGTGATACCTATGCCATGCTTGATGCCAGGGGGCTGGCGATGGTGCCAAGGCAGATCTCCCTGGGGGTTAGAATTGAACATCCGGCGGAGACCATTAACCTGTTTAGATACGGCCATAAATATCAGCATTATCGACCCTTGGGGGCTGCCTCCTATTCAATCAATTTTACCAATCGTGCCAGAGGAACCGGAGCTTACACCTTTTGTATGTGTCCTGGCGGTGTGGTAGTCAATGCGGCCAGTGAAGAGGGGCGTTTGGCGGTCAACGGCATGAGTTATTCCGATAGAGCATTGCCGTATTCCAATGCCGCAGTGGTGGTGCCGTGCCGAATTTTCCATTATCCAGACCAGCATCCCCTGGCCGGAATAAAATTGCAGCGGCAAATTGAGAATGGGGCCTTCAAGGCTGGCGGGCAAAGCTGGCAGGCTCCCGCCCAGAGCCTGTATAATTTTTTGGGTCTTAGCCGGGAAAACCAGCTAGGCCGTGAAACATCCTATCCAATGGGTCTTACCGCCGCAAGGCTTGACGATTATTTGCCGGAGTTTATAACCAGCCAGTTAAGGGAGGCTTTTGGCTGCTGGCGGCAGCAATATCCGCTCTTTGTTTCCGAGCAGGCGATGCTTATAGGGGCCGAAACCAGAACCTCATCACCGGTCAGACTGCTCAGAAACAAGGCGATGGAGTCGGTAAATATCGGCAATATCTACCCGATAGGCGAGGGGGCGGGCTATACCGGGGGCATTACCAGCTCTGCTGCAGACGGCATCCGGGCGGCGGGTGCGGTTATGAAATAATTGTAATATCAATGTATTACCTAAAAATCTTAAACCTGAAAATCTTAAAAACAACCATCAGGAAGCGGCTGGCTAAATTCAAGTATTGCCAAGAAGCAGATAAAAGAATTAGACTTTTCTAAAAAATGTATTATTTATCTAGCGTGATATGAGCAGGGAGTGGAAATAAAGGTTAAAAATTTGGCTGCGTGGCTGTTATGCCGGATACAGATCCTGATAACGTAAAATTAAATGATTACAAGATGATGCCGGGCAGTCTTACGGCCCGGGTTGCTGTTTTACTGCTCATTATATTTTTTATTCCTATCGTGCTTACCGGCGTAGCCATTGAGGCAGGAATGTTATTGCCGGGCAGGAATGTATATCTTGCCATTCCCATCTTTCTGCTGCCGCTGCTTGTGCCTTTTTCTAGGCTCATTGCCCATTATATAATCAACAAGGATTTGATTTTAATCCAGAAATTCTGCGAGCAGGTCAGGCTCGGCAATTATCAACATTCTTTCGATCTGCCCAATCAGAAGGAAGATGAGGACGACTTTATTCACCTGCTGAGAAACCTGACCTGGATGGCCCGCAGTATTGAGGCTCAGAACAATATGCAGAAAGCCCGCTATTTCGGGCTGCAATCCAACCTTGCCTATATGCAGTATCAGGCCTTCAGCGATGGACTGACCGGCCTTTACAACCGCCGTTATCTGGAAAATTATATCAAGAGTTGCCGAGGTAATATTCCCCACCGGCTTATCAGCATGATTTACATTGATTGTGATAAGTTCAAACGGGTGAACGACACCCTGGGCCATGAAGCCGGCGACAAGGTGCTTTTATGGCTGGCAAACTGCATTCGGGAAGCCAGCCGAAGCGAAAAGGATATACCCCTGCGGCTGGGCGGTGATGAATTTGCCATGCTGGTCATGGATGCGGATAACGATGAGGCAGGCAAGGTTGCCGAACGCATCAACAAGATTTATCATCAGGGGGAAACCCACGGCACCACCCTTTCCATCGGCATTGCCAACATCGACTGTAATAACGGTACCAATTGGGATGATATAAATCAGCTATCTAGGGAAGCCGATGAACAGGCATATAAGTCCAAAAGGGCGGGCGGCAACCGAATCACCATGAAGGGAGAAATTGTCCGCGGCAACCATAAGAAAAAAAGGGCCAGGAATTCCCTTGATTATTCTGATGCCGACAGGCTGACCAGCATCCCGAACCGTTATGCAGCCAGGGAAAAATTTAACCAGTCGATTGAAAAAATAGCCAATAACAGCAACCGGTTATGCTTATTGTTCGTTGATCTGGACGGTTTTGCCGCCGTTAATCAATCCTATGGCAGCCATGTTGGAGATCAATATCTTCAACATCTGGTAAAATCGGTGGGTTCCACCCTGCGTACCGAAGACTCCATTTACCGGATAGGCGGAGACAAGTTTGTTATTATCATTGAAGCTATCAAGGAACGCAAAGATGCACCCCCGCTGGCCGTAAAAATAAGCGAGGCCCTGCATCAGCCTGCCAGTATTGAAGGCAGCCGGATAGTTACGGCCTCTTCCATGAGTATTCTGGTGGTGCCGGATGACGGGGATGATTTTGATGAATTATCAGGTTATGCGGCAGACCTGATAGCCAAGGCCAAAGAGGGCGGAATAAACAATTTCTGCTTCTTTGACCCGGATATGACCCGCATGGCAAACGAAATGATCACCATGATTACCCGCTACCGACCAGCCATTTTACCCGAACAAATGGAAGTTAACCTACAGCCGAAAATGGATGCCAGAGCCGAAAAGATTGTCGGGGCAGAGGTGGTTCTCCGCTGGAATCATATGATAAAAAAGAAGGCTTAGACCAGAAACCTGAACTCCCCCTTACCAAGCAGTTTATGCAAATGAAGCATGCCCAGCAGGGTTTTATCTTCCTGCACAATGGGCAAGGTGGTTATTTCATGCCGCTGCATGATGGACAGGGCATCTGCCGCCAGATTATCTGCACCGATACTGACCGGCTCCCTGGTCATCATATCTCCGGCTTTCAGGGCATCAAAATTGCAAGCATCGGCAAGGCATCTTCTTACATCGCCGTCTGTTACAATACCCGCCAGCCTGTTTTCTCCGCCTAGAACCAGCACCGCACCGACATTTTTCCGGTTAAGTACCTCAATGGTTTCCCTTGATGATGCCCATTTTTCCACCAGAGGGATTTCATCTCCGGTCAGCATAACCTCGCTGACCTTGACCTTTAACCGCTCGCCAAGACTGCCGCCCGGATGATTTTCCCGAAAATCCTCGGCTTGAAATTTCTTGCGGTTGGAAAGCACCACCGCGAGGGCATCGCCAAGGGCCAGAGTGGCCGTGGTGCTGGTGGTTGGGGCCAGCCCCAAAGGGCAGGCTTCTTTCGGCACGCCAATATCAAGGACAAGATCAGCGGCCAGGGCAAGGCTGGAGTTTAGGCCGCCGGTCATGGCGATAATGCTGGTTCCCCGAACTTTCAGGCTGCTAAGTAAATCGTTAAGCTCTCTGGTCTCGCCGGAGTAGGAAATGGCAAGCACCACATCGGTTGACACCACCATGCCAAGATCGCCGTGCAAAGCCTCAACCGGATGCAGGAAAAAGGATGGCGTGCCGGTACTGTTCAAGGTGGCCGTAATTTTCTGACCTATCAGGCCGGATTTTCCGATGCCGGTAACAATCAGCCTGCTGGGACAATTCATGATCAGTTCCACCGCCTGATTAAATTCACCAGCTATTTTTTCCCGAACGGCAGCTATACCCTGCTCTTCAATCAGCAGTACCTCACGTGCTTCTTCTATGGACATAATATTGTTTATTTTATTTTTAATATAAGAGCGGAAAATCAAAAAATATTGCTCACCTTCTCACGCCGGACTGAAACAGGTTGAACTATTTACCAGAATTCGGCTATACTTACTATAGTATTTTAGGTTTCAAAATTAAATATGCGGCTTGGAATTTTGCCGGATGCAAGATCTGAATCCTTTGGTTTACTATTCTAATTCAAGGAAAATATTATGCAAAAACAATTATTTACTTCTGAATCTGTGTCTGAAGGTCATCCCGATAAGGTTGCAGATCAGATTTCCGATGCCATTCTTGATGCGATTATTGAGCAGGACAAGGCCGCCCGGGTTGCCTGTGAAACCCTGGTTACTACTGGTATGGCGGTTATTGCCGGAGAAATAACCACTTCCGCTTGGGTGGATATGCCGGAGGTTGCCCGTCAGACCATCAGGGAAATTGGTTACAATTCCTCTGAAATGGGTTTTGACTGGCAGTCTTGTGCCATTTTATCGTCCATTGACAAACAGTCTCCTGATATTGCTCAAGGGGTTGACGAAGGATCAGGGCTTGATCTTGACCAGGGCGCCGGAGACCAGGGCTTGATGTTTGGCTATGCCTGCAACGAAACCGAGGTGCTGATGCCGATGCCGATCACCTATGCCCACCGTCTGACCAAAAAGCAGTCCGAGGTCAGAAAGGCCGGCATACTCCCCTGGCTGAGACCGGATGCAAAATCCCAGGTTACCATTGAGTATGAAGGCGGTACGGCCAAAAGGATCGATGCCGTTGTGCTTTCCACCCAGCATGATGAAACCGTTCAGTACGATCAGCTTAAAGAGGCGGTAATGGAGGAAATTATCAAGCCGACCCTGCCCGCCGAAATGATTGATAATCAGACCAAATTTTTTATCAACCCGACCGGCAGGTTTGTTATCGGCGGCCCGGTTGGCGATTGCGGATTAACCGGCAGAAAAATAATTGTCGATACCTATGGCGGCAAGGGTTCACACGGCGGCGGTGCCTTTTCCGGCAAGGATCCGTCCAAGGTTGACCGCTCCTCTTCCTATATGGGGCGTTATGTAGCCAAAAATCTGGTTGCCGCTGGCATTGCCTCGGAAATTGAGGTGCAGGTCGCCTATGCCATCGGTATTTCCAGGCCGGTATCCATCAATATCAACAGCTTTGGCACTGGCAAAATTTCCGATGAGGAGATTACCAGGCTGGTCGAAAACCATTTTGATTTGCGGCCCAAGGCCATCGTACAGCAGCTTGACTTACTAAGGCCGATTTACCGCGATACCGCAGCTTATGGACATTTTGGCCGCGAGCTGGATAGTTTTACCTGGGAGAAAACCGACCGGGCAGAAGAATTAAGAGAAGCTGCAAAATTATAACTAAAAAACAAGAGGATAAAATGACAAAGGAACAAGATTACAAGGTTGCCGATCTCTCCCTTGCCGGGTGGGGACGGCAGGAAATCTCCATTGCCGAGACGGAAATGCCCGGTCTGATGGCCATTCGGGAAGAATACCGGGCAGCAAAGCCGCTTAAAGGCGCCCGTATTGCCGGATGTCTGCATATGACCATTCAGACCGCCGTTTTAATGGAGACCCTGGTTGAGCTTGGTGCCGACCTGAGATGGTCTTCCTGCAATATTTTTTCCACCCAGGATCATGCGGCGGCGGCTATGGCGAAGGCTGGCATTCCCACCTTTGCCTGGAAGGGAGAGACCGAAGAGGAATTTTGGTGGTGTATCGACCAGACCATTTTCGGCCCGGACGGCTGGCGGCCTAATATGATCCTTGATGACGGCGGCGATCTCACCCTGGTCATGCACCAGAAATATCAAGAAGAGCTTAAAAATATCCGGGGGATCAGTGAGGAGACCACCACCGGCGTTCATCGGCTTAATGAAATGGCGGCCAAAGGTGAGCTTGGTTGTCCGGCCTTTAATGTCAATGATTCGGTTACCAAATCCAAGTTTGACAACCTGTATGGCTGTCGGGAATCCCTGCTGGATGGCATAAAAAGGGCAACCGATGTGATGGTTGCCGGTAAAAAGGCGGTGGTTATCGGCTATGGCGATGTCGGCAAGGGTTGTGCCCAGGCCCTGCGGGGCATGGGGGCGCAGGTATATGTTACCGAGATTGACCCGATTTGTGCCTTACAGGCGGCCATGGAGGGGTATCAGGTGGTTACCATGGATGATATTGCCCCGGAAGGAAATATTTTTGTAACCTGTACCGGCAACCTGAATGTGATTACCCGCAGCCATATGGAGCAGATGCCGGATGAGGCTATTGTTTGTAATATCGGGCATTTTGACTCGGAGATAGATATAGCTGGAATACGGGAGCTTACCTGGGAAAACATTAAGCCGCAGGTGGATCATGTTATTTTCCCTGATGGCAAAAGGATTATTATGCTGGCTGAGGGGCGGCTGGTCAACCTTGGCTGTGCCACCGGGCATCCCAGCTTTGTGATGAGTAATTCCTTTGTTAATCAGGTGCTGGCCCAAATCGAGCTTTGGAATAACCCGGATAAATACGAAAAAAAGGTTTATTTTCTTCCCAAGGAGCTTGATGAGAAGGTGGCAAGGCTGCATCTGGATAAAATTGGCGCCAGACTGACCACGCTTACCCCTGAGCAGGCCGATTATATCGGCGTAAAGGTTGAGGGGCCATATAAGCCTGAATATTACCGCTACTAACGGCCCGAAGCATGGGCAGGATTTTAGCTGCTGATGAACCCGTAAAAAACTAAATTTCAATGAGCTGAATAAATACGGGTTCATCATGTCCATTGACCTGCATATCCACTCCACCTGTTCAGACGGCACCATGACCCCGGTGGAACTGGTGCAGCTTGCCGGCCGCAGCGGGCTTACCGCCATCTCCATCACCGATCATGATACCATGGCCGGAGTGCCGGAGGCGGTGGCTGCAGGCAGCAAATGCGGGGTGGAGGTGATCAGCGGCATTGAAATAAGTGCCTTGTTTGACGGAAAAAGCATACATATCCTGGGTTATTTTCAGAACCCTGACGACCCGCAGCTAAACGAAAAACTTGCCAAAATACAGTCAGGCCGAGCGGGCCGCAACCTTAAAATCATTAAAAAATTACAGGAATCAGGAATAGATATTACCGATGAAGAGGTAGCAGAGCTGGCAGGCTCCGGCCAGACTGGCAGACCGCATGTTGGTATGGTGCTGGTCAAAAAAAAGGTGGTAAAGGATCTGCCCCAGGCCTTTGACCAGTATCTGGCATGCGGCCGTCCTGCCTATGTGCAGCGGTTTATTTATCCGGCCGAAGAAGCGGTTGCCCATCTTGGGGCGGCTGGCGGTCTGGCGGTTTTGGCCCATCCGGTGCAGATTGACCGCAGCCTGAAATCCATCCCGTCCCTGCTGGAGAGGCTTATCCCTTACGGCTTGCAGGGCATAGAGACCTATTATCCCACCCATACCGCCAGAATGAAAAAACAGCTTAAAGAGTATGCCCGTGAGTATAATCTGGTTCTGACCGGAGGAAGTGATTTTCATGGCGATATGCGGCCAGGCACTGGTCTTGCTGTCAGTAAAAAAATGCGGGTGCCTGCTCAACTGCTGGATAAAATGAAAGAAAAACTTGCCTTAGGTGAAAAATGCACTCCATATTGATTGTCGATGATGAACCCAATTATCTGATAGTTCTTTCCGAGTTACTCAAGGACGAAGGATTTGAGGTGTTTACCGCCCCCGGCGGCAGGCAGGGACTGGCCCTGGTCAAGGAGGTTGATCTGGATGCGGTGATTACCGATATGCAGATGCCCGGCATGGACGGCCTGCAGTTTCTGCAGTCGGTAAAAGAGCATCGCCGGGACTTGCCGGTAATCATCATCACCGCCTATGCCGAGGTGGAAAAGGCGGTTGCGGCCATGCAAAGCGGCGCCTTTAGTTATCTTGCCAAGCCGTTTGCCAATGACGAGCTGGTGGTAACCATCAATCGGGCGGCTGAGCATTACGGGCTGATTAAGGAAAATAATCGGCTGCGCAGCCAGCTTCATGAGCAGGACGGCTGTGGCGGGATAATTGGTAAAAATCCAAAAATGCTAAAGGCTTATGAATTGATAGCCAAGGCCGCACCAACCCCGGCCCTGGTCTTGATCAGCGGTGAGACCGGCACCGGCAAGGAGCTGGCGGCCAAGGCCATTCACCGCCTTTCGCCAAGAAAAGAGCAGCCCTTTATTAAGGTCAACTGTGCCGCCCTGCCCGATCATCTTTTGGAGCGGGAGCTTTTTGGTCATGAAAAGGGGGCCTTTACCGAGGCGGCTTCCATGCGTAAGGGCCGCTTTGAGCTGGCCGATGGCGGCACAATTTTTTTGGATGAGGTGGGGGAACTTTCTCTTACCCTGCAAGCGAAGGTCTTGGGTTTTATTCAGGAGAAAAGGTTTGAAAGGGTGGGCGGCACCAGAACCTTGACTGCGGATGTCCGGGTGATAAGTGCAAGCCATCGAGATTTGAAGGAAGAGGTGCAGCAGGGACGTTTTCGGGAGGAGCTTTTTTACCGGTTAAATGTGATCAACGTGGTATTGCCTCCACTGCGTGAAAGGATGGATGATCTGGGACTGCTGGCTGCTCATTTTATCGGCAAATTTGCCAAGGCTCTCGGCAGGGATGATATACAGCTCAGCCCTTCCGCCATGAAGCTGCTGATGAAGCTGCCTTGGGAAGGCAATATCCGCGAGCTTGAAAACACCATGGAAAGGGCGGTGGTGCTTTGTAACGGCAATACCATTGAGCCGGATGATGTGCAGCCGGATGCTATTGACGGCGAAGAAGAGCCTGATTGGGGACAGGAAATGGATTTATCCCGTTTTATTCCTGATTCGGCCGAGCTAAACGATGTTTTGCATACCATCGAAAAGAAGATGCTGCTGAAGGCTCTGGAGGATAGCGGTTACGTGCAGGCCAGAGCCGCCGAAAAACTGGGCATCACCAAAAGTCTTTTGCAGTACAAGATGAAAAAATACAAGATAGGCAAGAAAAAATAACCCGCCCGCAAACAGGTAAGAAAAACATGAGATAACGCTGTATTTTCATGTTTTTTTGCCGTTCTTGCTTTTGGGCAAAATAAACAGCCCGCTGCTGATGATGGTCAGCAAAATGGCAAAGGAAGCCGCAGATATGCCCAGCAGCACATTGTAAAAGGGCGGGGCGGCCAGGGCAATGCGGATAATCAGGGTTGAAAAGGCAAAACCGGAATTTCTGAATATGGCATAAAAACTGGGCTGATAGCATTGCGATATTAACACCAGCAGGATATCGGCAATAATCAGCAGGGTGTAAAAATCGTGAAAGAAATCTCCTTGAGCATGACCGATGACCACACAGGCTGCTTCCTTCACCCCCATAAAAATAAAGAAGGTCATCAAAATCAGGGCAATCCCCTTTTTGGCGGCCACAAACTCAAACATGACGCTCGGTTTCATACTTTCTTCGGTACTTCTTGACTGAATCCTGTAGTATACCCCAAGCAAGGCAAAGATCAACAAGGCACCAAAACCATTTGATAAAATGCGAAGAATTGCCTCTTGATTGCCCTCATAGGTGATCGGCTCGGCAAAATATGAAAGCTCCTTAAAGGCATTTCGCATCAAAATCATTGACAGGATTTCAAACTGTTTTCCAACCGATTTTGAAAAGGAACAGGGGATGGTGAAAATCAGGCTGATTACCTCAAGAATCAGAACCACCGTAAAGGCCATTTGCACGGCATGGAAATGATTTTTGGGCAGCAGCTGCGACAGAAAAGCCGGAACCAGCCCCTGCCGATTGGCCTCAATCATCACCAGACTAAGCAGGAAAAAGATCACCAGGGCTAGGGAAATCTTTTTATGTATCTTTTCATGCTCCCATAAATGATGAAGCGGATCAAAAATATAGGTTATCTTTTCGTGTATGATGCTCATAAATTTATGTTTGTTTTATTCGTGTTTTCCGACAAATATAATAAAAATTAGTCCATATATGCCGCTTACTCCTACCAGAAATATATCAAATATTTTCGGTCTTTTTCTATATTGCCAATATTGCCAATAGCTCCAGACTATCAAGCATAAAATACTGGCGGCAATGCCAAGGGTGGCAGGCAGTCCGCCGCTGGCGGCGTGAATTTTCAGACCTTGCTGGTTATCCAGCTTCAAATAAAAAGGGAAAAGCACGGCATATATCCGATCCGCAGTGGTCTTTTTGGCCCTGGACATTTGATGGCTGTATGAGGAAATCGGGCGGAAGTTTTTATCCATAGCCAGACCATAAACCATCTTGTCATCCGAATAAATGGCGGTATTATAAATCGGGTTCATAATCAGCTTGAAATCCATCCGCTGATGGTCATAGTTATCCAGCGGCAGTGGTATCAAGCGGTAATTATCATAGGAGATAAGATATAACTTGCCGGATTTACTGACCAGCAGCCCGTAATAATCCCTTTTTTTGTTTTCGGTAATCTTTATTATAGCTGTTTCAAGATTTGGGTCAATGCCGGTGCGTACAATAACCGGCAGGCCGTCCCTTCTTTTCAGGTGAAAGACCGCAAAATCGGCATCAACCAGAAACACCCCTTCGTCAAAGGGTTTCAGGACTGTGAACTTACCATTTACCGACCGAGCCGGAAACTTAAAACCCCTATCTTTCAGAGCGGCGGTAAAAAGATTACTGAGCTTTTCATCCACCTGATTGCGGTAAATATTGATAAATTCCATCCGCTTATCGGTCATCCTGAAACGATCTTTGGGAAATGATAGTCTCACTTCACCATTCTCCGGCTCTATCAGCGGCCACAGGTTTTCAGTCTGATTAAATTCCTGATGTTTAAGCTCCCATACTTGACGATTATTTTTTATGGTGTCCCGATCAAAGATCCTGCCGTCAATCTCTATTGGCAGCATTTTCCATAACTCCATGTTTTTATAATAAATAAAGGGCAAAAGCCGTTCAAATTCCACCCGTTTATACCACCTTCCATGCTGGCTTCTATAGGCATATTCGGCGGTATGATCGGTGGCCGCAGCGATGGATTCCGGCGGTATTTTGCCGACAATTTTTTCGGTATAGACAAACTCCTTGGTTATCGGACTAAAAAGGAGATGGGTCTTGCCAACCCGATGAATAAAGAGTTTTTCATATAACATCGGCAGATAGATGGACATGATAAAAATGGCAAGCACGGTCAGGGATAAGGCCGCCAGGGTTTGCGATATGGGCCTGCGGCCAGTCAGGTCTGCATTACTCACTTGCTGCTTCTCCTGAGCCGAAAATTATGAGCCGGTAAAAGTGCCGCCGGAATCATTAACAGTAGCGGAATTAAAAGCAGAAAAATGGCCGGCCAATAGCCGCCAGGACGGCATGACAGCAGAAACAGGCCGCTTACTCCCAAGCCAAGGGCAGCATTGATGAGACGAAGCCGGATGGATGGCTCAAGTATGGTCAAGGCACCGCCCAGATAAGAGGCAAATCCGGCAAGCACCCAAGGGGTAACGGTTTTCAGAGTAAGCAAGCAAATCTCCGGCGGAAAGTATATTCTTGAGATGGCGGTAAGTATCAGCAAATCGGGAAGCAGCAACAAGGCGATCGCCAAAATGCCTGCGGTCAGATGGGCAAAAATCAGCCGGTGGGCAGCAATCGGCAAATGCAGGGACAGACGCAGCCGCTCATCTCTCATCTCCGGCAGATATTGAATCAGGGAAATTATAATCCCTGAAATAACAGGCAAATACTTAAACGGCTCATAATAAATCTGCCCCAAATGAAGTAGCTGATACCAAACCATTTCCGCCTTGTCCGCCACAAAAAGCTGTCTGGTATCGATAAAAATATAGGCAAGCAAGGCAAGGTGAAGCAAAAAAAGAGCCAGCCAGCCCCGATGTATCTTGCAGTATTCCTTGAATAAAATTGCTCGAATCATAAATATCTTCCGGTGTAGCCGATAAAGGCATCCTCAAGGCTGATGGCTTTTTGCTTTAGTCCGGCTGGATTAACTCCCTGTTCTGACAGTTGTTTTTCCACCATATTTGGCGGAGAAAATGAAAATATTTCGTAGTAGTCGGGGTGAAGTTCGATATTTTTGATACAGCCTGCCGCCTTTGGGCTTACGCTCTGCCCCTCTGCTGATTTACGCGGCAGGAGAAAACATCTGAAATCATTCATAAATGCCTTTAGAGAGGTGGTCATCAGCCGTCCGCCGCGTTCAAGAAAAATCACCTCATCCACCAGCCGCTCCATATCCTGTATGACATGCGAGGTTAGAAAGACCGTTTTTGAGCCGTTCATTAAATATTCCTGCATATAGTCCAGAAACAGCCGGCGGTAACCAGCATCAAGCCCCATGGAGTAATCATCAAGAATCAGCAAATCCGGCTGCTGAGCCATAATCAGCCCCAAGACCACCTGGGAACGCTGGCCGCAGGACATGGCCGCCGCCTTTCGGGTATAGGGCAGCCCCAAAAGGTCAACAAGCTCATAATAATATTTACGGTTCCATTTTGGGTAAAAGGGTGCGTAAAACCGCTCAAGCTGCTCGATATTCATAAATTTATCATAGGTGAGATGACCCTCAAAAAGCAGGCCGATCCGGCTTCTGGTCTTGGGAGAAAGCCGGTGGGATGCCTCGCCAAAAACCTTGCATACTCCGGCAGAAGGACGCAAAAAACCCATCAGGATTTTAATCAGGGTGGTCTTGCCGACCCCGTTTTTGCCAAGCAGCCCCACCACCCTGCCCTCCGGCACGGCAAAGGACAAATCCTCGTAAATCAAGTGCTTCCCGTAATGGTGGCCCAGCTTTTGAACGCTGATGATATTGTCCATAAGGTTATTCCACCTTTTTCCTCAGCTGCTTGACCATGCCTCTTTTGGTTTTATTATCAAGCCGCTTTTCCTTGACTGCCTTGGGCATCCGGGTCGGTTTGCGGACCCGTCTGGTTTTAAGGGCCGGTAATATAGCCTCTTTTAGTCTGGCAAGAGCGGCTTCCCGGTTTTTTTCAAGGCTTCTATGCTCCTGGGCCTTGATAATCAAACATCCTTCCTGATTTATCCTTCGGTCTTTGCCCTGCAAAAGCCTCTCCTTGCACTCATCCGGCAGAGAAGAGGCAGGAATATCAAACCGCAGATGCACGGCGGTTGATACCTTATTGACATTTTGTCCGCCTGAGCCTTGCGAGCGTATGGGGTGCATCCTGATTTCGGCCAGCGGGATGGCCAGGTTGGCAGTGATTTGCAACATTTTGGTAACTATTGTTGTTTCAGAAATTAACTCATCAGCCTTAAAAGGATTTTTCAAAATCGATTATCATAACCACAGAACAAAGCCATGTTTTAAGGACAAGGTGTTGGATAACCAAGCCGCTCGTAATCTTCCCGGTAAAAATCGCAAATCTGCTCCTGCTTGCTTGTAAAATCCGCCATTATCTGCCTAGATTTTTTGGTTTGCTTACATTTTTTTGCAGATACCTTAAGAACGCTAAAAAAAAGGGCCATACCATTTTTTACAAGCGGCGAAACGGTATCAAGAGCCTGATTTACTCCATCATCTTCCAGTTTGAAGATCAGCGAATTATCCAGCAGGAATTCATTTTGCGGCCGGATATGGTTATCGCAAACAAATGGATTTCTGGAAAACTCCGACAAGGTATGTTCAATCCAGATTCCGGGGGCAAGGGTAGTAATCCCCTGCTTCTGCTGCCAGGCATATTCCGACATCAATCGGAAAAAAGGCTCTCTTACCAAGGTAACTATCCGGTCAAATCTTTTAGGGCAGACAATCTGTTTTAACATTTCGGCGTGCATATGCTGGGGAGAGCAGTGCATAAAACCAAGCTGATCGGCAGCCATCCCCCTAATGCTTAAAAATTCACGCCAGCCCCTATTTGCCATGCCCCTTAAAAAGCTGGAGCCGCCGCATTTTGGTATATGGACAAACAATACCGCCATGCCATCCCGCAGCAAAATCGGCATATCCGCTCCTTATGAAAAATTGGCCTGTTTCAGGAAATCATTGCCCCGCTGGCTGCATGGATACTTGAGATACGGCAGCACCATATCGTTTTTATTCCCGCCCGTACCATCGTAGGTTATTGATATTACAGGAACTCCAGTTTTTTCCTCTATTTTGCCCTGCAGGGCTTCGGTAACCATGGACGGGCAGCAAAGTGCCGGGCAGGTCTGGATAAAGAGGGATACATCCGGGTAATATTTCCTGATATAATGCACTTTCAGCAAATTATCCATGGTCTCGCCGGTATTTTCGATAAGCACGCCGTATTCCCGTAAAATACTGGCCGGATCATCGTTATAATCATGTTCGGTAACGCCTGAAATCCTGGCAAATAACCTGCTATATGCCTTTTCCCGATGCTTCATGGTTACCAGCAGGGCCTTATAGGTGAGCAGATCCATAAACTTGCCTTCGTTGAACCATTTTCTGAAATAGGCCGGGGCAATCATCTTGGCATATTCGGTGTATGAAGTGGTAATTACCTCTGCCCCGTTTTCCTCCAGAAACCTGATCAGATTCTGGTTCATTACCCGGTTATCCCGGACATAAAAATCACCAAAGACGGCCACCTTGGGCCGCAGCTCCTTTTTGGTCTCAATCCAGCCAAAATGCGAGACTATCTCCCTTATGGCATCTTCCTTGCCGATTTTCCCCTCAAAGGCGGCGGTAAGCACCTCGATGCTTTTGGCCAGGATTCGGTCGGTTTCTCCCTTAATCAGTTCATAAGGTCTGGTCTTACATGCAAGTTTTCTCAGGATGCCGCCAAGCATATAGGCGAAATAGGCATTCATGGCCGCCTTTAACGAAATATCGGCCAGCGATAAACTGCCGATATAGACACCGGCCTCGCCCATGCCATGCTCAATCATCAACTGCTTGATATGATGGGGATACAGCTTGATATTGCAGGCAATGGTGGACTCACTCAGCCAAAGCACGCAATCCCCGGCAGACAAATTATGATTACGGATGGTCTGGATGTACCCCTGGGCGATGGCGTTTAGCGGAATGCACTGACCGCTGTTATGCTTCAGGCTCTCCCGAATGGTCTGGTCGGTTTCATCCATCAGGATAACCCGATGGCCTTCGCTTCTAAGGGTGGCGGCGAGCAGCGAGCAGGTGATATGATCCCAGTTTGGAAAGATAATCTGCTTACCCTCAAGGCTGCCTGCAAAATCAGGATTTATCCGGGCATAACTAACCGGCAGGGGCTTTCCGGGTAACTGCTGACGGCGGTGATTCCTGAACGCCCTGACCGCTGCCTCAATACGGGTTTCATAGCCCACACTGGAATCATGTTCATCAAGCTGAAGAATCAGGTAGGGCTTGTTATGTTTGTCCATCAGGGTCTTGAAATATTCCATGGTGAACGAATCCGGCGTACACTTAAACGAGGTAAGCAAAACCGGATAGAGATTTTTCCGGCCGGCAATGACCTCGGTGGCCTCAAGAATCTTAACCGGATGCTTCCAGTGCAGCTCGTCCAGCAGGGGCTGAATGGCAGCCACCTCTTCCCGTGAATAGGACAGCATATCCTGATAGTAGGCATTGATGCCAAGTTTTCTGAATATACCGGGAATATTGGCATTCATGGCCGGGGAAAGGGTGGTATAGGGCCTGCCCACCAGAACCACTTCAATATCATCCGTGCTGCCTTCGGCAGGCATCAGTTTTTTAAGTTTTTCATCACAATCACGCTTAAACTGCACCGCCTTTTCATAAGCGGCGGCCACATCAAAAAAGCTGCAATCAGAGCCGATCTGCTGCATCAGCTTATAAAGCTGCACCTTGGCATGAAAGGAAGTGTAAAGATATTTCAGCACCGGCCTCAGCATCCGGCCGCCGTCAGAGTCCGTCAGCCCGCCCAGGGCCGGAAGGTACTGGGTATAATAACAAAACTGCCTGCGGACTTCCTTTTCCTTTTCTTCAAGATAGCTGGGCAGAAAGACAAAATCAGCCCTTTCCAGCAGCCAGTCAAGATGACCGTGCATGGCCATAACCGGCGCACAAAATTCAGCCTGGGCCAGCTTTTTGCCGCGGGCAAGACCATCGCTGCATTTTTCGCTGGTGATGGTTTTAATGCCGAGCAGTCCGAAAAAATAACGCCACATGGCTAAATCATCGGCCATATGAACGGCGGCAGGCAGGCCGATAACCGGACTATCCGGCCAGAGACGGGGGGCCGGAACTCTGGTTATTTTTTTTCGTTCTGCCAGCAGGTCGAAAGCCTGATTGTCTATCCTGACAAAATTTTTGGTCTCATAATCACGGCCGCAGAGAAAACCATAGGCCACCTTGCTGCCGCCCACTTCCGCCACACTTATCTTGCAGTGATTATGACAAAGTTCGCAGACCTCGCTGGTGATCGGCACCTGCTGCCGGTATAAATCAAAGCCCACAAATGAGCCGGCCGCAGTACCTTCGTCCTTCAGGGTCAGGGCTGTGCCCAGGGCGCCGGTAAGATGACAGAATCTGGAGACCAGCACCGGCCTTTGCAACCTTTGCTCAAAGGCGGCAACCAGGGCCTTGTTCTTGGCGGTTGCTCCCTGAAAAAACACGGTTTCGCCGATATGCTTTTCGGTGGCCACCTTGAGCAGGTAATTTTCCCGCACGGCGTGGAGTGCCGAGGCCAGAACCTCGTCCACACTGTAGCCTTCGCTTAGATAGTGGTTCATGTCCCGTTCCATGAAAACGGTGCAGCGGTCGCTGACCATCGGGGCCCGGACATTTTCGGTTCTTTTTGAGTAATCCTG
>PDQP01000046.1 GCA_002747805.1 Deltaproteobacteria bacterium
GTGCAGTACCAGACATCATATTCTTCCATATCAAGAGAATCGGGATCACGGTGGGCCTTGCGAGACAAGGAATCTTCGGGAACAGTCAAGGCACTGACGCTCACGGAACCAACCTTGCCGGCCTTGCCTGCAAGCTGCTGGGCAAGCGAGAGTCTTCCCACAATAGAGCGGTCTTCCTGTGCCCCCGCAGTAAGGATTCCGACCACGGTAACCGGATATTTACTGCCGTCTTCCAGACTCTCCAGCTCAATAACAGCACCCTTCTGCAAGCCGCAGGCCCGTCCTGCCAAAACTTCCCCGTCCTGACTGGGCCACTTACCATCCACCTTCCAGAAAGGGTTTATCAACCGGACACCGGTATGAAAATCCTTTTCTGACTCCAAAGGCAACTTATGATCAAACCAGGTACCAATAACATTGATATTCTTCTCCCTTCCGCTTATCCTTGTCAAGGTTTTCAGATAAGGTGCAAATCCCATGATATTATTGCGCCAAAAAATATCCATGATCTTCGACAAATCCTTTTCCTCAAGATAAACCTTACCCTTCAGGGGATTATAGTCCACTCCGCCTATCTCCAAGGAAAGACTGTCACTTTTGGGGACCAGCTGAATGTTGGCACCGTAGGTCTTCATCTCCCTTGCCATCTTGTCACCGATATCAACGGAGACACACATCAATGCAGTAATAAGAGCAGCGGAGAGAAAAACCGTCAACACGGCCAGCCTGTTACGCCGGCGTTCTCTGGTAAATGACCTAAGAATAATTCGATAGAACATATCTACTCCTTATATCCATCAATCCGCATCGATCTGCGAGAAACGACAGCATATTTTTCAGGATCATCGATAAACTTTTTCATGCTCTCCTCAGATTCAAAACTGAACTCATGTCCCTTAAAAGAGTAATGAAAAGGTGCTTTTAGATTGGAAAGTTCCTTACCGGTAACCGGATCTTTTACCATCACTTCAACCTTTTCGGAAAAATAAGTTGCTCCCTTTTCCAGCTCACTTTTCGTGATAACGATATATTCCTTACCCGTCTCCGAAGGAAAGGGAATAGGATTACAGCCGCCGGCCTTACCAATGGAAGGAATAAAGATGCTCACATTACAGGCAATACAAATCACATTATTGTTATTTTCGATATAGCCATCATCACCGCAGATTTGGCAGGCATCAAAGACCACACCGAACTTATCGGAATTTTCATAACGCTGAATAACAAAGAAACGAACCAGAAAACCATCGCTGGTAACATAGGAATAGCGGTGGAGGTGACCGTCAGCCACATCGGCAATTTTTATTTTTACCTCGCCATCGGCATCAATACTGACCCTTTTTGCCTCGGAGAGCTCCGGCGGACGGGTAACAACAGCATCATACCACCCTTGGGCAGAGGCTCCAAGCACCAGTAAAACAGCAGCCTGAATCATCCATTTCCGATCCATAAGATAGCGGACAGTCCGCTTTCGCCGCTCCGGCTCCGGGATCTGACTGTCGTCTCCTTCTACGGGGAGATGCCTTTTTTTATAGAAAAAGAAAATACTAAAAGCGGCAGCGGCAAAGAAGAGATAATTCCATAACGTCAAGGCATTCTGGCTTTTTGCCACAAAGGAGATGATCCCACGACTCGCTTTTATGTAGTCCAGACGAATAAGATTAATTAACAGATTGGCAAGCCACTGCGTTGCCAGCAAGACATAGAGTAATAAAAAAAATGCCCGTTTCAGCGGGGAAGAGATACGGCAGAAAAAACGGGAAAAAAGTTTGCCAAGCAGTACCACAACCGAAAAACCAAGAAGAAGGGCACCGCCGTTGATAATCAACCCGGTATTGATCACTGAAGTGGAACTTAAAGCCTCATCCGAGATAAAAATCCAGAGATCAACGGCACTCTGCATGGCAAGAAGAAAAAGAAAGGGAATTCCTCCAGCATAAAAACCAGCAAAAGCAAATTTTGTTCGATTCAGCAAAGAAGCAGCCAGGCAGCCCCCGCCCCAAACAAGCAGCAAAAACGCCAGCAGCAGGGAGAACTCACTGAAATACTGAACGGCGGTTGTAAATCTTGCCAGAATAAGTCCAAGAACGCCCCCACCCACTATTATCAAAAGCAGCCGCAGCCGACCCTCCTTTCTATTTTCGCAGGTCTCTTGCCAAAGCGAAAAAACCAGGGTAAAAAAAAGGAGAAAAGGCAGCCATGAACGGATAACGGCAGTAAAAAAAGTGATAAAATCAGAAAAAGGATTCAGCATCTGTATCTACCGTGGCAAAAAAAGACGGCGAATACGGTGAAAACGATATCCACCGTCTTGGTAAACAGGAGCTACCTGTCTGAGTTCAAACAGGTACTACCCTGCAAAATAAATTACTTCTTGATTCCTGAATAGGTGAACTTGTAGTCAACAGAAAAAGGTGCAAACCACTTGCCAACGCCGGTAGCCTTGTCTGAATGACGTCCAAAGCCCTGCTTGCTCGGAGGCTCAATAAAATAGGTCAATTCATAGTTACCTACACCGGGCATCTTGATATTGGCACCATAATGAGGTCCATCAGAAGCAACCATCGGCATCAGGTTTCCGCCAATCTGCTTGCCGGTATCCTTGTTCTTCAAGGAATAAGTAACAGTGAGATACGGCATCCACTCACCGGCACCAAAACCGTTCTTGTTTCCCTTGATGGCGTGAATATCAGCCTCAAGGTGAATATCAGCCTGAGATGCAGGCAGATCAATACCGCGAGGCTCCATGGTGATCGGCTGCAGGTATACCGCTGCGATTTCCATTCCGCCCATTTCCTGACCTTCTCCAATGGGATACTCCTTGAAGTCTGCCGCAGAAACAAAACCTGCAGTGGTCAAGGAAATAGCTGTTGCAATAATTACTTTCTTCATTGTTCTCACTCCTTAAAGAATTGAGTTTATCAAATGCTGCCGGAACAACTCCGGCAACTCCATACACACTATATCCAAGGGCATCAAACTGCCGCATCCTTCTTCCTTTTTTTGTTGTAAAACCAGCCGCCAGCCAGCATCAGCAGCAGGAATAACTGGGGAAGCAGACTTTCCACATAGGGATAAATGCCCAAAATGGTAATTTGTGGCACACCAGGTACCAGGGTTGGCTCAAACACCTTGCCTTCCACAAACTCCATGATTCCCTTGCCGGTAAAGACGAAGGCCATCAGATAAAGCAAGCCGCCAGTAAAGAGGAAAAATGCCCGGTAAGGCAGACGAACTGAAGAGTACCGCATAACCAGATAAATGATCACCAGTGCTACCGAACCGCAAATAAAACCTAGTAAAACTGCCATATTGCCGCTTGCTCCCGACGTTTGCGTCATCAGGGCAAAGTAAAACAGCACCGTCTCCGCACCTTCCCGATATACTGCCAGAAAGGCGGCAAACCACAGACCCAGCAGCGAGCCGCGAGAAATGGAAGCATCCATCTTGCTTTTGATGTACTTGTCCCATTTTCCGGCCTCGGCTTTGGAGATCAGCCAATGTCCAACGAAAAAGAGAACCACCACTGCCAGCAGCATGGTCGCCCCTTCCAGAATCTCCTGGCCGGCAGCGGAGATATTGAAAACGCCCTTAAGCACCCAGGCAGTAACCAAAGACAGCAGAATAGCCCATATGCAGGCACTGTATACCGTTTTCAAGTTCTTCTGGTTGCCACTCTTCACCATGTAGGCAATCAGAGCGGTAATCACCAGAATCGCTTCAAAACCCTCACGCACGATAATAAGCAGAGAGAGAAGGAACAACTCAACAAAACCACTCTCCCCCTTGCCGTTCATTTCCGAAGCAACCGCAGTAAATTTACTTTTCATCTCCTGTGCCGTTTTCTGCAGTTCCGCCAAGGGTTTTCCAGCTTTCATCTCGGCCACCAGGCGAGTGAAATAACCTTCCATCTCCAGCTTGAGGTTATTATCTCCCATAGCGACCTGCTGCTCCATGCCGGAAGCCTCGAATATATCGAAATAACTGTTTTGTACCGCTGCCTTGGCCTGATCTGTCTCTCCCTCGCCATACATGACCAGTGCCTTGTCCAGGGCGATAAACAGGTCGGCATTGATTTTTTCCCAATCCTTGGCCGGGCTTGCGGCACGTTCCCTTTCCTTGCGCTGCCGGTCGGTAAGAGCCTTGTCAACCATAGGCAGTCCTTGTGTATCGGCAAGCAGATCGGACAGAAAGGTATTCACCTTTTCGCGAACAAGACTGTCTTCGGCCTGTTCATCCACCATCTTATGTAGTTCGGTAAAGGTATTGTTGTAGTGGTAATCGCGTTTGGAGGAAATGCCCCGACGAATGCCGGTCTCAAGCAGGGTGTTTTTGTAGCCTTCGAACTGAGCCTTGGTTAAAAGTTCCTGCGATTCTTCATAATTCCCCCGTACGTAGGCATCGAAAAAATCATGCAGCAACTTCTCTGTCAGTTTGTAGCCATCAAGCCAAACCGGGTCGATGCTGCTTATATCGACCTTTGCCATATCCTGGTTGCCAGTAACGCTGTGCCCTGCAGCCTTTACCTCCTTCAGGGCATCAGCTATACCACTGTTCAGCTTGTCAACGGCATCCTGCACCTCACCCGCAGGAGTACCGGCAATCATCATTTTGCGAATCTCACCAAACTGACTTTCCAGATCAAAACTGACGGCGGCGGAGACGTTAATCCGGATAGGCCCTTCCAGATTTTCAAATACCTCAAAGTAAGCCATCTGCACAGCAGTTTTGCCGCCTTCAAGATCACCGTTCCTGTACAGTTCAGCCCCCTTGTTAAGACGGGTATTTATTTCCCCGGCAAGACGGTCATAATCGGGAACAGCGAGACCTAAGCTAGCTAAAAACACAAAATAAACAAAGCAGACAAGCCCAAAAAAGTTACCAAATCTCATAATCAGTTTTCACCTTCCAATCAGAGTGTTAAACCAAAATAATCCAACCGCTCCAAACAACAAAAAAATACAACGGGAACTGCTACCAAAAACATCAAACGAGACTAATACAGTTAAAGTAAACTAAAAGCAACATAAAAATTTTAAAATTCATTACTGTCGTAAAAATTCAGCAAATTTAAAGTGTTCTGGTAATAGTTTATCTTTCCAACCATTACATCATAAGTTTTTAGGTTAGAGAAAATGGCTTTTTGAATATACAGCAGCAACTTTCATACAGAAAAATTTAAGGCGGGACTGCAGAGTGGTCTCACCCTGCCCCCGTCTAGCAGATTCAATAGTTTTTTTTAGAATGAAACTACAAATCTCTATCTGTTGCTTTCATACTGATTTCCCTGTACATCCTGTCAATGCATATAAACTTTGCAGAAAAAAAATATCAACACCTTGTTAATCTTAATGATTTTGCCAAAATTATTCAGCTTTGTCAAACATGTTCCCCCAAAACTACTTGGCTTGATGCCAATATGGGAACAACCCATATTTCCCTAAAGAATATAATTATTTTTCCGATAAACAGGGAAAGAAAGTTTTAATCTAACACCGTTAAGGGGGAAGTTATGAGTGTGAAATTTATGGGCATAGGAAGTCCGGGGCAGATAGGCAGCCTGCAGAAAACCGGCAAGGGGGAAAGGGCCAAGGGCAGTGCCGGAGCCGGTATGGACAGCGTCCAGTTTTCCTCGGTGCTGCATGATGTCAAGCAGATGCAGTCGGCCCAGGCGGGCAGCAGCCAGCGGGCAGAAAAGGTTCAGCAGCTAAAGGCCCAGATTGAGGCAGGCTCCTATCAGCCCGATCTGAACAAGGTTGCCTCATCTCTTTTACAATTTATGATTGAGGGAAGATAATGACGCATTCAGCCAGACCGCATCTTGAGAAACTGCACGAAGCCATTTTGCTTGAGCGTAAGCATGCAAGAAATCTGGAAATTCAGGAAATGGAAAGAGTGGTAAGAGAGAAGGAAGAACTGGTAAACATCCTCTCTCATTTCAAGGAACTTGCTCCTGAGGATCAGGAACTGGCCCAAAAAATACGCAGGGAGAATCGGCGCAACGCCTTTTTATTCCGTTCCACCCTCGGCTGGATTCGCGAGACCATGGAATTTTTCGGTAAACGTTCGGTTACTTCAACCTATTCATCAGCCGCCAGCGAGGTGCCTTTTCAGGTACACGGACGGCTTTTATCAGGAAAAATATAGGACAAGATCATGGCAGGATTATTCAACGCCTTAAATGCCGCCAGAACCTCCCTTGAGGTCAATCAGAAATCCATCGAGATAGTCGGCAATAATATTTCCAACGTCAACACCGAGGGCTACTCCAGACAGCACACGGAACTAACCCCCTACCCTGCGGTCAATTTCGGCGATTTTTTTGTTGGCAATGGGGTCAAGGTTGAAAATGTCAGGCGGGAACATGATGTCTTTCTGACTGATCAGATTCATGAAAAATCCGCCAGCCTGGGCTTTGAAAAGGGTCAGGCCAGATCATTAAAGGAACTGGAGCGGGTTTTTGCCATCAAAAATGATAATATCGCCACCGATACCGATAAATTTTTCGATTCCTGGCAGGAACTGGCCGCAAGTCCGGCCGATTTGGTGCTGAGAGATACGGTTATTCAGTGGGGCAATCTTTTAGGCACCAATTTTAAGAACACCATCAACGAGATTGACAAGATTGAGTCAAATATAAATGATGAAGCTATCTCGAAAATAGACGATATAAACTCTCAAATAGCTGAAATAGCAGAGCTTAATGAAAGAATTTTTAATATTGAAATAAACGGTCAGCACGCCAACAGTGCCAGAGACCAGAGAGATACCTTAGCCAAGAGCCTTGCCCAGTCAATCGGTGCCCAGAATTATGAGGATAACAAGGGCATGATGGCAGTTCAGCTACCCGGCGGTCTGCCGCTGGTAGCTGGTAATATGGGTATGGAGATTGAGGCGGCCACCAGCGGAGCGGATCTTGAAATTAAATTACATGCCGCTGGTACCACCAGGACTTTGAATGACCGCAATTTGGGCGGGGAGATGGCTGGTCTGTTTCATGTAAAAAACACCGTCATCCCTGAAGTTAAGGATGAACTGGATCAGCTTGCCTATACCATCGCCATGGAAGTTAATGCCATTCACGGCGGCGGTACCGGACTAAACGGCACGGTTTATGAGGGTGGTGCCGGACTGGATGGTCAGGTGGGAGACTTTTTCAACCAGCCGCCCAACCTTGGCGGTGCGGTCGATGCCAGCAAACCAGCCTGGTACGGAGCAGCCAGAGATTTATCGGTTGCCATTACCAAGGCCGAGAGTGTGGCCGCCGGAGCCAAACCGAAAACGGCAGGCGACCCGGCCGCTCCGGGCGATAATACCAATGCCCTTACCATGTCAAATCTTGGCGAGACGGTAACGGTTCCACCGCCGCCCGGCACCTCCATTGACACCTTTAATTCATTTTACGGCAAACTGGTGGCCCGCATGGGGCTGGCGGTAAATCATAACGAATTGCAAATGAAAGGCGCCCAGGATGCCATGGTGCAACTGGAAAATGCAAATGACGGCATGGTCGGTGTATCCCTGGAAGAAGAAATGATCAGCCTGATTCAGTATCAGCGGGGCTTTGAATCATCGGCCAAGTTTTTATCAACGGTTGACGAATTGATGAATTCCCTGATCAATATCAAGTAAATTTACATACAGGACAGCCATGAAAGTTACCGAGAACAGCACCTATCGGTTAATGAACACCAATCTTGACCGGATCACCAATCACCTTCGCGACCTAAGAAATATAGGCGTAACCGG
>PDQP01000045.1 GCA_002747805.1 Deltaproteobacteria bacterium
TGAGTATATTTTAACAGAAACCTGCAATTTTGACCATAAAAAAATGAAATTTATCTTTTATTTTCAAAGTGTTGATCGTTTCTCAGGGTTGACTACATAGCATTTATGTTCGGGCATTCTTGCTATAATTCTCTTTGCCAGTCTGCTTTTCCCTCCAAAGTACGGGACAACTACTTTCATTTTTTTTAACCCTTGAAAATCAAGGTTCGTCTGCTAAGTTATTAGTTTGCGAGACGGGACTTACGCAAGTGAACCTTGTCGGCCCCTCCTGTGTGCCTGCACAGGATGGTGGTTGGGGGATGTTCCAGCATCCCCGTTCCGTTTTTCCTTAAGTTGCCGTTATTCCCAGCCTGTCCAGTCTGGATCTAACCCCGGCAATGGCAAGCGGGTCGGCAGCTCTAGCATGTTTTTTATCTGCCCAGAAATAATGGGCTCCTACGGTATCAACCGCATTGAAATAGCTTACAATCCGGTATGCCCTAAGTTGTTTTAATAACCACCTTGAGCGGCTGTTTAATGCCAGCATATTATGGACAAACATTGAGTTCGATTGATGAAACCCTGCCCAGCTTGCCTCGCAGACCAGCCATGAAATATCATGGATAAAACAGGCCGGAGACAAGACTAACCCCCAGCATTTTTCAGGGACAATAGCATCACCAAGGCCGGAACCTGCCCCGCAAAATGATGGAAAATCATCAAGCCGGAGATGATGCGGCCATAAATCAACCAGAAAGTCCGGCACAATTAACTCTATCCCCTCTACCTTGATAGCCGTTGTTTTCATTTTTTTCCCCTGACCGGACCCATGGGTCCACTTTGAGGGTGCCAATTGGCACCTTTCAAATGGGAACAATTGTTCCCATTTACTCCCCTTGCTCCTGCACCAAGGTTTCATTATCCGGCAAGTTACTGGAAGATGCCGCATTACCTTCTCCGGTGGCATGAACCTCAATATCATTAAGTGAATCGTCCATTCTTACGCCCTCGCCGATGGTGATATTGCCAGCCGCCTTAATCCCGGCCTGACCTAACTTGTACATACCAAGGGTCTGACTGACGAAGGGTATATATCCTGCCGTTTGCTGCAGCACATCAAAGCCGGTGGTTGGTTTTTGCAAATCAAGCCTGGCAGGCTCTAAAGAGGCAATCTGCATCATCGCTATAACAGAAAGCAGTGCCTGCTCCATCTCGGTACCAGCCTCGGCCGTTAAAGCGGCGGCGGCAATGCTGCTTGACTGGGCGGCAATCCGCCTGGCCTCAGACCTTGAATGCTCAGAAACGGCCTCGGTATATTTCTCGTAATCGTTAAAAAAAGTGTTTCGTCCTCCGCAGCCGGGAACAGTCAATCCAACTAAAATTAAAGCGAGAATCCTTATCATCTTCGTCCTCCTATACAGCTATTTCATGGTAAACGAGATTTGGTGCCTTGGCCAAAACCGCACCGCCGGCCGTAAAGACCTTGCCGCCTACGGCAACGTCTATTGCACATCTTAGCCGCAGGGTGCCGCCGGTCAAACTCTCGGCAGTAATGGTGCCGTCTGCATGGACAGCCGTTACCGTAGCCACTTCTTCTGCCGCTGGCTTAACCAGCTTTTCAAAACGCCGCCAAATGTTAATTGCCACGATAACGCTCCACCTTGATATTTTGATTAACCGTCAGACCTCCGGCCTGCTGCCATCCGGCAGAAACGGCCACTCCGGCCACCTGACCCTGCCATTTCACGCCGCCTTCTTCCATTTCCACCAGCATTCCGGTTTCCAGCAGGCCGGGCAGCTTGCCGGGTGCGGTCAAGGGCAGTTCCAGGGTTTCGCGGCTCCAGTTACCGCTCCGGCCGATAATCATCCGGCCCCGGCTCCGGCAGGGAATGGTATCGGTAAGCAGGGCATCAGTTACCATCGGGGCGGCCTTGTCTCCAGCCGTTCCCTCTCGGTAAACCTTGCATAATACTCCGCAGGCGGTGCCGGAGACAAAGACGGCATTATAACTAACCCCGGGCATAAATTCCCGGCTAAGCTGGCGGACGACATAATCCGATATGGCTAAATCAAAGCCCATGCCCGGCCACTTCCAGGGCAGGGAACGCAAACGGGGCCTTACCATCAGCCTGCTTTGTTCCCGATGGGTCTGAATACGGCCTCCGGCGGCCTCAGCCACCGCCTGAATTACCTTTAACGGAGCGGCATTATTCCAGGAAAAGGCCCCGGCAGGCACCAGCCAGCTTTCAAAGTCCCCAAAATCAATAGTCCAGCCGGTATTTGCCAGCTGCTGATCGGCAATCTGCACCGAGGTTAGCGTACTGCCGGTAACTCCGGTGGATAAGGGGGCATAGGGAGCGGCCAGTTCCGCAGACGGCGACCGGCCGGTAATGGTGTATTCGGCCTGATTAAACCCCTTTTTTTCCGTCCAGGATTCAACCATAAACCGCCAGCTATAGCCGTTGATGGTTGCCAGCACCTCTACCGGTTCGGCGGTCGGGTCAACCAGCGGCAGACCATCGGCGGAAATTTGGGCGGTAAAGCTCCAGCACCAGGAATCAAGATCGGTACTAATATTCATGGAAAAGACCGGCACCGGCAGGCCGCCTTTAACCCTGATCAGCGTTGCAGTATTCATGGTGTACAGTACCAGATATTTCGGAGTAACCAGCCCGGTGGAAGGTTTAATGACCGGATTATCCGGCTGATAATAATAATTATCCCGCCAGCCGTCCGGCTCACGCTGGCTGCAACGCAAATCGTTAGTGCTGGTATCATGGATAAAATCAAGCGGCTGGCAGGCGGCCGGAGCAAAGATTTGGCCGCTGCTGCCATGATGCTCAAAATGGATTTCACCACATTTTGGCGGATGATAATCCTGGGTACAAATCCGCTCATACCATTCCTGCCCCCAGTAGGTGCGGTGCAGTTTATCGTGAGGCGGCGGACATTCCCACGGGATGCGGCAGTCTCGGTTAAGCGGCTCCAAAGCCTGCCAGGGCAAGCGGATTTCCGGCTCGATTTTAGCGAGAGTGTTAATCCACGGGCATCTGGTTTGATAATCCAGCGGGTAGAAAGTATCCCAGCCGCTGACAAGACTGCGGTCAGTGGGGAGAGTTGACGACCAGTAAACACGGCTCTGATAATCATAAACCGTAAAATGCTGCCAACTCGAACGAACCACCCTGCCCAGCCGCCGAAAACTGCCCCAGGGGATACGGGCAGACTTATCCCTTGCCTTGGCCGCCCGAAAAGGCATTCGATAATTTTGATCACCCTTGCCAGTCCCCTTCTGATAAACCAGCCTAACCGGCAAATCCACCGCCCGCAGGCGGCGGAAACGGATACGGGTGCCGTTAAAGGTATTGGGTTTCGGCAGTGCCGGGCCGTCATTGCTGGAGCCAAAATGCAGGGCATCGCAGGCTGGCGGCGTATATGGGCTATGATGCTCAAAATCCAGTGGCACATTATTACTCCGCAGTTATTCCATTAAGCACGGGGTTACGCTGTCAAAGACCTCGGCATTGGTCTCACGGTCAAGGTCAATAGAAAGAACCAGCAGGCTTTTTTCAGGCAATTCAGGTAATCCGGTAATCTTCCAGACCCCGGTGGCCGCATCAGATACGGTGCCGCCCCGATAGGCCATGCTATAACGGTCAAGGGCAATCACCGGACGGCTGACAAACTGGCCGTCTTCCTTAACCGTACCGCTGATTTGATAATGTTTGTCTTCAACCAGCGGCTTGCCCAATATCTGTAAGCTGTCATCAACAATCATCCCCAATCTACCCCCAATTCAAGGAAGAGGTTTACGTTTAAGCGGTCTATAGGTTTTTCATTTTTATGAACAAATTTAAGGTTAGTTAAGGTCCTGCCGTCATGGGTCAGCTCTTGCAGGTTGGTAAAATCATCGCAATTGTGGGCATGATAATAAAAGCCGGGCAGGGTGCCTAAATTCTTGTTTACTCCAGCCTGAAAGATATAGGGCTTGAGCAGCATTAAATATGAGCCGTCATAGGCAACTCCGAAATCATAAGTGTTCTGCCGACCGCTCCTGCCTCGGCATGGGCCGCTGGTACCGCCGACTATCAGGTTGGTCGGAGCCAGGGTGCCGTCCATCTGCCTGGAGGTTCTGATTAAACCATCACCGGCACCCCAAAATTGATAAGTGGGGAATAAGCCTTGAATATGATCCCAATCGCCCCAGCTATAAGAGGCGATGGTATTAAGATGGGTAGTCCCCGGCCAGCGGGTATAATCGCCAAAAACACTAAGCGTACCCTGCACTGTATTGGCTCCAGATAGGGGTTCGCCGGTATCATACCAGATAGCCAGATAGATAATCTTTTTGGTAGCGGCGATTAGCCAGCCGCGGGAAGCAGCACTGGCCTGATTGCTTTTATAAAGATTCACGGTGGTATCGGCATCAAAAAACTTGCCATGCCCGTCATTATGACTGGTCATGGTCTCATAGCATTGCAGATAGGCCTGATTTGCATTTGCCGTTTCATCCACTCGTAAAAATATGCCGTTGCCTTCAAGGTGGTCATTTCTAAAGCAGGCAATGCTTTCATCGGCATTGGCGTAAGGCATAGTCCAGCCCGCCGCCAGCTTATCGCCATAGCCGTCAACCAGACAGGCTTTCAGCAGAGCGATTAAAGAGCCTTTAGTGCCGCTTAATACTGGTGCCTGGTTATCATCCCATCTATAGACTATTGGTATCATCTCTCCCCCTTATTCCTGTCATTATTTCGCGTCCACCCTGGCCTGCACGGTAAACCAGTCCTGCGGCTCCTGTTCGGGGCCTTGCTGGGTGGTACGGCAGACCCATAAATCGCCAGCCGCCGCCTCGGTATTAAATCTCAGCACATTGCCTGCCGACCAGCCAAGGCCCCAGCCATCGGCTAAAATCTTGAAATAAATCCTGCCCGTGGCCGAATTGACCGGGGCTAAATCCTGATTGGTATAGCCGTCTGCCACCACGCCCCGAAGCTCGCTCATCACCTTAAAATGCTCCTGCGAATCAAAGACTATCGCCCACCTATCCTTAACCGCTCCCAGATTGGATACCTGAATCGGATAATCAATAATATTATAGGTGCCAGTGGCCTCATCGCCATAAATCGAATTGCTAAACTCATTTCGCCAGGTCTTTTGGTCAAAGAGATGGGTTACTCGGGCCTGCATATCACCGAATAACAAGGCACTGGAAATAAAGGTATTTTCTTTCGGGAAATCACGCACCAGCCCGCGGGTTAGCTGGACAAAACCGGAAACTAAAGTTTCGGCCACGATGACCATATCTTCAATCTTATGCACGGCAACCAGCGGCATGGTAAAGCCGCTAAAGTCATGGTCATCGGTATCGATGGTGATAGTGTTTTCACCCGGCTCATGCTTATACTTGGTCTTTGGCACCCTTAAAGGCAGCGGGTCGGTGCTGTCATAAATCTCTACGCTGTCCGCCTCACGGCTTAAGGTATAGGTCTGACCAGCCGCAGGTGTGCCGGGCAGCTCTTCCTGCAAGGTATTATGAACCACCACAACATCGCCGCTTTTAACAATCGGCACCCGGCCATCGGAGGGCAGGCGTACCGGATTTAAGCCTAAAAGAGAGGCTTTAAGCGGGATATAAGAGTAAATCACACAACTATAAGATAGACTGTCGGCCAGCACCGGAATCGGCTTGAAGATTTGGCCGCCGACCACATCTGCCGGATCATACCAAGGCTCACTGACAAAGGCTGGATCGTTAGCCACCATCTCCCCGAAATGCAGCCGGACAACCCCGATAGTATAATCCACCTCGCCGACCACCCCATCGGCTTCAATCTTGCCGTCATGTCCAGCGGTGGCGGTGATGGTATCGCCGTTAATACTGACCCCGGCAATTATCACCTGCCCGGGTCGTAAGGGAGCACCGGGCGTACGAAAAACCGCTTCGGTTACGTATTGATTACCCACCCTGGCCGCCAGCGAGGTAATCCGAAAGACATTATCTCCATGACCATAAAGGTCTAAATCCACCTCTCCGGTCTGATAATTGATTTTTCCGGCCACAATACCGCCGGAGCCGTCGGGGGCTGCATCGGCATAAAGCACCCCCAGATAATCAATATAACGCCTGCCTCCCCAATAAAACTCAACCGAACCGGGAATGATGGGGATTTTCAGACTGTTTTTAGTCAATTTCAGCTTAAAAGCTGGGGCGGCTACCTTTTCATCCCTGGTTTCGGCAGCACTGGCAGACAAGGCACAGGCATATTTTATTTCACCCGGCGAGGGCGGCGGGATGGGCGATTTAGTATAGTTTTCGCTGACCTCGGTCTTATTTTGGGTTTTTGTGATTAACATGGCCGCTCCTAATTGACGATGGTTTTTATGCTGGGGATTTTACTTGCAGTACTCTCAAATTTGGTAGCGGTGGTTGAATAATCGTGCTTTTCACCTCCAGCTTTGCTCATATCCAGTACCACCACTCCGGTTATATAATCCACCGTGGCGGTGATGCCGCCTAAAGCCACCGTGCCATGTTTGTTATTATTGGTGCTGGAAGAAGAAGAGGTGCCAGCAAAATGAATAAAGGTTTTTCCGCCATGTTCATCATAGCCGGAAACTGACATGGCAGAGCCTGTTGAGGCCGACCAGCCGGGAGCGGACATTTTACCCTGGCCGTCATCACGCATTTTATAGACATGGCTGACCCCAGCCGCAGAAACCGGCACCTCCAGATAAACCGAACCCGGCTTTAATGGGTGCGGCAAGGTGAAAGTAGTACCTCTGGCTGTACCTTGTTGGGCGTCATATTTTTGATAATCAAAGGTATATTCACCGCCTTCATTGGGGATGGTTTTAGGGGCAAATTCCATCTCACCATTGCCATAGTTAATCCAGCCGATTTCTTCGCTGCCTTCCATTATTTTGCCATTTACATCGGTGGCGGCAGCGGTGCCGTTTGCTCCCACCGGCCAGGTAATAGAAAGACTGCCCGGTTTAACCGGAGCATGGGCCAATTTATGATAGATGGATGGTATATCGATTTTTAGCTCACCATCCAGGGGGATCACCCCAAAAGGATTACCCCACTGGATAATCACCGGCGTATTAACGTCCGGCAGGGCAGCGGTGGTGATGGTAATGGTGCCGGTGGTGTAGTCAATACGTCCGGTGCCGGTATTAGGTATATCCGGCTCCAGCAGGCCGCTGCCGTCATCCTGATCATGGAGCCGATACCAGCTGCCCTCAGCCATATAATCCACGGTAATGGTGCCGGGTTTAGGCAGGGGCAAAAGCTGAGCAATATAGGTGTTACCGCGTGAAGCTAAATCAATGGGGATAGATTTAGTGCTGGGTACAGTCTGCACCCTAAAATCACGGGTGCCGCCGGAGGAGCCAGGGGCCAGGCTGCCCATCTGCAAATCGGTCTGGGCGGTCTCCACCTGTGAGGTGGGGACTAATTGGGTGTAAATAGTCAACCCTGAGAAACGATCAACACTTTGAAAATAAAAGATAAATTTCATTTTTTTATGGTCAAAATTGCAGGTTTCTGTTAAAATATACTCAAAA
>PDQP01000018.1 GCA_002747805.1 Deltaproteobacteria bacterium
GACCATGCTTGGCGTTTCAAGTGTCTGGATAGATTACAGAAAGGCAAATAGTGAAAAAGACACAAATAAATTTGAAAATTTAAGGAGTTAATCATGGAACTCATACTAAACGAAACCATCAGTACCCTGGGCCGGATTGGCGATGTGGTTACGGTCAAGGACGGATACGGCAGAAATTATCTGCTTCCCCAAAAAAAGGCCATTCCTGCCACCAGGGAAAACCTGGAGCAGCTTGAGCAGAACCGGGCGGAAATCGCCGCCAAGCTGGCCGAAGAAACCAAGGCTGCCGAGGCAATCGGTAAAAAAATTGCCGGTGCGGTGATCACCATTGAAGAACTTGCCAGTGATGACGAGCGGCTGTTCGGTTCAGTTACCAGCGGTGATGTGGCAGCAAGGCTGGCCGAACTTGATGTCAATATAGATAAGCGTCAGGTGGTTCTCACCGATCCAATCAAGACCCTTGGCGAGTATGATATCACCATCAAGCTGGGTTTTGATATAACTGCCGAAATCAAGCTGGTGGTTGCAGGTAAAAAGAACTAGCCGCTTTAGAGCCTTTAACTAACGCACCTCTTGCGGGTGCGTTTCGTATTACTGCTTGTCTGGTTCCGGCAAGACCATTATTATTAGCTGTTTACGGCAAGATAGATGGACACTGAAATTCCCCATCCCGGTCAGCCGCCTGCAAAACGGCTGCCGCCGCAGAATATTGAGGCCGAGCAGTCCGTGCTTGGCTCAATTATGTTAAATGATCAGGGGCTTGGCCTCGTTCTTGAAGTGATCAAGTCCGATGATTTTTACAGCAGGCCGCATAGGTTAATCTTTGAGACCCTGATTGATCTTTTTCAGCGTAATGAACCTCAGGATTTAATCACCGTTACAAGCGATCTAAACGATAAAAATCTGCTTGATGAGGCGGGCGGGGCGGCCTATATTGCCTCGCTGACTTCCATTGTGCCGGTTACTGCAAATATGGTCAGTTATGCCAAAATCATCCGGCAGAAATCCATCTTACGCAAGCTGATTAAAACCAGCTCCGACATCGCAAACCGCTGTTACGAGGAACAGGGTGATATTGATCTTTTGGTCGATGAGGCCGAGCAGTCCATCTTCGATATTGCCGGAGCAAGGGGCGGGCGGAACTTTACCCCGGTCAGGAAAATAGTCCCCGAGGCCTTTAGGAAGATTGAGGATCTTTTCAAAAGAAAGGAACTGATTACCGGCGTGCCGACCGGCTATACCGAGCTGGACCGGATGACCGCCGGTCTGCAGCCCTCCGATCTGATTATTATCGCCGCCAGACCCTCCATGGGCAAGACCTCATTTGCCATGAATATTGCCCAAAATGTTGCCATTGAGGAAAAAGTCGGAGTGGCGGTATTCAGCCTTGAAATGTCCCGGGAACAGTTAGTTACCAGGCTGCTTAGCTCGGTTGGCCGGATAGATTCTCAAAGGATACGTACCGGCAGGCTCCAGGAGGACGACTGGCCGAAGCTGTCAAGGGCGGTTAATATGCTGACCGAGGCCCCCATTTATATTGACGATACCCCGTCCTTGTCGGTACTTGATATGCGGGCCAAGATGCGGCGGCTGGCCGCAACCTATGATATTGGTCTGGTGGTGGTTGATTATTTACAGCTTATGCAGGGGCGTGCCTCCATTGAAAACAGAACCCAGGAAATAAGCGATGTTTCCCGCTCCTTAAAGGCCCTGGCCAAGGAGCATAATGTGCCGGTGATTGCCCTTGCCCAGCTTAACCGTAAGGTGGAGGATCGAACCGACAAAAGACCGTTGATGGCCGATTTAAGAGAGTCGGGTGCCATTGAGCAGGATGCCGATCTAATTACCTTTATCTATCGGGACGAGGTTTATAACAAAAACGGTGATAATCCCAATCAGGGCATTGCCGAAATCATTATCGGCAAACACCGCAACGGCCCGACCGGCACCGCCAAGCTGTTTTTTATCAAGGAATTTACGATGTTTGAAAATTATTCGCATCTTGAAGAAAATGAATACAATGCAGGATGAAAGAGGTACCTACCATGAGTAGTAATTCCAGCGGAAAATACGATTTTCAGGCCATTGAACAAAAATGGCAGGCCAAGTGGCAGGCCGAGGGGACATACCGGGCGGCCGTGGATAACAGCCGGGAAAAATACTATGTGCTGGAAATGTTCCCCTACCCTTCCGGCCGCATCCATATGGGGCATGTCAGGAATTACACCATCGGCGATGTGGTGGCACGATATAAGCGGCTGAAAGGATTCAATGTTTTCCATCCAATGGGCTGGGATGCCTTTGGCCTGCCTGCCGAAAATGCGGCCATTAAAAATAATTCACATCCGGCCACATGGACTTATGACAATATAGATTATATGCGTGAGCAGCTAACCCGGCTTGGCCTAAGCTATGACTGGGAGCGTGAAATCGCCACCTGCGACCCCGAATATTATCGGTGGGAACAGAAACTTTTTATCGAGATGTACGAAAAGGATCTGATATATCAAAAAGTTACCACGGTAAACTGGTGTGAAGGCTGCCAGACGGTACTGGCTAACGAACAGGTGATTGAAGGTGCCTGCTGGCGGTGCGACCAACTGGTTAAGCCCAAGGAGATGAGCGGCTGGTTTTTCAGGATTACCAATTATGCCGAGGAACTGCTGCAAGACCTTGACCAACTGGGCGGCTGGCCGGAAAAGGTGATCACCATGCAGAGAAACTGGATCGGTAAATCCACCGGTCTGGCCTGTGATTTTAAGGTGGACGGACTGGATGAAAAAATATCCATCTTCACCACCCGCCCCGACACCATCTTCGGCGTTACCTTTATGTCCATCGCCCCGGAGCATCCCCTGCTTGAGGTACTGGTTTCCGGCCTGGCCGAAAAGGATCAGGTGCTTGATTTTGCAGAGAAAATAAAAATTGAAAAACAGCAGCAAAGCCCGCAGGATGAGGTGGTGAAAAAGGGCATTTTTACCGGCAGATACTGTATCAATCCGTTTAACGGCGACCGGGTGCCTATCTATGTTGCCAATTTTGTGCTGATAGAATATGGCACCGGAGCGGTTATGGCGGTGCCGGCCCATGACCAGCGTGATTTTGACTTTGCCAGGCAGTACAAATTGCCGATCAGGCCGGTGGTTATTCCGGCAGGAGCCGATATTATAGCGGAAAATATGGCAGAAGCCCTGACCGGGCCGGGCATACTGCATAATTCCGGCGGCTTTTCCGGTCTTGACTCGGAAGAGGCCAAACAAAAGATTATAGATTTTGCCAGACAGCAAGGCTTTGGCGATGCCCATATCACCTACAGGCTAAGGGACTGGGGCATTTCCCGCCAAAGATATTGGGGGGCGCCGATTCCGATGGTTTTCTGTGATAGCTGCGGCACCGTGCCGGAAAAAGAGGAAAACCTGCCCATCACCCTGCCAAAGGATGAAAATTCCCAAAATACCTGTCTGCCCCTGCATAAAAGGCCGTCCTTTATCGGCACTGCCTGCCCGAAATGCGGCGGCCAGGCCAGACGGGAAACCGATACCATGGATACCTTTGTTGAATCATCCTGGTATTTTGCCAGATATACCAGCCCCCACTGTGATACCGGCATCATTGATCCTGAGGCGGCGAAATACTGGCTGGCGGTGGATCAATATATAGGCGGGGTTGAACATGCCATCCTGCACCTGCTTTACTCGCGTTTTTTCGTTAAGGTGCTGCGTGATCTGGGCTATCTTGAAATTGACGAGCCGTTTACCAACCTGCTCACCCAGGGCATGGTGATCAAGGATGGCGCCAAGATGTCCAAGTCAAAGGGTAATGTCATTGATCCAGGCGAACTGATCCAGGAATATGGTGCCGATACGGTGCGCCTGTTCAGCCTGTTTGCCGCCCCGCCGGAAAGGGATCTGGAGTGGAATGCCAAGGGGGTTGAAGGCTCTTCCCGATTTCTAAACAGATTATATCGTTTTGGTATAACCAATCAGGATTTAATGACCAACGGCTCAATCAACAGTGCAGAACTTGATCAGACAAGCCGGGATATTCACCGCAAAACCCACCAGACCATAAAAAGGGTCAGTCAGAGCATCGAAAGCAATTTTCATTTCAATACCGCCATTTCTGCAGTGATGGAGCTTTTTAATCTGCTTTCTTCATCCACGGAAAAATCAGGCGGCAGGCTTGACCGGTCGGTAGCGGGAAATGCCTACCGCACCATCCTGATCCTGCTCTCGCCGATGGTGCCGCATTTTGCTAGTGAAATGTGGGAAATCACCGGCTGCTCCGGCAGCATCGAAGAGCAGCCATGGCCGGAATTTGACCCCGAGGCGGCCAAAGAAGACCTGCTGACCATCGTGGTACAGGTCAACGGCAAGGTCAGGGGCAGGTTGGAAGCCGCTGCCGATATTGAAGATGAAGAGTTAAAAAATCTGGCTCTTGCCAATCAGGGCGTACAGAAATTTATTGACGGCCAGGAGATAAAAAAGACCATTGTGGTCAAGAAGAAACTTGTTAATATTGTGGTTTGATATTAGTCTATTCAAAATAATCTTTTAACCCAAATCATAAGGAGAAATTATCTTGAAAACTATTAAATACCTTTTACCGGTCTTATTGTTCCTGTTTAGTAGCTGCGGTTATCATAATCCCAATGTCTATAACGGTCCGACAAAGATTATTTATATTACCAACTGGAAAAATAAAACCAGCCAGATGAACCTGGATATGGATATTTATCGGGAACTGGTCAAATGGTTTCAGAAATCCGAGGCCATTACCGTAACCAAAGACCGGGAAGAGGCAGATCTTATCCTGGCCGGAGAAATCACCAGTATTGACCTGCCCAGCCTTGCCTACGGAAGCGATAATTCGGCCAAAGAGGTCAAACTGCACCTTGATGTGCGTTATATTATGAAAGACCTTGAAAGCGGAACCGTTATCATGGAAGTTCCAGGGGAAAGATATACCGAAGAGCTGCTGGTGGGCTTAAATTCTGCTGAATACAAGGATAACGAACAAAAGGCACTGGACTCCATCATTGAGGATTTGGCCCAGAAAATTTACCGCAAGGCAATCAAAAAAATGCCTAAGTTGTAGGCTGGAATCAATCATATTTTCCTATATTTTTTAGGCCGGGACTGCCGCTTGCGGCCCCGGCTTTTTTTATGCAGATAGCAAACCTTAAACTGGACGGGCAGTTTCTGATGGCCCCGCTGGCCGGTTATACCAACCTACCTTTCAGACTAGTGTGCAGAAAATTTGGTGCCGCCCTCTGCGTGTCGGAGATGATTAGCTGCCACGGCCTGGTTTACGGTCAGGAAAAGACTATCGGTATGCTGGCCTCTAACCAAAAAGAAAGGCCGGTTGCCTTTCAGCTTTTCGGGGCAGAACCTGATATGATGGGACGGGCGGCGGCAATTATGTCTTCCTATTCTCCTGATATTATAGATATAAATATGGGATGTCCGGTCAAAAAGGTTACCAGACGCGGGGCCGGAGCCGCCTTGATGGGCGAGCCTAAGTTGGCCGAAAGGATCATTCGGGCAGTGGCGGCAAATACGGATTGTCCGGTTACCGTAAAATTTAGAACCGGCGTTGACCTGCACCAGGAAACCGCCGCCGATTTTGGCCGGATGGCCGAGGATGCAGGGGCAGCGGCGGTAATCGTTCATGGCCGTTCCTGGTCGCAGGGCTTTACCGGCAAGGCCGATTGGCAGGCGGTCGCCAGAGTAAAAAAGGCACTTGGCATTCCCGTCATTGGTAACGGCGATATTCTAACCCATCAGCAGGGGCTGGACAGAATCAGAGAAACCGGCTGTGATGGGGTAATGATTGGCCGCGGAGCCTTGGGCAACCCCTGGATATTTTCGCCGAGGATGCCGCCGCCCGAAAACCTTGAGCAGATACTGCCGGCGGTATTACTGCATCTGGATTATATGGAAAAATATCTGCCGACTGACAGGATGCTTGGTCTAATAAAAAATCATATCGGCAAATATTTCAAAAAGATAGATGGAGCTGCGGCCTGCCGGAAAATGATTTTCGCCTGCCGGGATTTTGCCGCCTTAAAAAGGCTGTTATATCTACAAACCAACCACCGTGCCAGCTTGCAAAAATAAACATTACGGAGAATAAATGAAACAACCGGATATCATCCAGACCATCCTCAAAGACAGCAATTACAATCTTGCTTTGTTTTCAGCAGATGAAATTGAATCTTTGCACAAAGAGGTTTTTACAAAAACTACCCGGGGTAAAGAAACCCCTTACATAAAGTGCATTGTTCGGGAAAAAGACATTCAACTGAAACCTGAAGAAGTTGTCCGTCAGCTTTATACGGCCAGGCTGATCAATGAATATGGTTATCCCAAGAAACGATTATCCTTTGAACACTACTTTCTCTATACCACTCCACCACTGGCTGGCACTCGAATTGTGGATGTAACTGAGCGCAAGACAAAGTTGGACTGGGCACTTTTCATCGAAAAGAGAGGGTGTTCAAAATTTTGTGTCAGTAATCTAAAACTGCCATAATAGCAGTTTTAGATTACTGACACAAAATTTTGAACACCCTAGAAGAAGTTAAGGCATGGGAGACGGCAAGAAATGGGATGAAGGCAGTGGTAAACTGGCAATTTACCACTCAAGATGCACGGATAAAACTAAAACGACTTTATCCAATATTAGATGTGTGACATGATACTAGCCTTGACTTGGGCCAGCTTTGCATCCAGATAATACTCCTTGTCAAATCCTTTTAGTGCCATTTTGTTTTCCTCTGCCGCTGTGCCGTCAACCCGGCATCGTCATTTCAAGCGTTTCCCTGAACCTTAATCACAGAGAAACCGGACCACCATAGCCCGATAAACATAACTACGTGCAAAATGCTTGTTTTTCAGATTATGTCAACTTTTTTTTCGTTAAGCCTCATCCTTTTATATTCCGGTGAAAAGCAGAAACTTCACCAGCGTGGGGGCAACATGAAACAGGGCAAAAATGAATTAGGGCAGAAATAGATTCTGCCCCTACATCTCTGTCTTCTGTCCTCTGATTTCTGATACGTATCCGCCCGTGAATAATTATCAAAAATATTTCATAGTAACGAATAATGTTCTGGTATTTCAACCGAGAAGCAGGTAATAAGAGATAAAAGGACGGCAGATTCTCAACTCCAGGCAACCAACCATGTTCGATTTAGTTACTACACTCCGCTGGCAGGATTTTTTGGATATTGGTCTTGTGGCCTTTATCATTTACCAGCTTATCTCCATTATCCGCGGCACCCGTTCGGTGCAGATGGTGGTGGGGCTTATCATTCTGTCTTTGGTCTATCTTCTGGCCAGTTCACTTGATCTTGCCGCCATGATGTGGCTGATGCAGACCTTTTTAAGCTCGATTCTGCTGATTGTGATTATCGTTTTTCAGCAGGACATCAGAAGAGCCTTGACCCAGATGGGAAAATCCCCCTTTCAGAAGTCAGCAAATGTGATCGAAAAGGATTTGGATGAGATTGTCCGGGCGGCCTTTTATATGTCATCACGCCGGATTGGGGCCTTGATTGTTATAGAAAGGGAAACCTGGCTGGGGGAGTATATCGAGTCCGGCTTTGAGCTTGATGCGGTGATCAGCAAAGACCTGATTATCTCAATTTTCATGCCGGTTTCACCGCTGCATGACGGCGGCATAGTCATCAAAAACAGCCGGATTGATACCGCTGGATGTATCCTGCCCCTGATTCAGAACCCATATATTGACAAAAAATACGGCACCAGACACCGGGCTGCACTTGGACTTTCTGAAGAATCGGATGCAGTTATCATCGTGGTTTCTGAAGAGACCCAGGAAGTGTCTCTGGTTCAGCATGGAGCCATTTCTACCGTGAAAGAAGTTGCCCTGGAAAAATCGTTAAAAGCGATTTTTGTTACCGGCGGCAAACGCAAAAGCATCTGGAAAGATTGGTATAAAAGGTAGAACATGAAATTTTTTTTCAAAAAAGCACGAAGGTTCTGGTCAAGCGACTGGCTGCTTAAATTTATTTCCGTCTGCCTTGCTGTACTGCTCTGGTTTATGGTCGGCGGTGAAGACAAGATTGATAAAAATGTCCGAATTCCGGTTGAAATTATAAATCTGCCCCGGGATTTGGTCATATCCAACCAGTTCAAGAAGGAGATTGAGGTTACGGTCAATGGGCCGAGATCGCTTATTCTTGAAATAACCAAGCTGGAGACCACCCGTCAGATTGACTTGACCAACTTTAAGCCAGGCTCGCAAGTTATTGATATTCCAGCAAACTCTATAAAAATGCCGCGGGGAGTTACGGTGCAGAGGGTGCAGCCTTCTTCCATTATCCTGTCCCTTGACAAGCTGGTTTCAAGAGATTTGCATATCAAGGCCAGGGTGATCGGTAAACCGGCCATTGGCCATGTTTTGCAAAGGATCAGCATTATTCCCGACCAGATTACCATTACCGGGCCGCAATCAAAACTTGCCAGGATTAAAGAGCTTAAAACCATCGAGATCAATATCTCCGGCATGAGTGCATCCTCTCAGCTTCAGGTGCCGCTTGCCTTGGAACCGGCTATCGTTGAACTGATCGGCGAAACCTCGGTTACTGCCGATGTGGAAATCGGGCAAATCAAGACGGAAAAGGTCATCAAGGATGTGCCGGTCAAGTTTGAGCAGGACGGCAGAGCAGTGAAAACCATTCCGGCCGTGGTCAGCATCAAGGCCGGGGTGCCGCCGGCCATTCTTGCAGGAGGCGGAAAATTTGAGGATTTTTTTACTGTAACCGTTGCTGATGGCGGCTCTGATACCAAAAAGGAGGTGGCCGCAATTCCCAAGACAGAAGAGGGCGGACAGATTGAGATATTGAGTATCACCCCCCGGTTTGTGGAAATTGACCGCCCCACCCTGCAAAGCGAGACCAGCCCGCCTGGAAAAACAGACGGGGTAAGGATTATCAAGGCGAAGAGGAAGAAGAATATAAGGTGATGCGTAAATTATTCGGTACAGACGGTATTAGGGGCAGGGTCAACACCTATCCAGTGATTCCGGAAATTGCCATGCAGGTCGGGCAGGCTCTGGTCTGCCAGATCAGGAAAAGCCGGAAAAGGTGCCGCATAGTGATCGGCAGGGATACCAGATTATCCTGCATCATGCTGGAACATGCCCTGGCCGCCGGTATCTGCTCAATGGGGGGCGAGGTGCTGCTGGCTGGAACAATTCCCACTCCCGGCATTGCCTTGATGGTAAAAGACCTGCGTGCTGATGCAGGGCTGGTGATTTCGGCTTCCCATAATCCATTTCAGGATAACGGCATCAAGATCTTTGCAGGCGACGGCTTTAAGCTGACCGACCAGGCGGAAATTGAGCTTGAGAATTTGATTTTGTCTGCCGGGATGGACAGCCTTCGCCCCGCAGCCGAAGAAATCGGCGGCAGCTTGAGCGTGGAAGATGCAAAAGAACGTTATATCGGCTTTCTCAAAAAGACCTTTTCCGCATCATGCTCGCTGAATGGCTGTCATATGGTACTTGATTGTGCCAATGGTGCCGGATGCGGCGTGGCCCCACAGGTTTTTGAAGAGCTTGGAGCCAAGGTTACGGCTATGGGCATTAACCCGGACGGAAAAAATATCAACCAGCAATGCGGAGCACTTTATCCTAAAGCCATGGCGGCGAGGGTTAGGGAGCTTGGTGCCGACATCGGCATTGCCCTGGATGGAGACGGCGACCGCCTGATAGTTGCCGATGAAAGGGGTGAGATTGTGGACGGCGACCAGCTGATGGCCATTTGTGCCAAGGAGCTTATCAGCAAAGGAAGGCTGAAAAACCAAACACTGGTTGCTACCGTGATGTCTAATATGGGGCTTGAAGCGGCCATAAACCAAATGGGTGGCAAAATGGTCCGCACCGATGTCGGCGATAGATATGTAATTGAATATATGCGTAAAAATGGCTGCTCATTTGGCGGCGAGCAGTCCGGCCATCTGGTATTTATGGATCATATAACCACTGGGGACGGCATCCTTGCCGCCCTGCAGTTACTGGCGGTGATGCAGCGGCAGGGCAAGCCGTTATCCGAACTGACCGGAATTATGGAGTGTTTTCCCCAAGTACTGAAAAATGTCAAAACCAGCTATAGGGTAGAGGTAAGCAGCATCAAGGGCTTTTCGGAAAGGGTTGCTGATTTTGAACAGCAGTTAGGTCGTAAGGGGCGTATTCTGGTGCGTGCTTCCGGCACTGAGCCGGTTATCCGGGTAATGGCGGAAGGGCAGGATGAAAAGCTAATAACCCGCATGGCAGATGAATTGTGTGATATGATTGCTGATCATAATATGAGACAGTTATGATTCCCCAGGAAAGGCTGAAGGCAGAATGCAAGATTACAGAAAAAGAATATATCAGAGCAAATATATTATTTACAAAACTATCTAAAAAATTTTTGATTTTTCATGTAATATTTGACCTTGCTCTATTGTTATCAACTTTTTTTCTGGATGGCTATATGCCAAAACTTATTGCAATTGGAGCCGTTGTCGGCGGCTTGGCTGGTCATCTTGCTGTTCGTTTTCTCTATTGTCCCTGGCAGACCAAAAGGCAATATAAAATACATAAATCCATTCAGGAACCTTTTATAATTTCAAAATTACTTCAAGGAATTTACTTCAAAAATAATTCAGGAGAATCAACCCTTAAGTGGGATGATATAATAAAATGGCGGGAAAATAAAGAGTTGCTTTTAGTTTATCAGACAGATTTTCTTTATTATATCATTCCAAAGCGTATAGGGGATTTGGCTGAAAGTATAAAGAATTCTCTTCAGCATAATATAGGCAATCCCAAATAAAAATGGTTTTGGTCTAGGCAGGATAAGACAAAATTCAACAAATAAATGATATTGAAAACAGGCAAAAAAACAAAAAATGTTTTTATTTGCCGTGAATGCGGCTACTCAAGCAGCAAGTGGATGGGAAAATGCCCGGAATGCGGTGAGTGGGACAGTCTTGAGGAGCAGGCAGCCCCCGGCAGCGGTGCCGGGTTGTCCTTTGCCCGTCCCTGCCCCCTGCCGCAGGCACCGGACGGCGATGAGGAAAGGATGCCCACCGCCATTGACGAGCTTGACCGGGTACTGGGTGGCGGCGTGGTCCCCGGCTCGGTGGTGCTGATCGGCGGCGAGCCGGGCATTGGTAAATCTACCCTGCTTTTGCATATGTTGTCGGCTCTGGCCGGTACGGGCCGGAAGGTGCTTTATGTTTCCGGTGAAGAATCGGCCAGGCAGATTAAAATGCGGGCAAGGCGGCTGGATGCCCTTCATCCCGATCTTTATCTGGCTACGGAAAGCCGGGCGGAAGCGGTTATTGCCATGACCAGGGAGATGAAACCGGCTCTCCTTGCGGTTGATTGCATTCAAACCCTGTCGGTCAGCCAAATATCTTCCGCCCCCGGCTCGATCAGTCAGGTCAGGGAGGCTGCGGCCTGTTTGCTGAATATGGCTAAACATGATAATATACCGGTGATTCTGGTTGGTCATGTTACCCGTGAAGGTTCGATCGCCGGCCCCAAAACACTTGAGCATATGGTTGATACCGTCCTTTATTTTGAAGGAGACCGCAACCATGCCTTCAGGTTGATGCGTACGGTAAAAAACCGGTTTGGTTCAACCAACGAAATAGGCGTTTTTGAAATGAAGGAAGAGGGGCTGGTGGAGGTGAAAAACCCCTCGGAAATCTTTCTTGCCGAAAGGCCGCTGGATGCACCCGGCTCGGTAGTGCTGCCTTCTCTGGAAGGAACCAGGCCGATTCTGGTGGAGGTACAGGCACTGGTCAGCCCAACCAGTCTGGGAACGGCCAGAAGAACCGCCATCGGAGCCGATCCCCAGCGGCTGGCGCTGCTTTGTGCGGTGCTGGAAAAAAGGGGCGGAATGGATTTATACGGCAATGATATTTTTCTAAATATTGCCGGAGGCATCCGCATAGACGAACCAGCCCTTGATTTGGGAGTGATTACGGCCCTTTCTTCAAGTTTACTTGAAAAATCTGTGCCTGGTTCTACTGTGGTCTTCGGCGAGGTGGGTCTGGCCGGTGAGGTTCGGGCGGCAAGTCATTCGCATCTGCGGTTAAAGGAGGCCGAACGGCTTGGTTTTACCCGGTGCATCCTGCCCGAAAGCAGCAAGGAAAGGGCGGCCTGGAAGGGCGGTATGGAACTGGTAGGCGTTGCCAATATTCAGGAACTGCTGGATAACATTTTTTCAGCATGACATTAGCAAAGGGTCTTGTAATGCAGGAAAAAGAAATCAATGCAATAAAGCAGGATGGAGACAAGGAAGTGGCTATTATTCTGACCGATATGGTTGGTTATTCCAACAAAACTGCCCGGATGAATCCCGCCCAGATTCGGGATTTTATCATTTCCTATCATCGGAAGATCCGGCAGCTAATCTGCACTGAGGAAAACAGCCCCATTGAAGTTGAGCCTTCAGCCGGAGACGGCGCCATTGTTATTTTTGAAGGCAGGCCGGGCGAGGGCCGGGGAGAAAAATGCCGTCGGGCCCTTTCTGCTGCCCTGCAAATGGCCTTTGCCATTCAGAACGGCCAGCTTCCCGACACCAGAATCGGGGTTTATTGCGGCGACATTATCGAGGCCAGGGTAGGGCGGAATCTGGTCAAGTTCGGGGCAAGTTTTGCGGTGGCGGCCCGGCTTGAAACGCTGTGCGAGTATTTTAAGACCGCCATCCTGATGGATCGGGATATGGCCAGATATCAGGATGAATGGCAGAAATATCTGGTTAACGTGGGCAAGGTAACGCCCAAGAACTTTACCCATCCGGTTCACATTCTTACCGTTCATGCTCCGGGGCTGAACGGCAGCCCCGCCATGGTGGATGAACAGGGGCTGCTTGAATTTATCACCATGAAAAACCAGGCGATGGAGTATTTTTGCGGCAACAGGCTAAGCGGCATTGAGCCTGATTTCCCCCTGGTACGCGAAAAGCTGGGCGAGGCCCAGAAGAAATATTTGCAGCTAACCGGCAAACGGGACGTAGCCACCGACAGAATCCTGGATTACATCCGCGAGTATCCTTACCCGGATGCAAATTTTTTCAGGATGGGGATGAAAATTGACAGTGCCAAAAGTGATTCCCTGGGTTCAAGACTGTTCAGATTATCCAAACAACTGCTCAAGGCCATGAATCAGGAGTTTTATAATGCCCTGGTAGTTGACACCTCCTGGGAGGAGCGGTTCAGGATTGAGTGGTGGAAAAAGGGGGATAAAATCATAAAAATCGGCGACCCGGCCGATGGCATTTTTTATGTTGACAGCGGCGAAGTCAGCACCCTGGACAGTGAAGGCAAGGTGATTGCGACCCTTACGGCAGGCAATATTTTTGGGGAGATGGCTTATTTTTCCAGAGAGCAAAAGAGAAACGCCACGGTGATTGCCGAAAGCGATGTGGTGCTGCGGCGGATTTCCACCGAGGATTTTGCCAGCCTGCCGACCATCAGCAAGATTTTTCAGCGTATTGCCGAAAAAAGGGAGGAGGAAGTTAGATCATCCTGCTTCTAACCGTTTTTGCAAAAGCAGGAAAATCTTTGCAAAGCATGGTGATTTCATGTAATCATACATTTTTTTGATGTTTAAGGGCGGCCCCGGTGCTGCCTGCGGGATATTTTGATATTTAAGTAAGGAGCATTATGCCGACCCATTTGTTGTCATTACAGGATTTTACCAAAGAGGAACTGGAGGGTTTTATCACTAGAGCCTTAACCCTGAAAAAAGAGCAGGCCGAGGGCCTAAGGCACCAGCAGCTAGCCGGTAAGACCATCGGCCTGATTTTTGAAAAACCGTCAACCAGAACCAGGGTTTCCTTTGAGGCCGCCATGTACGGCATGGGCGGTCAGGTGATATTTTTGTCTGCCCGTGATACCCAGCTTGCCCGTTCAGAGCCGCTTAAGGATATGGCACGGGTTATGTCCCGCTATGTGGACGGGATGGTGGTCAGAACCTTCGGCCAGCAGGTGGTGGATGAACTGGCCGAGTATGCAGGTGTGTCGGTGATAAATGCCCTGACCGATTTGCATCACCCTTGTCAGATTTTATCGGATGTGATGACGGTGATTGAAAAAAAAGGCTCCATCAGGGATAAAAAGATTGCCTGGCTTGGGGACGGCAACAATATGGCAAATTCCTGGGTGCAGGCGGCCTCTCGCCTTGGCTTTGAGCTGACCCTGGCCTGCCCGGAAGGATACGAACCAGATGCCCGGATTATGGCCGAGGCCGCAAATCAGGCGGCAAGGCCGATAACTGTGGTCAGGGAGCCGGAAGAGGCGGTGCAGAATGCCGATGTGATCAATGTTGATGTCTGGGCCTCGATGGGACAGGAAGAGGAGCAGGACAAGCGGCTGGAGATCTTTGCCAAATATCAGCTTAACCGCAAACTGCTGGACAAGGCTCCAGAGGATGCCATAATTTTGCACTGCCTGCCCGCACACCGGGGCGAAGAGATTACCGAGGAGGTACTGGAATCTGACCAGAGCGTGGTCTTTGATCAGGCCGAAAATAAAATGCACCTGCATAAGGCAGTACTTGAAATGCTGCTTACCAAGGCTGCAAGCTAATAAAAAGGTTAATAAAACATGGAAATAAAAAAAATTGTTCTGGCCTATTCAGGCGGACTTGACACCTCGGTTATCCTGAAATGGCTGGCTGAGGAGTATGACTGCCCAATCGTTGCCTATTCTGCTGATATTGGTCAGCAGGAAGACTGGGAGGCAGTAAGAAAAAAGGGGCTGGCTACCGGAGCTGAGAAGGTAATTATCTCTGATCTGAAGGAAGAATTTGTCAGGGATTATATTTTCCCTGCCTTTCGCTCTGGTGCCATCTACGAAGGCTCCTACCTGCTGGGTACTTCTCTGGCAAGACCAATCATTGCCAAGGAACAGGTACGAATTGCCAGGGCTGAAGGTGCCGATGCGGTCAGCCACGGAGCCACCGGCAAGGGAAATGATCAGGTGCGTTTTGAACTTGGTTATATTGCCCTTGAGCCGGAACTGAAAATTATTGCTCCCTGGCGGGTTTGGGACTTGAACTCGCGGGCCAAGCTGGTCGATTTTGCCCGCAGGCACGACATCCCCATTCCGGTAACCAAGGAAAAGCCTTATAGCTCCGATGAAAACCTGCTCCATATCAGTTTTGAGGGAGGAATCCTCGAAGACCCGTGGAACGAGCCGGATGAGGATATGTTCAAACTGACGGTTGCCCCCGAAAAGGCCCCCGACCAGCCTACTTATATCGAGATTGAGTTTGTCGGCGGCGATCCGGTAGCCATCAACGGCGAGCATATGGAACCCTTTGCCCTGTTTTCCGAGCTAAACCGGCTGGGCGGCGAAAACGGTATTGGCCGCTTGGATATGGTGGAAAACCGTTTTGTGGGCATGAAATCCCGCGGCGTGTATGAAACTCCGGGCGGCACCATTTTATATACCGCCCATCGGGACCTTGAAACCATCACCCTGGATCGGGAGGTTATGGCGTTAAGAGATTCCCTGATTCCGCAGTATGCCAAACTGGTTTATAACGGGTTCTGGTTCTCGCCGGAGAGAAAACTGCTGCAAACCACCATGGATGCCAGCCAGACCACGGTGAACGGGGTGGTAAGGCTTAAACTTTACAAGGGAAATTGTACGCCGGTGGGCAGGAAGTCCGACCAGTCTCTTTATCAGGAAGATTTTGCCACCTTTGAAGAAGATAAAGTGTATAATCAGGGCGATGCCACCGGTTTTATCCGTCTTAACGGTCTGCGTCTGAAAATTCAGGCCCTGCAGGGGAAAAAACAGTGAGCAAGACAAAAAAACCGTGGGGCGGCCGCTTTGAGGAAGGAACTGCCGCCTCGGTGGAGGCATTTACCGCCTCGATACAATATGATGCCAGACTGTACAAGCATGACATTATGGGCAGCAAGGCTCATGCAGCCATGCTTGCCGAAAATGGTCTCTTAACCGAGGATGAATTGTCCTTGATTGTTTCGGGGTTAAGCGAGATTGAGGCGGAAATCGAGGCTGGCACCTTCGAGTTCAGGAGCGAGCTTGAGGATATTCATATGAATATCGAAAAATCGCTGATCGACCGCATCGGGGCAGCCGGAGCCAAACTGCATAGTGCCAGAAGCCGCAATGATCAGGTGGCACTGGATACCAGACTATATTTAAGGGAGCAGTGTGATATTATGGGCGGGCTGCTAAATGGCTTCCGCAAGGCTCTGGTGGTGCTGGCAAGGGAGTATCTTGGCAGGATTATGCCGGGATATACCCATTTGCAAAGGGCCCAGCCGGTTTTGATTTCGCATCATCTGCTTGCCTATTACGAGATGTTTGGCCGTGATTATGACCGATTGCAGGATTGCCGCAAACGCCTGAATCTATCGCCGCTTGGCTGTGCGGCCATGGCTGGCACCGGCCTGCCCATTAACCGCGAACAGGTGGCGGCAGCCCTTGATTTTGAAGGCGTAACCGCAAATTCCATGGATACCTCGGGCGACCGTGATTTTGCCATCGAATTTTCCGGCTGCTGCACCATTATCCAGCTTCATTTATCAAGGCTTGCCGAGGAACTGGTGCTTTGGGCCAGTCAGGAATTTTCCTTTGTAACTATTTCTGATCGGTTTTGTACCGGTTCATCTATTATGCCGCAGAAAAAAAACCCGGATATTCCAGAGCTTATCCGCGGCAAAAGCGGCCGGGTGGTGGGCAGCCTGATGACCCTGATTACCCTGGTCAAGGGCCTGCCGCTGACCTATAACCGCGATCTTCAGGAAGACAAGGAGCCGCTTTTCGATACCGTGGATACGGTTTCCTCTTCCCTGTCCATCATGGCCGAATTGCTGGCTAATCTGGAGTTTCAAACCGAAAATATGGCAAATGCAGCCAGTTCTGGATATATGACCGCAACCGATCTGGCCGATTATCTGGTCTTGAAGCAGGTGCCGTTTAGAGAGGCACACGGCATTGTCGGTCAGGCGGTGGCGCATTGCATTAACCAGGGCTGCGAGCTGACCGATTTGACCATTGATGAGCTAAGGCAGTTTTCGCCGGTAATAGAAAAGGATGTCTTTAAGGTATTAAGTATTGAGGGTTCGGTAAACAGCCGGGTTTCCACCGGCGGTACTGGTCTTGAACAGGTTGAGGCAGCAGTTATTCGTGCAGAAAGATATATGGGGATAGCATAATGAAATTGAAAAGTGGTGTGTATTTATTGTTGTTGACAGGAATATTGGGCGGATGCGGTTATAAGGATATGCCGGTGCCGCCGGATGAGGTGGTGCCGGAGCCGGTTGACGATTTGAGTTATGAAGTGGACGAGACCGGCATAAACCTTACCTGGAGCTTTCCCGCCAAAAATATTAACGGTGATGCTCTTGAAAATATTGCCTCATTCAAGCTGTATCGGGCGGTGGTGGCACTTGAGGACTACTGCCCCACCTGTCCGGTTCCCTTTGGCGAGCCGATTAAGGTGCCGGGCGGTTTGATTGAGGGTGAAAACGGGTCGGTCAGAAAGGCAGAATATAGAAGCACCTTGCTCCGCCCCGGCCATCGGTATTTTTTCAAGGTTCACTCCAGCACCAGTTGGTGGGCGGAAAGTGCTGATTCAAATATAGTTTCCTTTGTCTGGCAGGTTCCGGCCAAGGCTCCGGCAGGCTTGACTGCGGTAGTGAATGACCGGGCGGTTAAACTTGCCTGGCAGCCGGTTTCCAGCCTGGTCAATGGCGAAAAAATCTCTGGAGACCTTAAATATCAGGTTAGCCGCTCGGCAGACGGCAATAAATTTACCAGCCTTGGCAGTCCGGTCGGCAAGACCTTTTTTGCCGATAATACAGTGTTTAACGGCAAGAGATACTTTTATAAGGTGCAGTCGGTGGTCTATATTGACGGCGATAAGTTGAAGGGCGGCACCAGCAAGGCGGTAGAGGCAGAGCCTGCTGACCAGACCCCGCCGCCGATGATTACCGGGGTAGCTGTTATCCGGGCCGGCAAAAATATCAAGATTGTCTGGAATGCTTCAACTGCCAAGGATGTGGCTTTCTACCGGATTTACCGGAAAGTTTCCGGGCAGAATAAGCCGGTCAGGATTGGCGAAGCCAAATCAATCTACAATATCTTTGTTGATAAAAATGTATCTGATAATAAAAGGTTTTATTACTCAGTTACTGCTGTGGACGGCAACGGCAATGAGAGCAGAAGGTCTGCGGAAATGACCACCAGAGATTAAGGTGTATTTAAGATGGATATTAACTTCCCAGTTTCATTTACAAAGATGAATGGGGCCGGCAATGATTTCATCTTCATTGATCACCGCCATACATTTTTGGATCAGGAACAGAAGGCAGAAATGGCAAGGAAGATCTGCCGGAGATGTTTTTCTGTGGGTGCAGACGGCCTGATTTTTATCGAAAATTCTGAGCAGGCCGATTTTGCCTGGGATTTTTATAATGCAGACGGCTCGGCGGCAGGTATGTGCGGCAACGGCGGCAGATGTGCGGCCAGATATGCCTATCATAAGGGGATTACCGGGCCGAAGATGTCCTTTGCCACCCGGGCCGGATTGATCAAGGCCGAGGTGCTTGATGATGGCAATGTCCGGCTGGAGATGACCAACCCTTGCGATTTTAGAAAGGGCAAACCGGTTAAGCTAGGCGGCATTTATTATGAGGTCTGGTTTGTTGATACCGGCGTGCCGCATGCGGTTATTTTTACTGAAAATGAAGGGGTTCCAGTCGGGATCTGGGGACGGCAGGTGCGAAATGAAGATCAGTTTAAGCCTCATGGAGCCAATGTCAGTTTTGTGGCTAAAAGAGCAGACGGCAGTTTCCGGTCCCGTACCTACGAGCGCGGCGTTGAGGATGAAACCAGGGCCTGCGGCACCGGAGCTGCGGCCTCTGCCCTTTATGCAGCGATTAAGGGGCTGGCCGAGCCGCCGGTAAATATCATTACTTCCGGCGGCGATCTGCTTGAAGTATCCTTTGATTTATGCGGCGATGGACTAGGTGCAGAAAATTTAACCATGAAGGGGCCGGCAAGATTTGTTTATGAGGGGATTTTGACCGAAGAAATCCTGAACCTTTAATATTCTTGGCTGTAACCTTGTGATGCTTCCATGAATGATGTTTTGATCGGCCTTGGCTCCAATATCGGCAACGGCCTGAAAAACCTGATGGGAGCCTGGCAAAGGATCGGGCAGTTTCCAGAGGTTAGACTTATGGCACTTTCCAGCCCGTATCTTTCCTCGCCGGTAGGGCTGGAGAGCGAAAAATGGTTCACCAATGCAGCCGGGCATCTAAGAACCAGGCTCACGGCCATAGAGACCCTTGAACTGCTGCTTGAGGCGGAGCAAGAGTTTGGCCGCAGCAGAAATGGCACTTCGGGCTATCAGGATAGAATTCTTGATTTGGATATTTTGTTTTTTAATGATATGATTGCAGATGATGACAGGCTGACCATTCCCCATCCGCGGGCGGCCGAAAGAAAGTTTGTGCTGGCGCCGCTGCTGGAGATAGCCCCGGCTGGTTTTTGTCATCCGGTTACAGGTCAGGGGCTTGAAGAAATACTGGCGGCCCTTGAAAAAGATGACCGTTATGCAGGTCAGCAGCTTATCAGGAAAAGCTGGCCGGTTCAGGAGAGTATAAATTGAATCCCATACGCATTCTTATTATTGCCGCCCTGCTTTATGCGGTTTACCGGCTGACCTTCGGCAGCGGCAAAAAAAACAAAGACTCCAGGAAGGGCGGCGGTGGTGTCTCGCCGCGGCTGGCCGAGGGGGTTGAGGATGTCCTGGTTGAAGATCCGGTTTGTCATAGTTTGGTGCCTAAGCATCAGGCGGTGCAGCTGGAACATGAACAAAGAATAGTTTATTTTTGCAGCGATGAATGCTGCCGGAAATTTATTGCCGAAAAAAGGAGTTAAGCCAATGAAATTCTTTATTGATACCGCAAATATTGAAGAGATAAAAAAAGGGGTGGAGATGGGCATGGTGGACGGCGTTACCACCAACCCCTCACTGATTGCCAGAGAGCCGAGACCTTTTGAGGAAATCTTAAAGGATATTTGCCGGTTGGTTGATGGGCCGGTCAGTGCCGAGGTGGTCAGCCTTGATGCCGAAAATATGGTTAAAGAAGCAAGGGATCTGGCTAAACTGGATGATAAGATAGTTATCAAGATTCCGATGATTGTGGAAGGGCTTAAGGCTGCTAAAATGCTGGCCGCCGAAGGTATCAAGACCAATGTAACCCTGGTGTTTTCTTCCGCCCAGGCACTGCTTGCCGCCAAGGCCGGGGCAACCTATGTCAGCCCCTTTGTCGGCCGCCTGGATGATATTGCCCAGGACGGCATGGAGCTTATCGCCGAGATTATGACGGTCTACGAAAACTATGATATACAGAGCGAGGTGATCGTAGCCAGCATCCGTAATCCCATGCATATTATGGAAGCGGCGGTAATTGGGGCGGATATTGCGACCATTCCCCTGAAAGTAATCGAGCAGCTTGCCAGGCACCCATTAACCGATAAGGGCATGGAACAGTTTTTGGCCGACTGGGAAAAAAGAACCAAGTAATTATGCAGATAAGAAAACGTGCATATCTCCTTGCCGCTTGCATTATTGCCGGAGCATTACCGCAGGCAGAAGCGGCCATGTATATTTGCAAAAATGCTGCCGGAGAGGAGCAGTTTACCAATACTCCGGTATCTGCAAACTGCCGGGAGTTTGAACTTAGCAGCCCGATTACCACCGTAAGCATTAACCATAAAATCTCTGTGACGAATTTTAGTCTGGTTAGTCCCGCCGGTAAAGATACCTACGACCATTATATCACCAAGGCTGCCGAAAGGTACGGCATGGATCCAAATCTGATTAAGGCGGTTATCCATGTGGAATCGTACTTTAACCGATATGCGGTCTCCAGCAAGGGTGCAAGAGGCTTGATGCAGTTAATGCCTCAAACCATGAGAGAGGTCGGGTGTAGAGACCCCTTTGATCCGGTGCAGAATATAAACGGCGGCACGCGTTATCTAAAAATCATGATGGATATGTTTCATAACGACTTATCCCTTGCTCTGGCGGCCTATAATGCCGGGCCGAACCGGGTCAAAAAGACCAACCGGGTGCCGTTCATACCCGAGACCATGCAATATGTCAGGAAGGTGAAGACACAATATAAGTATTATCAGGCACATGCTCTGCCCGTAAAACCAGCTACCAATATTAAGGTGGGTGAGCTGGAGATAGCCAGCATCAAATAAGGGAGACTTGAATAATTCTGCCAAATTCTTCGTTAAGGCCAAAAATTTGATTAAAATCTTCGATTATTCAAGGCTCCCATAAGCAAAATAATTAGGAATGAATCAGCTTCTAACATTACCCAACCTGGTTACTGGTTTTCGCTTTGCCCTGATTCCGGTGCTGATGGTTCTTTTTAGTATCAGCCAGAGCTTTGGCGTGGAACTGGCCTCGTTTGCCGTTTTTTTGGCAGCAGCCCTGACAGATTTTGTTGACGGCTATCTGGCTAGAAAATATCAGGCAGAAACGGTGCTGGGCAAGTTAATGGATCCCCTGGCTGATAAGGTGCTGGTAACCACTGCTCTGGTTATGCTGATTCCCTTGGGTAAAATGAGTGCGGTCATTTGCCTGCTGATTATCTGCCGGGAAATCATCGTAACCGGATTCAGGGGGCTTGCTGCGGCCAGCGGCAAGATTGTGGCCGCTGGGCAGCTTGGCAAGATTAAGAGCAATTTTCAATATGTGGGGCTTGGTTTTCTGATCTGCCCGCAGGGTCTGTTTCCGGTACCTTATCAGCATGAAATCGGCACTATCCTGATCTATTGCTCGCTGTTTTTGGCTATCTGGTCGGCGGCAGATTATTTCTATAAACTGCGTGTAATTTTTCTGGATGTAGAATAATATCAATTTTTGAAACTATGAATGGGGGCCGGAATCTTGCCGCCCCAGTCAATAAACCTGCCTGATTTACCAGTATTTCTGACTTCCATAATCGGCGATGCACCAAACAGGCCGCCAAAACTTACCTGCTCTCCCGCCTCTTTACCGGGTACCGGAATCAGCCTTGCCGCCGTGGTCTTGTTATTGATCATGCCAAGGGCCATTTCATCGGCGATAATGGCGGCAATGGTTTCGGCATCGGTGCTGCCGGGGATGGGAACCATATCCAGACCAACCGAGCAGACGCAAGTCATGGACTCCAATTTTTCCAGACAAAGTGAGCCGTCTCCCACTGCATCGGCCAAAACCGAATCTTCCATCACTGGAATAAAGGCGCCGCTGAGGCCGCCCACCGTTTTGCCGGCAAAAATGCCGCCCTTTTTCACCGCATCATTGAGCATCGCCAAAATGGCGGTGGAGCCGGGGGCACCGATGGCATCAAGGCCCAAAATCTTAAAGATTTCGCCCACACTATCACCGATAGTTGGAGTTGGGGCCAGCGATAGATCAACCACGCCGAATTCCACCCCAAGGGCATCGGAAACCTGTCTGCCGATTAACTCGCCGCATCTGGTTACCCGAAAGGTGGTCTGCTTGATTTCCTCGGCAATTTCGTCCAGCGGCAGCGACCGTCCCTTTCGTCCGGCAATGCGTCTTTCCAAAGCTCTGGCAATGACGCCGGGGCCGCTGACCCCGACATTTAATACTGCATCCGCCTCTTCAATGCCGTGGATGGCTCCGGCCATAAAGGGATTATCTCCCGGCTGATTGCAAAAAACCACAAATTTTGCCGCCCCAAAACCGCCGTTATCCCTGGTTTTTTCGGCAATTTCCTTGATAGTCCGGCCCAGCATGGCCAAGGCATCCATATTGATACCCTTCTGGCTGGAAGCGACATTGATTGATGCACAGATTTTGTCAGTTTGGGCCAGGGCATCGGGCAGGGATGCGATATACTGCCGATCCGTTTCGGTCATGCCCTTTTCAACCTGAGCGGAAAAACCGCCGAGAATATCCACTCCCACAGCAGATGCGGCCCGTTCAAGGCTTGCGGCCAGCTCGACAAAATCAGCCGGACCGTATCCGCCGCCGACCAAGGTGATTGGCGTTACCGAAATACGTTTGTTGACCACCGGCACCCCGACCTTATCACTGATTTGATCGCAGGTTTCCACCAGATTTCCGGCAATAGACCTTATTTTTTCTTCAATATTTTTACAGGTATGGCTAATATCTGAGCCGCGGCAGTCAAGCAGGCTGATTCCCATGGTAACCGTGCGGACATCGAGATTTTCCCTTTGAATCATCTCCACGGTTGATAGAATTTGTTCAGGTCTTAACATACTTATTTAACTCCACAATAAATTTATATAGACACCTCGTTGGTCGCCTTGAATATATCATTATGCTGCATGGTAATCTTCATATTTTCACCCTTGGCAAAGTCTGCCAGCTCAAGGCGGATCCGGTTGGCCGAGGCTGCCTTTGCCAGTTCAATCTGAAAGATCATGGTGTATTTCCCGTCCGACAGTCTGGTAACCAAATCAAGGATATTGATGCCGCGTTCGCAGCAAAATCTGCTGATCCCGTGTACCAGCCCGCTTCGGTTTCTACCCTGGGCCGTTACAATATAGGTGTCATCAGATGCCGGAATTTCGTCTGCCGGGCTTTCCGTCTCCTGCACCCAGACCTTGACCTTATCATCTGCGGTTTCCTGTATTTTTTTCCGAATATCCTCGGCACCCACCCGCTCGTCAAATAAAGCCAGTAAAATCATGGAAAAATAGCCAGACAATACCGACTGTTTCAGATCGGCAAGATCACCGTCCAGGGCAAATACGGCCCCGGTAATATCGGCAATCAGCCCCGGACGGTCCTTGGACATTACCGAAATAATAATTTGTCTGCTCATTTTTACCTCATTGTTTAATCGTTTTTTTTGTGTGGTATTATGGCCCGTCAGCCGCAACGGCCAAGCAAGCAGCATTATTTAGCAGGTATTTGCCTTTGTTGCCAACATTATATTGCCTGCCTGGAATAAGCGGTGATCAAGTGAATGCTCTGCATGAACATAGAGAGCTGGAGAGGATGTCTTGAAATAAGGAGAGCAAGGCAAAGAGCTGCTCCCCTTAATTGAACGGTTTTGATGGTCCTGCCAAACCTGCCGCCTGCAAGACCATCAAATCCTGCTAATTGTCTGTCCGGTCGGAGAAATACTTCATAAACTGCACCCGCTCAAATATGGCGGGGTTCTTGACGTTTTTCTGACTTAAAATTCCCTTAATATCCTGCAGGGAATCGGCGTTTTCATCCTTCATATATGCGGCAAGAAATTCGTTCATCTCTCGAATCTGCCTGGACCCGTTTTTATACAGGGTTGAAGCTATCTCGACGGCATCAGCACCAACCAGGATCATTTTTACCAGGCTTTCCCCGTCATGGACACCAGTAGAAGCCGCCAGCGGGCAACTTACCCGCCCGGCAGACAGGGCAATCCAGCGCAAAGGCAGGGTAAGGTCTGCCGGACTGCTGAATACTCCGGCAGAGGTAATCCGCTTGGCACGAATATCAATATCCGGCATAAAAAACCTGTTGAACAGAACCAGCCCGTCAATTCCGGTTTCCGACACATTTTTAATCATGGCGGAAAGATTGGTGAACCAGGAAGACATTTTTATTACCAGTGGAATGCCAAGGTTTTTCTTCACCTTTTCAATAATTTTGAAATAGGTATCCTCAATATCCCTTGCATCTTTGGAAATATCGCTGGGCAGGGTAAAGATGTTCAGCTCCAGGGCATCCGCTCCGGCCTGTTCTATTTTTTGGGTAAAATTCGTCCATTCATGGAGCGATGAACAGTTGATGCTGGCAATAACCGGAATGGAACCCTCCTTTTTGGCATTCTGTATCAAGCTGATATATTTGTTGATATTGTCCTGTCTGATCTTTAAGTCAAAATAATCAAGATCCTCCTGACTATAAGAGTCATTGCCAGCTTCCTTGACGATTTGGTCATACTCAAAATGAATCTCTTCTTCAAAAAGAGATTTCAGGACAATGGCACCCGCACCATTTTCTTCAAATTCCCTAAATTTTGCTACCGTACCTGTTAATCCGGAACTGCTTACAATAACAGGACTTTTTAGGATTAAACCGGCAAATTTTGTGGAAATGTTCATCTTGTGCCTCCATGTTAATAATTGACTGCAATTGATACGGCCTCCCCCGACAATGGTCTTGTCTGTCAAAAAAAAAAGACATTTGCACAAAACCAATCTGGGACACCCTAACATAATTGCTGTAAATCGCAACCAAATTCAATATTATTTGTTTCTAGCACAGCTTTACATATTTATTGACATCATCATTAACAAGTGGTACTAGTGTTTTCTGTGCTGGAGGAATGGCCGAGTGGTTGAAGGCGGCGGTCTTGAAAACCGTTGTACGAAAGTACCGTGGGTTCGAATCCTACTTCCTCCGCCAATATTTACGGAGAGATGACCGAGCTGGCCGATGGTGCTCGCCTGCTAAGCGAGTGTGGGGGTAATGCTCCACCGAGGGTTCGAATCCCTCTCTCTCCGCCACGACTCAAAATCCCTTGCAAGTTCAGCAATTTGCAATGAATTTTGCTTTATAGATTGCGGGTGCGTTTCGTTGCATCAAGAAAAAACGCCTTCTCTCATAATCTCCGCCAACTCCACAGCCCTTAACTTGCCTTGCTCATTTGCTGTCAAGCATTTCAGCGGCGGCCTTGTCCCACTCTTGACGCTTAATAGCTGTCCACATTCTCTTGAATCTCATCAACCCAGGAATGCTGAGATTGTACGCCATATTGATCATTCTGTCGGGCAGATGACAGGCTGTCCAGAAGTCCCATTTGCTCAAGATTTAACCGCAGCTTTTTAAGTTTAAGAGCAAGGACAGCATCTGCTTCTCCTCTGGTTAAACTGCTAAAGCCATAGACAATTGTCCACACATAGGCAGTACATTTATAGGGCTTTTCACTAAAGCCTTCGGTAGTGTTCCAAAAGTGTTGAAACAATGTTTATTGTAAAAATATATTTAATAATATTAAATTATTACAACGAAGAAGTTTGTTAGCCAATAAATCTGGAACAATACCCGTTCCGTTTACTTGCTTACGGGTAGCTGAATTTGGCAAGCATAAACCAATTTTTACCCACCTTAATTTCAAAAGAACCCTAAGGTTTTCACATAATCCATCTGAACGAAATTGGTTACTTTTTACGAAGACCATCATAATCTTGGTGCGGCGTAAAGGCATAATCTTGCCGGAGCAAAGCCCGGCCAGCAAAAAAACATTCCCTTTTAACATCTTACCAGTTAATAATTAAGAAAAAAAATTCCCCCATTTTTTATGCAGGAACAGAATCTCACACTTACAGTTAGTTCGGACTGCCTTTTAATCGGCATCAGTATCGAGCTGGAACAGGCGGTTAAAAAGCAGCTTACCATTGATAACCCTCAATATATCGCCGCCAGGAAATTTGGCCGCTGGGTGGGAAAGGGCATCAAGCCGCAGCTAAAATATTATGAGGTGGTGCCGGGCGGCCTGCGTTTTCCGCGTGGATTTTCCAACCGGGCGGTGCTGCTTTGCCGAAAACACTTAGGAGTGTCGCCGGAGATTATTGATCAGCGACGGCTGGTTGAGCCGATTGACCTTGATTTTTCCGGACAGCTCAGGCCCTATCAGCAGGCGGCGGTAGATGCCGTGATGCGGCATTCCTTCGGCGTGCTTGAGGCAGGCACCGGCAGCGGCAAAACGGTGATGGCTCTTGCCCTGATCGCCCTTAGAAAACAGCCTGCCCTGGTAATCGTTCATACCAAGGAGCTTTTATATCAATGGCAGGAGCGGGCCGAGACCTTTCTGGGCCTGGAGACCGGCCTGATCGGGGACGGCAGGTTTAATCCGGCCCCGCTTACCATCGGCATTGTCAACAGTGTCAGAAAAAAGCTGGACGAACTGGTGCCGCTTTTCGGCCATCTAATTATTGATGAATGCCACCGGGTACCAGCCACCTTGTTTACCGAGGTGGTTTCACGGTTTGACAGCCATTATATGCTGGGGCTTTCGGCCACCGCCTTTAGAAAGGATGACGGCCTGACCAAGCTCATTTATTACTTTATGGGCGACAGAATCCATCGGGTTGATCAGGAAAAGCTCCAGCAGACCGGAGCGGTAATCCGCCCCAAGGTGGTCCGCAAGGCAACCCCCTTTACCTACCATTACCGCGGTGATTATCAGGCCCTAATCAAGGCGCTGACCCTGCACCAGGGGAGAAATCTGCAAATTATTCAAGATATTATCACCCAGGTTAAAAGAGACCCCGGTGGCACCGCCCTGATTGTTTCCGACCGGGTAAGCCATTGCCGGCTTTTTGAGCAGCATCTTGAGCAAAGCGGAATAAGGGTGGAACTGCTTACCGGACAAACCCCGAAAGAACAGCGGCATAATATCGTCAAGGATGTGCAGGCCCAAAAGGTGGAGGCCCTGATTGCCACCATCCAGCTAATCAGCGAGGGTTTTGACTGCTCCGGCCTTAGCTCACTGTTTCTTACCACGCCCATCACCTTTGAGGGCAGGCTCCTGCAGGTAATCGGCAGAATCATGCGGCCGGCCAAAAACAAGCAGGCGGTGGTTTACGATTATGTCGATGATGCCATCCCGCCGCTGCAGCGGTCGGCAAACATCAGGCTGCAGGTTTTAACCAATCTGTAGGCAGATTCTGCTCCAAAACGGCCAGTTTAATCAGATCCCGGGCAATCATGGAAGGCTTGACTTAATCCGGTGAAGTGTTTAGTCTTTGCTGGATTTTTGATCTAATCTGGATTAGACCATAAAATTATTATCTTTTCAGGTTGATACAAAGCTTAGGACGGAGGAAAATTTTAGTGGATTTTAGCGACTCTTTGAGCATCGGGATAGATGATTTTACAGCCAACGAGGATATAGAAATCCCCGAAATTCTGCCCATGATGGCGGTTCGGGATGTGGTTGTCTTCAATTATATGATTATTCCGCTCTTTGTCGGGCGTTCCGGCTCGGTGGAGGCGGTTAATGAGGCCTTTGAAACCAACCGGCTGCTGATGCTTCTCACCCAGAAGGATGCGGCCAGAGACAACCCGAAGGAAGATGATTTATACCGGATAGGCACAGTTTGTGCGGTGATGAGAACCCTCAAGATGCCGGATGGGCGGCTTAAGGTACTGGTGCAAGCCGTGTCTAAGGCCAAGGTGGAGGATTTTGTTCAAACCGATCCTTTCTACAAGGTTAAGATCAAGGTGATTGAAGACCTTGAACCCATTGATATTTCAATGGAAACCGAGGCGTTAATGCGGTCGGTGCGTGAGCATACGGAAAAAATCATGTCGCTGCGGGGTGTTTTGTCTGCCGATCTGATGATGATTGTCAACAATATCGAGGAGCCAGGCAGGCTGGCCGATCTGGTCGGCTCCAATCTGCGGCTCAAGATTTCCGAGAGCCAGTCCATACTGGAGGAGATGGATCCGGTCAAGCGGCTGAAGCTGGTTAATAAGTTTCTGACCAAGGAACTTGAGGTTTCCACGGTGCAGGCCAAGATTCAAAATGATGCCAAGGAGGAGATGGGCAAGTCTCACCGTGAATATTTTCTGCGGGAACAGCTCCATGCCCTGCAAAAGGAGCTGGGCGATACCGATGAGCGGGGGCAGGAGATCGAGGACTTGCTTAAAAAGCTCAAGAAAACCAAAATGCCGGGGCCGGTTCGCAAGGAGGCCAAAAAGCAGATTGAGCGGATGGATATGATGCACCCGGATTCATCCGAGGCCACCATTATCCGCAGCTACATTGACTGGATTCTTGAGCTTCCCTGGAAGAAATCCACCAAGGACATGCTGGATTTGAAGCAGGCCAGAGAGATTCTGGATGAGGATCACTACGGCCTGGACAAGGTAAAGGAACGCATTCTTGAATATCTGGCGGTAAGAAAGCTAAATGATTCCACCAAGGGGCCGATTCTATGCTTTGCCGGCCCGCCCGGGGTGGGCAAGACTTCCCTTGGTCAGTCTATTGCAAGAGCCATGGGCCGCAAATTTCACCGCATATCCCTGGGCGGTATGCGTGATGAGGCGGAAATCAGGGGGCATCGGCGTACCTATATCGGGGCCATGCCGGGTAGAATTATCCAGGGGCTGAAGACGGTAGCTTCCAATAATCCGGTATTTATGATGGATGAAATTGACAAAATCGGCAACGATTACCGGGGCGATCCATCATCGGCCCTGCTTGAGGTGCTTGACCCCGAGCAGAATTTCGAATTTTCCGATCATTACTTAAACCTGCCCTTTGATTTATCGAAGGTTATGTTTATCACCACCGCCAATATGACCCATACCATTCCCGGCCCGTTGATGGACAGGATGGAGGTGATCAGGCTTTCCGGCTATACGCTGGAGGAAAAGGCAGTGATAACTAGGCGTTACCTGCTGCCCAGACAAATAAGGGAGAACGGAATCAATTCCCGTCATATCAAGCTGGATGATGAGACCATCACCTACCTGATCTCGCATTATACCCATGAAGCCGGACTTAGAAATCTGGAAAGGGAGGTGGGCAAAATCTGCCGCAAGATTGCCAGAAAGGTGGCTGAGGGCGGACGCGGGCCTTATACCATATCCCGAAGAACCCTGAGCAGGTATCTGGGGCCGCCGAAGGCCATCCCGGAATCGGAGCTTGAACAGCTTGAACAGCCTGGCCTGGTTACCGGCCTTGCCTGGACTGAGGTCGGCGGTGAGATATTACAGATTGAAACCAATTTAATGCCCGGCAAGGGACGGCTGACCCTGACCGGCCAGTTAGGCGAGGTGATGAAGGAATCCGCCCAGGCTGCCCTTACCTACTGCAAAAGCCGCTCGGCTCAGCTTGGCGTGGAAGATGGTTATTTCGACAAGATAGACGTGCATATCCATGTGCCGGCCGGGGCCATTCCCAAGGACGGCCCATCAGCCGGAATTACCATGGCAACCGCCCTGTACTCGGCCATCACCCAAAAAACTCCGGCAAGCAAACTGGCCATGACCGGCGAAGTTACCTTGCGGGGACGGGTGCTGCCCATCGGCGGCCTGAAAGAAAAGGCTTTGGCGGCCTTGCGGGCCGGTATCAACAAGGTCATTATTCCTAAGCTGAATGAAAAGGATCTGGTTGAAATTCCAAAGGATATTAGAAGCAAAATGGAATTTTTTCCGGTCAAGGATATGGATCAGGTGGTCAAAATTGCCTTTGATAGGTCAGCGGCGGTGAAAAAGCCTGCGGCCAAGCGGAAAGGCCGGGCGGCGGCATGATGCAGAAGGAGAACCTGAAATTTTGAAAAAAACCTTACTGCTATCTATTGCGGTACTGCTGGCCTGCTGCCTTACCGCCGGGGCTATCGGCGGGCTATGGTTTTATTTATACACCATTACCCCGGCTGATAAACAGCGGTATGAAACGGCGGTGGTACTGATACCAAAGGGCAGTTCGGTTGAGGAAATTGGCCGGATTTTGGATAAACAGGGCCTTATTCATTATGATCTGCGGTTTTTATTGCTGGTCAGGCTAAAAAAAAGCGTCAGCAGACTAAAGGCCGGTGAATTTGTTCTGCAGACCGGCCAAAAACCTGCCGAGGTGATAGACAGTCTGGTCAGGCCCAAGGAGGTACAGCATTCGGTTACTATCCCGGAAGGGCTTAAATATACTGATATTATTGATATTTTTGTGGAGCAGGGCTGGGGCAAAAAAGAAAAATACCTGCAGCTTTTTGATGACCGCAAATTTATTGATAGCCTGGGCCTGGCCGGGTCCTCAAACCTTGAGGGCTTTTTATTTCCCGACACCTATAATCTGACTATCGATATGCACGATGCCCGGCTGATTGTCAGCATGATGGTCAGGCAGTTCAAAAGGCAGTGGCAGGAGCTGACCGGCGAGCCATATCATAATCAGGATGACTTAGCCGATCTAACCTTGGCTTCTATGGTGGAAAAAGAGGCGGTAAATGATGCAGAACGCGGTGCCATTGCCGGGGTTTTCCTTAACCGACTGCAAAGAAAAATGCGGCTTCAGTCTGACCCGACCGTTGTCTATGGCCTGAAGGATTTTTCCGGCAGGATTACCAGGAGCAATCTTAAAGATGCCCATCCCTATAATACCTATGTAATCAAAGGCTTGCCGCCCGGCCCCATTTGCAGTCCGGGCAGAAAAAGCATCGCTGCAGTGCTGAATCCTGAACAACATGATTTTTTGTATTTTGTTGCCAAAAATAACGGTTATCATCATTTTTCAAAGAATTTAAGGGAACATAACCAGGCGGTATATAAATATCAGCGTCGTAAGAAAAAACCATAAGGAGTGATGGTTTGAAAATCGCTATTGCCCAGCCCAATCCGGTTATTGGAGATTTTGATAAAAATTGCGGCAAAATGCTGGATTATGCAGGTCGGGCCTATGATTCGACCTGTGATATGATTATTTTTCCAGAAATGGCAGTATCCGGCTATCCGCCGCAGGATTTGCTGGAGCAGCCCGCCTTTATTGCCGCCCATAAGCAGGCTATGCAGGAAATGACGGCACGTTTTCCGCCCATGGATATAATCTTCGGCGGCTTTTCAGGCTCATCCAAGGAAGGGCTGTTCAATGCCGCCTTTATTGTCCGCCGTAACCAGATTATTCAGATTATGCATAAACAGGTGCTTTCATCTTGCGGTATCTTTGATGAAAGGCGGTATTTCAGGCCCGGCGGAGAGGCTGGCTTTTATGAATATAACGGTCTTAACTTTCTGGTTACGGTGGGAGACGGCTGGTGTGATCGGCAAGAGGCCGATTTTAAGGAAATAAACGGCATAATCAATCTTGCCGCCGCCCCGTTTCAGCGGGGCAGCAGGGCAGCAGGGTTTGAAATTTTATCAGCCGCTGCCCGTCATTATCAGGTGCCGCTTATCCGGGCAAATCAGGTCGGCGGTCATGATTCATTGCTCTTTGCAGGCGGCTCGCTGGTGCTTGACGGTCAGGGCAAGGTCTGCCTGGAACTTCCGCAATTTACTGAAAATATGCAATATGTTGAGCTGGATAAATTAAGCCCATACAGTTTTGAAGCCGGAGACGAAACTGCCGAGGTGTATAATGCCTTGGTGATGGGCCTTGCCGATTATGTGCGGAAATGCGGGTTTTCCTCGGTTATACTGGGGCTTTCCGGCGGTATTGACTCTGCCCTGACTGCTGCTATCGCGGCGGATGCCCTAGGGAGGGAAAATGTGCTTGGCGTGTTAATGCCCTCTCAGTATAGTTCCAGCGGCTCCATTGATGATGCCAGGGCCTTGGCCGAAAATCTTGGCTGCCGTTACGAGATTATTCCCATTGAAAATTTATTTAACCAGTTTCGGCAAGAATTGGCCGGGCTGTTCGACGGGCTGGCGGAAGATGTTACCGAACAAAACCTTCAGGCCAGAATCAGGGGCAATCTGCTAATGGCCTTGTCCAATAAATTCGGCCACTTGCTTCTTGCTACCGGCAATAAAAGTGAAATGGCGGCCGGTTACTGCACCCTTTACGGCGATATGTGCGGCGGGCTGGCGGTTATTGCCGACGTTTACAAGACCCTGGTCTATAAACTGGCCGCATATGTGAACCGGCATAAGGAAATCATACCTGTCAACACCATCATCAAGCCGCCTTCGGCAGAATTAAAGCCCGGCCAGCGTGATCAGGATGAACTGCCAGATTATGATACTCTGGATCAAATTCTTGAACTGCATCTTGAAAAGGGCCTGGGCAGGGAGGAAATTACCGCCAGAGGCTTTGAGCCTGAGACCGTCAGCGGCATTCTACGCCGAGTGAGAATAAACGAATATAAAAGAAAACAAGCCCCCATCGGACTTAAAATAACCTCAAAGCCCTTCGGCTGCGGCCGCAGCTATCCAAATGTGCATAACTTTCGCTAGATTGTTACAATAAGTGCAACAGATATAAGTTTGCAAAAGAGTGAGCTACTGGTATGGTCAAGTTTTCCAATAAAACCGGAGGCTCACATGCAAAAAATACAGGGAACATCTACAAGCAGCTCACTCTAGAGGAAAGGTACCAGATAAAGATTCTTTTGGAAATAAAAATGAATCAAACCGAAATAGCGAGAGGATGTTCAACATTTTGTGTCAGCCCTCCTTTTTCTGCTATAATAGCAGAAAAAGGAGGACTGACCAATGAAACAGCTAGACACCACATTTGATTTTGAAGAAGCCCTGAAATCTATCCAGTCAGGCAAGCCCCTTCTGGGGAAAGAAGGGATTCTCACCCCAATGATTAAAAATCTTGTCGAG
>PDQP01000019.1 GCA_002747805.1 Deltaproteobacteria bacterium
GGCTGGGACCCGGGCGGGAAGTGCGCCTGCGTTATGCCTACTATATTAAATTTGTCTCCATGACCAAAAACGATGACGGCACCATCAGGGAAATTCACTGCACCTATGACCCCGAAAGCAGGGGCGGCTCCACCCCGGACGGCAGAAAGGTCAAGGGGACTATCCACTGGGTGTCGGCAGAGCAGGCCGTAACCTTTCCGGTCAGATTGTACGACCGCCTGTTCTCCCATGAAAACCCGGATGCCGACAAGGAAGTTGACTTCAGGCAGCATCTTAACCCGAACTCCATGCAGACCATAGAGGGCTGCAAGGGGGAACCGGCACTGGCCGGGCTGGAGCCGGGCAGGCAGGTTCAATTTGAAAGAACCGGATATTTCTGCCCCGATACGGTTGAGGCCCAAAAAGGCAGGCTGGTCTTTAACCGAATTGTAACCCTCAGGGATTCATGGGCAAAGGAGCAAAACAAAGGATAGCTAACCAGAATTTACGGCATTCCGGCGGTGATTTCCTGCTGCATTGTTTCAATTACTGCGGCGGGATCACTTGACTTTATAATCGGCCTGCCCACTACCACCTGACTGGCTCCGGCGGCAATGGCGGCACCTGCCGTCATAATTCTGGTTTGATCATCGCCGCAAAAACTGGTATTAGCTCCGGGCCTGATTCCCGGAGTTATGATCAGCAGTTTGCCGCCAAGTTTATTTCTAAGCCTTGCCGCTTCAAGCCCTGAGGAAACCACGCCATCGCAGCCAAGCCTGATTGCTCTTTCAGCCCGATGATAGACCAAATCGGCCACCGAACCAGTCATCCCCAAGGCACGCATATCCTCTTCGCCAAAACTGGTAAGTACCGTTACCGCCAGAATTTTCAACTCTCCCCGAGCCTCAACCGCGGCCCTGATAATCGGGTCGTTGCCGTGAACAGTAATCAGGCTTACGCCCCGGCGGTTGACCTGCTCAACTGCCAGTTTAACCGTTTCGGGAATATCAAAAAATTTAAGGTCGAGCATTACCTTATGGCCGCGGTCAACCAGCCAGTCCACCATATCAAACCAGCTTGCCATAAATAGCTGCAGCCCAATCTTGTAAAAACTGGTGCGGGGTTCACATTTTTTTACCAGTTCCTTGGCCTTGGCCGGCTCATCAACATCCAAGGCAACAATTATTCTTTCGTTTAAGGGGATATTCATAATTTCCTCACGGATTAAACCAGAAACATCAGTAAAAAGCCTATCCCCACAATGGCAAGAGCAATGGTTAATGCCTTGATATTGATTGGATAATTCAATATGTATATAATATTGGCATCCGGCTCGCTTTTCATATTGAGCATCATCAAGCTCACATATTCCTGATAACAAGTCTTGCAGGTGCCGATATGGGCAAGATAATTTTCCTTCTCTTCCTTGGTGCAGGTATTGCTGGAAAAGGCCGCCATCTGCATTGAGTTGAGGCAGGCCGTTTTCGGTGCATCCTGGGCCGATTCGGTATCTACTGGCTTGGTTTGCTTGGGTTGAATTTTGGCTGGTGCAGTTTTGGTTGTTCCAGCCTTTGCTGGTGCAGATGGTGCCGCAGGCTTTTTTGCTGGCGGCGTTCTGAGCATCCCGACATGGGGGATGCCGCTTTCCATATGCGGCTGGGATACTGCCTGAAAGCCAAAGGCTTCGTAAAATTTTTGTAAATGGCTTTGGGCGTTAATCCTGATGGCGATGCCCGGATAAATGGTCTCTATTTTTTTTACCGCTCCGGCCACCATTTTTTTACCAAGCCCCTTGCCGCGCAGTTCCTTGATTACCAGCACCCGGCCAATCATCACCTCCTTGCCCTTAACTCCCGGCGGTATAACTCTTAGATACCCAACCGGTTTCTGCTTCTCTCCCAGGCAGGCAATGAAATGATATGATTTCTGGTCAATATTGTCGGCATCCTGGTAATCACAATTCTGCTCTATGACAAAAATTTCATGCCGCATTCTCATTATTTCATATAAGAGGGCCGGAGAAAGTTCGTCAAACAAAAGCCACTTGCATTTGATATTACTCATATTTCCACCAAAAAATTATCAGACCATCCCTAAAATCTTCGTTAAAATTATTGATTTGCCTGCAATAATCCAGCTTAATTGCCGTCCTGCTGTCATTTCCTATCAATCATCATTGCTTCCTCATTGCAGTCGGGAAACATCGGGCAGTTAATGCAGTCGCTCCATATTTTGTGAGGCAGCTCATTTTTGCTGATATGATGAAATCCGTGTTTTTCAAAGAAAACAGCCTGATAGGTCAGGGCAAAAACCTTGCCGATGCCGAAATAATCAGCCTGGTCAAGGCACCAGGCCACCAGTCTTGAGCCAATCCTCAAACCATGATAATCCGGCAGCACGGCAAGCGAGCGGATTTCGGCCAAATCTTCCCAGATAATCTGCAAGGCACAAACGCCAAGCACCTGATCATTTTCATCCACGCAGACCGCAAAATCCCTCAGCTTATCATAAATGGAGCTAATCGACCTGCCAAGCAGCAGCCCCTCTTTGGCAAAATGGCCCAATATGGCGTGAATATGCTTAACATCGGCAATGACGGCACTTCGTATTTTCGTTTTCATTATACTATTTCCCGCCGCCTTTTTTCATCAAAACCCTTTTTTTCTCGGATGCCCTGATAAAGGGGGGCGGCATTTTCTTGCTGCTGTTTCCCACCACCCCGCCGATTTCAGGGCGGGGAGACAAGACCGACTGACCAATCCAGACCCCGATTAAAAACATCCATAAAAACAGGCAAAAGCAGATCACCGCAATCCCCCCGATGGAGCTTCTGGTCAGCTCAAACCTTATTTTTTTGACACTCCTGCTGCCCGCAGCCTTTCCCCGTGCCATTACATTTTTTCCGGAGCGTTAAGCCCGACCATGTAAAGCCCGTTTCTAAGCACGATCTGCATGGCCTTGACCAGACACAATCTGGCCCTAGAAAGAGCCAAATCTTCCGAAATAACCTTATGTTTATTGTAATAACTGTGAAATTGTCCGGCCAGCTCCAGCAGATAAAAAATAGCCTTATGGGGGGCAAGTTCAAGGGCGGCATTTTCAATCATTTCGGGAAAGGCTGACAGGGTTCTTAAAAGCTGCAGTTCCTCGGGCTGCACCAAGAGGGACAAGTCCGCCTCGTCGGCATCCGCTTCCGCCATCCCCTTTTCCGGTGCCTGCCGCAGCATGGAGCAAAGGCGGGCATGGGCATACTGCACATAATATACCGGATTTTCCTGACTTTCCCTGGTGGCAAGCTCAAGGTCAAATTCAAGCTGGCTGTCTGCCTTTCTCATCATAAAGAAAAACCTGACCGCATCCGCCCCGACCACATCCAGCAACTCATCCATGGTAACAAAGGTGGCCTTTCTGGTGGACATCTTGACCTGCCTGCCGTCCCGGGTCAGGGTTACAAACTGGTGAAGGATGACCGTTACCTTGTCATCATCATAGTCCAGCGCCCGCACTCCGGCCAGAACATCGGGAACCGTGGCAATATGGTCAGAGCCAAGGACATTGACCAGCCAGTCAAAGCCCCGTTTGAACTTTTCCCGATGATAGGCAATATCCGGCAGCCTGTAGGTCGGCTCACCGCTGCTTTTGATGATGACCCGATCCTGTTCCTGCCCAAAAGCCGTAGTCTTGAACCAGAGGGCGCCATCCTTTTCATAGGTAAAACCCTTGCGGCCCAGCTCCTCGACCACCGAATCAATATGTCCATCCTCATAGAGGGTGCGTTCATTGTAATAACGGTCAAAACTTACCCCCATCCGCTCCAGGGTGGCGGAAATATCCTTGAAAATATTTTTCTCGGCACTATCTCTAAAGATGCCCACATCCTGTTCATTTTTCAGTAAATCACCGTGTTCATCAATGATGGACTGGGCAATATCATAAATATATTCGCCCTGATAGCCGTCTTCCGGGAAAGAATAATGCTCTCCCAGTTTTTCAAGATACCTTGCCCTGGTTGACTCTCCAAGCACCCGCATTTGGCGGCCTGCATCGTTATAATAATATTCTCGGTAAACCTCATGCCCGACCGCCTCCAGCAGCCTGGAAATACTGTCGCCCAAAATCGCCTGACGGCCATGACCAATACTTAGAGGGCCGGTGGGATTGGCACTGACAAACTCCACCATCACCTTCCTGCCTTCCCCCTTGCTGCTGCAGCCGTAATTATCGCCGCCGGTCATAATCTTGCCGATTATCTGGTGCCAGACTGCCGGACGGATAACCATATTGACAAAGCCGGGGCCTGCTATTTCAACTTGCTCAAACAAATCGTCTTTTTCTTTAAGCAGCTTGACAAGATGAGCGGCAATCTCACGGGGATTTTCCGGTTCCAGCCCGGCCAGAATCAGGGCCATATTGGTCGAAAACTCACCCTGTCCTTCCCTTTTCGGCACCTCCACCGTATATTTTCCCTCACCGGCACTGCTCCAAAAACCGGCGGTAATACCGGCCTGAAAACACTCATCCAAGACATTTTTTATCTGTAGCCTAATCATATTGCCAAATTATATGCCGCCATCAGACTGCATAATATCCTTTTATTATTATAAAATTTTATAAAACGCCACGCAGGTCAAAAATGATGGCTGCGGCGTTCACCATCCCAGGCCCGCCAGGCATACCTCGATGAAAATATCAGGCCAACGCCGACAGAAACCAGTATGCAGCCCATCACCGCATCGGGAAAGCCGATCAGCCGTATCAATATCCCGATAAGACACATACCAGCCACCAGCAGCCAGGCAGCGGCGGAAAAGACCGCACCTAAAAAAACACCGCCGCTAAAGCCCCTGATTCGTTTAATATTTTTACGGGCAACCCGATCCAGAATAAAAAATGATTTGCAGGCACCAATCAACAGCCCGAAAACAATCCAGCTAAATGAACCAGCCGTAATCAGCAGGAAACTCCCCCGGCTGACCAGCCCAAGACCAACCAAGCTCCAGAAAACAGCCATCAGCAAAAGATGCCCCTCACATGTTGCTGACAGTCGCCTCATTTGCTGATAATTTATCATAACAGCCCAAATAAATAAAGCCCGCCCCCCGGCGGAGACAGGCTTTTAACGACCATGCCCGAAAAATTTACATCTCGGTTACGGTAATGGCTCCTTCCGGGCAGACCTCCATACAGGTCTCGCAGCCCAGACACTCATCGGCATTCACAGGAGAGGCCTTGCCGTCCTCCATTTCAAAAACCTGGGCCGGGCAGGAGCCAACACATTCTTCATCGCCGGTACATTTTGCGGCATCAACTACTACTTCATACATAACACACCTCCATAAAATAAGATTACTGCCTGAAAATAATCATATTTCTCAGGCATTCCCCACAAGCGTTCAACACGCCCTATCCCCTAGCCGAACCGCCTGATTACAGGCAAATCCGTCTAATAACTGCAATAATTGATGATACTCCCTTTGTCAAGTGGTAACTATCGGTTTCGGTGAAAATGACCAGAGACGAAAGGGAGCGGCAGGAGCTTGATTTATCATTATTGACATAAAAGTCTGATAGCTTTAGGTTAGTGCCTGCCGATAACAAATAATTCTATCAATACACCAAATATGTATGAACATCATGCAGTTACTGCCAAGGGAGCCGGTTCTTAAAAGGGTTTATATATTTTTTGCCATCAGTGTAACCGGGTTCTTGCTGGTCTTTTTGTCTTACTTTATCCTCGAGCGGAACCAGCTTTTTTTTCGGGAGCTGGAATACCAGCAGCGGACAAAAATCAGGATGTCCCTGTATTTTCACCGCAAGATAAATCTCATCCAGAAGGATTTTCAGTGTCTGCTCGCTTCCTCATCGGCGGCCGAGCTTGAGCGGACAGATAAAAGGATCAAAAATAATATTGAACTGGCACAGACCATCATCCGGGTACTTGACAAGGGCGGCTGGTACCGTGAAAAAATTGCTGTGGACGGCGATAATTACGGGAAATTTATCCAGCGCAGTGAGTTTCTATCCGCACCCGAAAATCCGGATCATCAAGTCAGGCAGTTTGCTGATATACAACAAGATCTCGTCAAGGTGGAAGGCATCAGGAAGAAGCATTATGACTCCATGAAGGACGGGCTTAATTCAGGTGAAAAACATAATTCCCTGGTTCATTTTCATCAGCACAACAGTCGGCTTTTTGTCGGGCTTTCGGCGAAATCAAGTCGGCTTTATGCCGGAAGCCTTGAATCATTTCAGGACTTTGAGCAAGTCAGGCACCAAAGGCTTAGAAAGTCAATTATTGTTTTCACCATGGTCCTGTCCCTGTTTTTTATGCTGGCAGGCTGGAGCGGCATCAAGATACTTCTGGACATCCGCAGGCTGATCAGGGAACGGGCCGGTGCCGTGCAAGCCCTGCGGGAAAATAACCAGCAGCTAGAACAGATGGTTGAGGACAGAACGGCCAAGCTTACGCAGGAAATAGAAGAAAGAAAGCTGGCCGAAGAGCAGTTATCCGGCCAGAGAGATTTTTTAACCCGCATTATAGAATCGCTAAGTTATCCATTTTACGTAATCAGTGTTGATGACTGTTCGGTCTCCATGTCAAATGAGGCGGCCAGAAACAATGTGCTTTCCTGTTCCGAATGCGGCATCAGCAAAACCGCTGGTTCCTGCCGCATCCTGCCCCATTTTATTGAGGAGATCAAAAAAACCGGCGAACCGGTCATTATGGAGCATATCTGCAACCATGGACAGATAGATGAACGGGTAATTGAAATCTATGGTCATCCGGTTTTTAACCGTCATAACCAGATGGTGCAGATAATACAGTATCATATTGATATAACGGAAAAGTACCAGGCCAAAAAGGCATTGGAAAAGGTTATAGAAGAGCAGGAAGAACAGGTCAGGCAGCGTACAATGATGGTTGAGGCCAGTGAACGCCGCTTCCGAAAGCTGATTGAGGGAATCCGCGAAATCATCACCATCTTTGACCAGACCGGCAATATCATCTATGTATCCCCTTCCATCCAGCAGGTGCTTGGCTATCCGCCCATGAATGTTATCGGCAAACATTACAGCCGGTTTCTTTACCAGGAAGACGGCGGTTTTTTTATCAACGCCATGCTTGAAGCAGTGGATAAGGAAGTCAGAACCATTGAATCCAGGGTGGTCAATATCCACGGGGAAGTCCGCATACTGGAGTCAACCTTTCAAAGTCGGTATGAAGAGTACGGCATCGGCGGCCTGCTGGTTACTACCAGAGATATTACGGAAAGGAAAAAGATTGAGGCAGAAAGGGAGCGGCTTTATATGGTGGTTGAACAAAATCCCTCTGCCGTTATCATTACCGATACCTCAAGCAAGATTGAGTATGTCAATGCCAGATTTGAGCAGGACAGCGGCTATGCCAGGGAAGAGGTGATCGGCAAAAGAACCAGCATCCTGAATAAGGGGCATACCGACCCCAAGGTGTTCAGGGATATGTACAAGATTCTTGGCCGGGGAGAGGTCTGGACCGGAGAGTTTGTCAACACCAAGCGTTCTGGGGAGTTATACACCGAAAGTGTGATTGTGGTGCCGATTAAGGACAGCTCCGGGACAGTTGTCAATTATGCGGCCATTAAGGAAAACATCACTGAACTGAAAAAGGCAAGAGAGCTGGCCGAGAGTGCCAATCAGGCAAAATCCGACTTTCTTTCCATGATGAGCCATGAATTGCGTACGCCGCTCAATTCTGTTACCGGTTTTTCCAGCCTGCTGCTGGAAAGTGCTACTGACCAGCTAACCGAAAAACAAACCGATTATATCAGCAGAATCAACATTGCCGGTTTGCATCTAACCAAGATGATTGACAAGATTCTTGATTTGTCCAAGATTGAGGCCGGCCAGACCAATATGGAATACACCTCTTGTTCAGCATTTGAAATCATTGAAGAAAGTGTGATGATTACCGAGGATCTGGGCAGGGAAAAAAATATCTCCATCATCGTTGACAGCAGCGTAAAAAACATGCCGGATATCAGGGTTGACCGCACCCGGTTTGAACAAATCATGCTGAATATTTTTTCCAATGCGGTCAAATACAATGTCGAGGGCGGCACCGTAACCATTAAGGCCGAATATGCAGACCAAATGGTTACTTTCACCATTACCGACACCGGCATCGGCATTCCTCAAGACAAGCAGGATCAGTTATTTACGCCCTTTGTCCGGCTGGCAGGAGGCAAGACGGAAGGCACCGGAATCGGCATGACCATCACCAGACAGCTCATTGAAGAAATGGGCGGCAGCATCAGTTTTACCAGCGAGCAGGATCAGGGCACATCATTTATGGTCTCTTTTCCTGTGTACGAAACCGTCAGCATTATAGACAACGATATACAGGTGCTCCAAGCCATGCTTATTATGTATATTGATAATGATGACAGCCGGATAGCAGAAATAAGGGAGGTTTTTTCCCAGTGGCGCAAAGCTACCCTGCTGATCAGAAAAACTAAAGACAAGGCCCTGGAGGGTATTTCCCTTTTGGAGCCGGATATTATTTTGCTCAGATGCCGGGGGCTGGCGGGCATGGACAGCAATTTCCTTGTTGAGATTGTGGACAAAATGCCGGATGACACCTTGCTGGCAGTTATTAAAGACGGCGAGATTGACCAGGCTGCAGCCGATTTGGTTGATCTGGTCCTGCCGGATTCCTTTACCCTGACAGATATGATTGAGGCCATAAAAAATGCCGGAGGCAATAACCATGCATAATGCGGAGGAGCTTTATAATTCAAACATCTTGATTGTGGATGACAACGTTTCCAATATCGTACTGCTGGAATCCCTGCTGGAAGATGCCGGTTATAAAAACTGCGTTTCCACCACCGATCCCAGAAAGGTGGAATCGCTTTGTGCAAACCATGATTTTGATCTGATTCTGCTGGATGTCCGTATGCCGTATTTAAGCGGCATTGAGGTTATATATCTGCTGAAGGAGCAGGTTGAGAGAGATTTTATTCCCATTTTGGTTATGACCGCCCAAACCGACCTAAAGACCAAAAGGGATGCCCTGGAAGCCGGTGCCAAGGATTTTTTGACCAAGCCGTTTGAGAATTGGGAGGTATTGCTCCGGATCAAGAATATGCTGGAGACCAAGTATTTTTACCGGCGGCAGGTGATCCGGGCTGATGTTCTGGAAAATGAGGTGAAGCGGCGTACTCTGGATCTGCGTGAGGCCCAGCTTGAGATTGTTCTCAGCCTTGGCCGGGTGAGCAAGTACCGGGACAGCGATACCGGCAATCACTTGCTCAGGATGAGTAAAATCACTGAGCTTATGGCCCGCTCGCTTGGTTTTAGCGATCATAAATGTGAGCTTTTTCTATATGCCAGCCCCATGCACGATGTGGGTAAGGTCGCCATTCCCGACGCGGTTTTATTGAAGAAGGGAGCGCTTGATGAGGACGAATGGAAAATTATGCGGAGCCATACCTGGCTTGGCGCCGAGATTCTGGGTAGTTATGATTCTGATATTATGCGGCTGGCCTCGGAAATGGCCCTTTATCACCACGAAAAATGGGACGGCACCGGTTATCCCCACGGCCTAAGTGGTGAAAACATACCCGTTTCGGCCAGAATCGTTGCTTTAAGCGATGTATTTGATGCCCTGACCTCAAAGCGTCCATATAAGGAGGCCTGGCCGGTCGAGGATGCGGTGGAATTTTTGAAAGCCCAATCCGGCAGACATTTTGACCCCGCCCTGCTGAAGATTTTTTTGGATAACCTGCCCGATGTAATAGGATTGATTACCAGAAATCCTGATGCCAAAACAAGGAAATAGGTGGGTGCTGGATGTCGACAATACGTGCAACCTTTTTCCAGGTGAAGAATTCCAGTGGTGTCAAGCCGTTTGAAACTTTTTTGGTGTGATGTTTAATAAAAAGATATTATCGTTTCCTCCTTGGATCTTTTTGATATCTAGCCGCCCGTTCCTGTAAGAGTAGCGATAATGGTTTCACCGGCCTTTACCTTCTGGCCGATTTTCACTAGAACCCTGGCGGAACAGGGAAGATACAAGTCCACCCGGGAGCCGAACCTGATCAGGCCGTATCTGCGTCCAGCCTTTACTTCATCGCCCTGCTCAAGCCAGCAGACGATTCTTCTGGCGATAAGCCCCGCCACCTGAACAAAGGCAAGTTTCTGGCCGTTTTCAGCCGTCATCACCACGCCGCAATATTCATTATGGTCGGCGGCTTTTTCGGTATCTGCCGAGTAAAACCTGCCGGGACGGTAAATTATTTTTTCTACCTTGCCGTTTATCGGAATCCGGTTGACATGAACATTGAAAATATTCATAAAAATAGATACCTTGATCGCCTTTTGGCCGGTAAATCCTGCATCCTCTACCTCATCAGCCACAATGATTTGGCCGTCTGCCGGGCAGATAATATTTCCATCACCTGCCGGCACAAATCTTTCCGGATCCCTGAAAAACCAGGTAATAAAAAAGGCAGCCAGTACGGCAATGGCCGTCAGGTAATACCAGCCGATTATAGCAAAAATAACCGCCAGAAAAGCGGCGGCGGCGATGAATGGACAGCCCTCATGGGCAATGGGAATCTTTGGTTTTAACATCATATCCTCTATTTGCTGGTGCCGCCCCTGGACATGGCGATAATGCCGGTGCGGACAATTTCCTTGATGCCGATGGGACGCAAAATATCAATCATCGCCTTGATTTTGGACGCTGAACCAGTTACTTCAACTGCATAGCTTTTGGGGCTGACATCGACAACCTTGCCCCGGAAAATATCTATCACCCTTAAAACCTCGGCTCTGGTGGCGGCCTCAGCCTTGACCCTGATCAGCACCATCTCCCGCTCGACATATTTATTTTCGCAGATGTCGGATACCTTGATGACATTGATCAGTTTATGGAGCTGCTTGGTTATCTGCTCAATAATTGCATCATCGCCTCTGGTTACGAGGGTCAGGCAGGAGACTTCCGGGTCAAGGGTCTCGGCGACACAAAGGCTTTCTATATTAAACCCGCGGCCACTGAACAGCCCGGTAACCCGCGAGAGTACTCCGGGCTTGTTTTGCAGAAGAACGGAAATAGTATGTTTCATATTTTTGCCTGTAAACCTGAATTATACCAGCAGCATTTCGGTATTTGGGCTGCCGGCCGGAACCATCGGGTAAACCCCTTCTTCCCTTGCCACCACAAAATCCATAACCACCACATTATTGATGGTCAGAGCTTCCCGAATAACCTCTTCCACCTCATCCGGCCTGGTAGCTCTAAGACCGACCGCCCCGTAGGATTTGGCCAGTTCAACAAAGTCCGGCGTAACTTCCATGACAGTAGAGGCATAACGTTTATGGTAAAAAAGCTCCTGCCACTGCCGCACCATGCCGAGATAATTGTTGTTCAGAATGACGATTTTTACCGGACAGTTATATTGCCTGGCTGTAGCCAGTTCCTGAATGTTCATCTGGATAGAACCGTCTCCGGCAATGTCAATAACTAGCTGATCCGGAAAGGCCATTTGGGCGCCGATGGCCGCCGGCAGGCCGAAACCCATGGTGCCAAGGCCGCCGGAAGTAACAAAGCGGCGCGGCTGGTCAAACTTGAAGAACTGGGCGGCCCACATCTGGTTCTGGCCGACCTCGGTGGTAATAATGGCCTTGCCGCCGGTTAATTCATCCAGCTTTTCCACGACAAATTGAGGCTTTATCACCTTATCACTTGGCCGGTAAGTCATGGGATGGGCCTGTTCCCAGCCCCGGATGGTATCAAACCACGGCAGATGTTTCTCCGCTTCCTTAACATTGTCGGCATTGCCTTCTGCATCAAACCAGTCATTGACGGCGACCAGAGCCTTTTTGCAATCCGCCACAATCGGGACATCAACCCTGACATTTTTGCTGATTGAGGTTGGATCTATGTCTATATGGATAATCTTTGCCTTGGTGGCAAAGTCTTCCAGCTTGCCGGTAACCCGATCATCAAATCTGGCTCCCACCGCAATCAGCAGGTCGCATTCGGCCACCGCCATATTGGCCGTGTAACTGCCGTGCATCCCAAGCATGCCCATGGATAATTCATCATTGCCGGGAAAGGCTCCCAGCCCCATCAAGGTCATAGTAACCGGAATATTCAGGCGGCGGGCCAGCCTGGTCAGCTCCCGGCCTGCATCCGACAAAATAACCCCGCCGCCCACATAAAGAACCGGCTTTTTTGCCTTGATAATCAGCTTGCAGGCCTTAGCAATCTGCCTGTGATGCGGCAGATAATTCGGCTGATAATTGGGCATTACTACCGCTTTTTTTTCGGGATATTTGATCATATCCCGCACTACATCCTTGGGGAGATCAACCAGCACCGGCCCCGGCCGGCCTGATCTGGCAATATGAAAGGCTTCACGCAGAATCGGCACCAATTCGTCCTTGTCCGCCACCAGATAATTATGCTTGGTGCATGGACGGGTAATGCCGACAATATCTACTTCCTGAAAGGCATCGTTGCCGATCAGGGGACGCGGCACCTGACCGGTCAAGACCACCAGCGGAATCGAATCAAGATAGGCGGTTGCTATGCCGGTAACACCGTTGGTGGCTCCAGGGCCTGAGGTAAGAAGGGCCACGCCGACCTGGCCGCTTACCCTGGCATAGGCATCGGCGGCATGAACCGCACCCTGCTCATGACGAACCAGCACATTTTCTATCTCCGCATTCAGCAGCTCATCATAAAGATCGATCACCGCTCCGCCCGGATAACCGAAAATGGTACCAACCCCTTCTTCCTGCAGACATTTGACGATGGCCTGGCAGCCCGTTATTTTTCCCATAAATTTAACCCTTCATCCTGAAATAAATTGCCTTGATGCAGGCAAACAAAGACCTTTAACTGTCTGTATAAAGAAAAAGAGCCTGAATGTCAATCTGCAAAGGAAGCAGGGCTTCAGCCAAGGCTGCCCAGAAAGGCGGCAATTTTTTTTCTGGTCAGGAAAACACCGCTGAGGCGGTTTTTGCCGCTTTTGATGGCCGGGATCATTTTTATTTCATCCTGTCTTGCTCTCTTGAAATTCGGCAGTATATCCACCTCTTCAATTTCAAGCTCTGGAAACCCGTCTGCCTTGAGCTGGTGTAAATATTTTTTGGCTAACAGGCATCTGGGGCAAAATGGGGAATAATAAAGAGTAATTTTCATGGCTTATCCTGCATTAATGTTTTACATATTTTTTTGTGAGACAGGCCGGTATCAAAACTAATTGTCCCTATCTACCAGTTGAAACCTGCCGCCGCGGGCCATCTTGATCAGCACTTTTTTGCCGGTAACATCACCTTTTTCATCAAAACTGTACGGTCCGGTCAGCCCTTCCTCATAGCTTCCCATTGACCGCAGGGTATCGGCTATCTTTTGCGGGTTGGCCGATTTGGCAATTCTTATGGCATGGCAAAGCACCATGACTGCATCATATCCTTGGGCGGCGGCAATATCCGGTTCACTGCCGTAGCGTTTGATAAAGGCCCGGCTGAACTTGTCAACCCGAAAGTATTCATCCGCATCATCAAAAACGGTGCAGGTATAGACCTTATCGGAAACATGGTCAGGAAGGGCAAGCAGTTCCGGAGCATCGAGATTATCCGTGCCGAGAATCGACAGGGTAATCCCCTGTCTTCTGATTTCGCTGATCAAATCCGCTACCGGGGGCATAATGCCTCCTCCCAGAAAAATTGCATCAAAATCATAGTTTTCCTGCCAGTACCGGATAACGGTGACAAACTGCAACGTGGTGCCGAAGGGATCATAGCTCATCCGATCCACTATCTGCAAACCCATCTTTTCTGCTTCCGCCTCAAAAGCGGTACTGACACTGTTGCCGTAGGCATCGTCCGACCCGTAAATCAGGATTTTTTTTAACCCCTGCTGCCGGCAAAAACGGGCGGTGTGAGAGGCCAGGACTTCATCATTGGGCAGATTTCGAAAAATCATGTCAAAACCTTGTGAGGTGAGTTCTCTGCCGGTTGAAAGCGGGGAAAGCATCAAGATACCATAGTATTGATAGGTAATGGCTGCGGCGATGGAGACATAGGAGGAATTATGACCGATTACGGCAGAAATATCGGGATTTTCCGCAAAAGCTTGAGCCGCAAGGGAGCCGTAATCCACCGAATTTTGGTCATCCTTGCGGATCACCTTGACCTTTCGCCCCAAAACGCCTCCGGCAGCATTGATTTCATCAACGGCCATCTCAATTCCCTGCCACATTTTATTTCTTTTTTCAGCCCACGAGTCTGCCGCACCAAAGACAATATCTCCCTTTGACCGTTCAATATGCCGGGCACGTTTTTCCGCCGGAGTATCTCCCGTTTCACATCCGGCACAAACAAATAATATCAGCAGAAAAAAGTATCGTATCTTCATTGTCGCTCCTTCCCGATATTTTCGATTTATGAAATTTGCCTTTTTACAAGTTCCGCAAAGATTCCGTTTCTGTCCAAAAGTTCGTTATAGTTGCCCTGTTCAACAATTTTTCCGCCATCCATCACATAAATTCGATCGGCGTTGATAATCGTACTCAGGCGGTGGGCAATCACAACTCTGGTTACCTGAAGACGCTCAAGCGACTTGCTGACCACGGTCTGGGTTTTGTTGTCCAAGGCAGCGGTAGCCTCATCAAGGAAGAGAATCGGCGGTCTGTTGACAATGGCCCGGGCAATGATCAGCCGCTGCCGCTGTCCGCCGGAGAGGGTACCGCCGCCGGCCGAAATCACGGTATGCATACCCATCGGCATCGCCGCAATATCCTTTTCCAGCCCGACCATGCGTGCCGCCTCTTCCGCATCGGCGAGGGTAAGCGGCGCCTGCCCGATGATGTTGGAAAAGATAGTGCCGGACATCACCTGTGAGTTTTGCAGCACCACGCCTATCTGCCTGCGCACCTCGCGGATATCCAAGCTGTCGAGGGGTTTGTTATCAAAATAGATCGTTCCCTCCTCGGCCTGTTCAAAACCCAGCAACAGCCGGAGCAGGGTTGACTTTCCCGAGCCGGAACCGCCGACAATGGCAACAAATTCTCCCGGATTGACCGTAAAGGATACATCCGTAAGCACCGGCGGCTTGTCGGCATGATAGCGGAAAGAAATATGCCTTGCTTCAATGCTCCCTTTAAGCATCCCCGGATCTTCCCGCGCTTCGTCAAATTCCGGCACGGCATCAAGAATTGGCTTCACCCTTTCCCAGAGCGGAATAATTTGAAGAGATTCGGTCACAGCCGAGGTCATGGCAAGAAAGGCACCCTGAAAGGCGCCGTAGGCGGCGACAAAGGCCAGAAACCGACCGGTGGAAATCGGTTTTTCCCCCTGCAGCCCCTGAACCATCATATAAAAAATTGCCATCGAGGCCAGAATGGGAAAACCGGCGTTAAAGGTTACCTGAATATTTTGCAGGATACCCGCCCGAAAGGCCAGTTCTCTCTTTCGGGTAAAAATTTCCGCCCATTTGTTAAAGGCCCGCTCTTCGGTTCCCGATACCCTGAGTTTGGTAATCCCTGAGATTAACTGAAAAAGAAGTCCGGAATTTTTTCCTTCGAGTGCCATAATCTCCTTCTGCATGGCAAGCCGGCAGAGATTTATGCTCACCGCCGCCGCAATCATAATCAGGGTGAGAGCTATGCCCAGCACGGCCATTTTGACATCATAATAAAAAAGCAGACCAAGATTAAAGACCGAAAAAAGAGAGGAAAGCACCGCCGTTACCAGCACTCCCGAAAGGGTGTCCTGAATGGCGGAAATTCCCAGCGAGCGGTTCGCCAGATCGCCGGCAGTAAAATCACGGAAAAACGGCACCGGCAGGGAGAGCAGCCGATCCCAGACCGCCGCCTGCGTAACCCCGCCGACATAACTTTGAATGCGGAACCGGGCAAAGCCGCCGGTCAGGTCAAACAGAGCCTTGGCAACGGTACAGGAGAGCAGAATAAAGGCTATTTGCAGCATTTGTCCCTGTGATGCATCGGGGATAACGTGATCAAAAACAATGCCGGTCATAATCGGCGTCAACAACGCCAGAAAACTGCTTACACAACCGGCAAGAAGCAGGGTGCCGCCGTCTTTGAGCCGCGACTTGATGCCCAGTTCATAAAAATCACGCAGACGTACCCTGCCAATCGGAAAAGGCCGGTAAAACATCCGGGCAGAAGGGTGCAAATTGGCGGCAACTTCACGGTTTACCCGCACGGAAGAGCCGTCTTCAGGGTTCCGGAGCAGGTATTTTTTGGGCGATACCGGGATCAGAACCATCGGTGCCCGGTCTGCCATGCGGAAGGCCAGCAGGGGACCGTTGTCATGATGCCACCAGTCGTCCCTGAGCAGCACCTCGCGGATGCGGAACCGGGAGGCACGGGCAATGTCCTCCGGCGAAGGCTCCCCTTTATCCCCCCGTTTCAAACGGGGCTCAACAATGGTCAGCTTTTGCAGTGAGGCCAGCATTCGGCAGGCGGTCAGCAGCGGGCGCCGGCGATCAATTTTCACCCGTTCGTCAGCATCCGGCCTGTGCAGAACATCCATAAAACCCTTGAGTGCCGCCGAATACTTTTCCCGATGCTCTTCCCGGCTTCTCTTTTGAATCGCTGCCGTCTCCTTTCGTTTGACTTCAATCTCCACGGCAATTCCCGGATAGAGGATGCGGTGGAAATTATCAAGGGCGGTAAAAAGTGCCGATATATCGGGAGGCTCCACAGCCCGCACCCTTGCCCCCGGCTCTAGGGAGAGAAAAAGCCCGCCCGCAAGGCAGAAAAAACCCGGCTCCACTGCCGGCCACTCCGCTTTTCCCGTAAGTGTTGCCCTGCCGCCGACCAATTCAACAAGAACGTGCTCCCCCGCCGCCTTTACCGCCGTCTGCTTCGAAGAAGGAGGGCTGAGTTCGGAAGAAAGCGGAATATAATCTTCGTCCGCCTTACCACAACGAATACCTGACATAACACCGCCTGTCCATCCGGCCAGCAGCCCGGCAAACTGAGCGACGGCCTGCCGCTCCTGCAGATGCCCGGCAAGAGTGTTGCGGTCAAGCCGCAGGAGGCGGGTTCCCCGGCCGCCCGCCGCCAGAAGCCCAAAGTCGTATTTTGAGCCGCTGCCGCAAAGAATATCGCCTGCCCGGGCGGAAAAGAGCCGACTCCTTGCCCCGGTCTGCCCATCGACCAAAACGGGAACGATAAAGACCTCGACCTTTCCCTCGCTGATCAGCCAAAAGTCGTCCGTACCGTTCAGCAGAAGCGGTCTGTTTCCTTCGGCCTGTACCTCACGGCCACATTCCTTGAATATCTCGATTATTTCCTGTGCCTGTCTGCTCATAAACAACACTTGTCAGTAAGAGTGGATCAGCTCGTAATACGGCCCGTCAACGCCGGCCATCTCTTCATGTGTCCCCCGCTGGACTATTTTCCCCTGATCCAGAACAATGATTTCATCACAGTCGCGGATGGTGCTGAGACGGTGTGCCACAATCAGGGCGGTACAGCCGCGGCGTCTGATATTGTCGTCGACTATCTTTTCCATTCGTGCATCCAGGGCCGAAGTGGCCTCATCAAGGATGAGAATTGACGGATTGCGGACAAAGGCACGGGCAATTTCAAGCCGCTGCCGCTGTCCGCCGCTGAAATTCGTGCCGCCTTCGGCTACCTCCGAGCCGTATCCGCCGGCCCGGGCGGCAATGTCATCGTGAATAAAGGCATCCTTGGCGGCGGCAACCACCTGTTCATCGGGGATTACCTCGTCCCACATGGTGATATTCTCACGGACGGTACCGGCAAAGATAAATATCTCCTGATCAACCATGGCGATGGAGTTATGTCTCATCTCCGGCGGAATCTCCTCCGCAGGCAGACCGTCAAAGCGAATCGTTCCCGAACGGGGGTGATACAGACCGGCAACGATTCCGGCGATGGTCGATTTGCCGGAACCCGACCCTCCGACCAAGGCCACCCGGCTGCCCGGTTTAAGTGACAGGGAGAAATTTTCAATCAGCGGTTTTTCCGGTGCGGAATAGCCAAAACAGAGATTCTCAATCTCAATTGCACCCTGCAGGCGGGGTTCGGGGAAATTTTCGAGGGCGATAAATGAGGCATCGGGGCGATACTGCCGCTCCACGGGATAATTTTCCACGTCATCAAGACGTTCCATATCGGCAGCCGCTTCCTGCAGGGTGGTACCCAGATTGACCAGTTGATTAAAAGGAGTCATAAAGCTGACCATCAGACTTTGAAAGGCAACCAGCATACCCATGGTCATCCGGCCTTCCATCACCCGAAAACCGCCGATTATCAGCACCGCCGCATTGACCAGTGCCATCAGAAAAACCGGCAGGGTGGACAGAATCAGAGACGGCACCGCCAGTTTCTGTGAGGCGTTAATCTCCTTGGTAAGCTGCCCCGACCACATGGCAAAAAAATCGGACTCGCCGCCGGTGGCCTTCAGGGTCTCGATCATTTGCAGACCGGCCATCGAATAACCGACCAGTTTTCCGCTTTCCTGTTGTAATTTTTTGTTAAGAACTTTTCTTTTCCCCGAGACCAGCCGCAGGACAAACAGATTGACACAGGCAATCCCGACCCCTGCCGCCGTAAGTAAAATATCGTAGCAGGCCATCATGGCTGCGTAAAAAAACACCATCATCAGATTCAGGACATTGACGGATATGTCACCGGAGAGCAGGCGGGCAACCTTGTCGTTCAGCTGGATACGGCTGCAAATATCTCCTGCCATCCGCCGGGTAAAAAAATCAATCGGCAGACGGAAGATATGGGTGAAATATTTTGCCGAACCGGTCAGGGCAAGTTTGGTCTCAAAGCGCATCAGGTAATATTCCTGAAGCCAGGTTACGCCGGTACGCAGGAGAAAGGTCAAAAACATTGCCAGCAGCAGGGGCTTGAACCAGCCGTACATATGGGCAACCAGAATATTATCGACAAAGATCTTGGCAAAAACCGGCACCACCAAGCCGGGCAAGACCAGAATCAGCCCGGCCAGAACCACAAAGGGCAGTGCCGAACCGGTATTGGCAAGACGTTTTTTGATCGAACTGAAAATACTGTTTTTTTTCCCTTCCTTTCTAAATTCCGGACCGGGCGTAAAGGTGAGAACAATACCGGTAAAACTGTCGTCAAAATCCTCCCGGGAGACCACCCGCGGACCGTCGGCCGGATCATTGAGATAGACCTTGCCGCCCTTAAAGCCCTCCACTACCAGAAAATGGTTGAAATTCCAGAAGACGATAACGGGGAAGGTCATCTTCCGCAGGGCCTCGGGTTCGTAGGAATACCCCTTGGCAATCATGCCGTGCTTTCGGGCGGCCCTCAGAATATTGGCGGCCTTGCTGCCGTCGCGGGAGACGCCGCAGTCGCTGCGAAGGCTTTCAAGAGGAACAATCCTGCCGTAGCAGGCCAGAATCATCGCCAGCGAGGCCGCCCCGCACTCCACCGCCTCCATTTGCAGGACGGTCGGCGTTTTTACCCGTTTTCCGGGTCTTGTCCGTGATGCTGTCATGGTTTTTTCGGTGCCTCCTCCGACCGGCCGAAGACGATCTTTTTCAGCAACGGTATCACCAGACTCACGGGACGGTGCTCCTCCACAATGACACTGCCGTTACACAGGGTTCCGGTTTCCGGTTTTAATTGGGGGCCTTCCCCGGAAGTCCACTTATAGCCGCTGGTATTATCAAATTCGGGAATCATGGCAGCGTGTACCTCAAAAACACCGCCCTCCTCGGTAAGGGTCGTAACCAGCGTCTGATTATGCAGGATGTTTTGCATACCTTCAAGGGTTGCCGGATAGTCGGTTACATAGGTAACAAGCCCGACCATAAAACCGTACTCCTCGGGTCTGACGGTAGAGGGCGACAGATGAATCTTCATGCCCTGCTTGATTTTTTTGCCGTCCTTGGCCGGAAAAAAAAGCACCGCCTCAAGGTTTCGGGTATCTTTGCCGGTCTTTTCCACCGAATAAAGCCGGGTTCCCATGCTTACCGGCGAGCCGGGCGCCGCAGAAATGGAAATAATACGTCCGGCATGAGGACTGATCACCCGTGAGGAAAGCTCCAGCCGGTTCCGCAATACGCGGACAGCACCCCTTTTTTCCCTGATCGCACTCTCCATGTCGGTCAACTCCTCCCCGGTCCGGCTGTCGGTCTTATAGCGCTGCAGGCTGAGATCCCGGAGTTCCGACTGCAGGGAGCGGATTTTGCCCTTGGCGGCGTCTATCTCCAGCCGGGTTTCCAAAACCTGCTTTTGGGTGATATATCCCTGTTTTGCCAGGGCACTCTGATTGGTCAGACGCTCCTTGAGCCGGTTTAACCGTTTTTTGACCTCGCCGACAGAGCTTTCAATATTCTGCCGCTTCTGCTCAATACTCTTGTCGTGCAGCTTTTTCTGAACCTCGTTTCGGGTCTTGAGGGTCTTGTATTTTGCTGTCAGATCAGCCAGTTCCAGATTGGCCTGTCTGATTTCGGCGACAATTTCCCTCTGGTCGATCCGGGCCACCACCTGTCCCTTGCGGATCCGGTCGCCAACCTCAAAATAGAGGTTTTTCACCCTGCCGGTCGAAGGCGAACTGATCAGCCGCACCCCGCCGGTTCTGATCAGTATCCCCTTGCCGGAAACCTTGGTGGGAATGGAACCGGCAAATCCCCATACCACGACGCTTATTGCCAGCAGCCCGAAGGCGGCAAGGGCAAACCAGCCCCGTGGGGAGGTGATGCGCATCAGGGTATCCAGTTCTTCGGGAGAAGCCAGTTTTGCCAGTGCCTTGCTACGGAAAATACCTTTAGCCACAATATGCCTCTTGATTTGTACTCTTTCTTATTTACCGGGCAGTACCGGCGGTGCCGACTCTTGCAGACGGTAGGAACCGTTGCTGCCGTCCATAAAGGATGCCGTTTCAAATCGTAATGCGGAAAGTGCCGCGGCACAATCGGCACGGCTGTCCAGCAGCTGCAGGGAGGCGACTTCCAGATCCCTTTGCACCGCCAGCAAATCAAGGACGGTTCCCATGCCGAGCTGCATCTTTTTCTGCTCCGCCTCAAGGGATTTTTCATACTCCCGAACCGCCGTTGCTGCCTCCTTTTGCATCTCCTTGCAGATAAACATATTATCAACCGCCTCCATCACCCCAAGCCGAATGGTGCGTTCAAGCTCGCTGCTTTTGATTTCTGCCTGTTTGAACCGATGCCGTTTTTGTGTAACAATGCCTTCTGCCCCGTTATTGCCCGCGGGGCGGCGGAATCTGATGCCGCCGGAGAGGGAAGCCGTATCGTCAAAATGCAGGGAATCCGAAAAATCTCCCCCTTGCGAAAGGCCGTCCGCCTGCCCCTGCAAATACAGATTCAGTTCCGGGCTGCATCCGTCTTTCGCTCCGGCCAGCATAATTCCGGCCGCATCCTTGCCGGCCCGGGCGGCGGCGAGATCCTTTCTGCGGGAGAGGGCGAGAGCCGTCATTTCCTCGACATAACGCTCCTTGTCGGGCAGGGTAAATTCCGGCCACGGCTCATCGGCAAATTCCATCGCCGCCAGCTCGGCGGCACTCACTCCCATCGCCTCTCCCAGGGCATTTTTTTTGATGCTCAACTCCTTGGCCGCCAAAATCCGCCTTGCCCGGCTGTCGGCAGCCTGAGCATGCAGCGGCAACAGGTCGGCAGCCGCCCGTTCACCGGCCTCAACCAGATGCAGGACATCGTCCAGATACTGCCGAATCCGTTGTTCACTCTCCCTCATCACCGCCAGACGGCGGCGGGCAGCCTGATAATCCCGGAAGGCATCGGTGCTCTGCCGCAGCTGCCCGGTGATGGTGTCGAGCAGCTTGTATTCCGCCTGCCGGACGGCAAACTCCGCCGCCCGCTCGTCAGCCGTTACCGCTTCGCGTCCCCGTCCCCGCCACAGGGGAAAATCGATTTTAAGCAACAGGGAGCCGCGCCCTTGCTGCTCCTCATCGCCGCTTCTTTCCCTGCTGCCCTCAACGGTTATTTCGGCGGCGGTCAGAATACCGCTGCGAAACCGTTTTTCGCTGCCGGCGGTCAGGTTATGTTTCAGGTATTTTTGGGTTAGGCGGGAATTCTCCTCGCTCAAACTGCTCTCTTCAAGGCTTGAAAAGGAAAGAGAGGCGGAATCCGACCGGTCAAAGCCGCCGCTTGCCTCCTGCAACTGCCCCTTCGCCCTGCCGACCTCCTCCCGGCTGTTTTTAATCGGGGAAGATGAGAGCAGGGTCAGGCGCAAAACCTCCGGCAGGGAAACCGGAGTGCGGGCATCGCCCGGAGTTGCGGATAATATCAGCACTGCACATACAATCACGGTCTGAAAGGGTTGGTTCATTGCGGTCTCCCTGAGTTTTGCACGGTGTTCATAAGCGGCAGATGCCTGAGCCGGGCTGCGGCCGAGGCGGCTTCAAGATTGCCGTCATTCAGAAGCGAAGCCGTTTGATGATGCAGGCCCGCCAGAGCCGCAGCATATCGGCTTCGGTCTGCCAGTTCCGAAATCTCGGCCGCTTCAAGTTTGTCGTGCATCAGTAGTAAATCCGGAAGGGTTGACATACCAAGCGCCGCCTTTTTCTCCTCGGCAACAATTGCCCGCCGATATGCAGCGACCGCCGCCTCTCTCTCCTTCAACACGAAGACCAAATCGGCGAGGCGTTTGGTCTCCGAGGTGACGGCGAGGCAGATATTTCTTGCCAGTTCAAGCTGCTTTCGTTCGGCAATCCTCAGTTGGGAGTACCTGACGGCTAAGGCTCCCTCGGCGGCATGATTACCGCTCGGCAGGGCAAATTTCAACCCGCCGACTACGGAGGTAACATCGTCCGGACCGGACGGCCCGTCATCATCAACTCCGGTGTAAGAGGCGGCCAAAAAGAGATCAGCCTGCGGTCTTTTTTGTATCTCGCTCTCTTGCAGACGCAGGCGGGCGGCCCGGACGACCTTTTCCCCGGCGGCCAAATCCGGGCGGTGCTTCAGGGCAAAAAGAACCAGCCTCTCCGTATAGCCCGGCACGTCCTTAATCTCTTCGGGGTAAGGAAGATTTTGTTCGTCCGGTTCAAGTGCTTTTATCTCGTCGGCGGTAATACCGACAATCTTCGCCAGATTGTATCCTGCCCGTAGATATTTCCGCTCGGCTGCCTGCACCCGGTTTTTCCTGCCGGCAATTTCGGCACGGATCAAAAAAAGGTCATTTGCCGTTTTTTCGCCCAGTTCGACCATGCGGCGGTAGTGGCTCAGCAGCTCGCCGGAACGCCTCAGACTTTGCCGGTAGACGGCCAGCTCCCTCTTTGCCGAAAGCAACGACCAGTAGGCGGAAGCAGCCCGGCAGGTCTGACCGGAAAGCAGATGCTCAAGGGTAAGCTGTTTACCCTCGGCCTCCAGCCGGGCGGCTTGTCGGGATACGGCAAGAACCCGGCCGGGATTTTTTAGCAGGGGGACATTAAGCCGTAATTCCGGTTCATAGCTTTGCCGGGTGCGTTCTTCAATACTGCCGTGTTCCGCCTTGAGAGACAACAACAGGCGGCAGCCGCAAGGAAAGAGTTTTTCCGTTTCGGCGGTCAGGGTAATGAGCTTTTGCTCTTCGTCAGCCGCTTCGCTTTGGTCTTGCCGATACTCGTAAGCGGCGTTTGCGGCAAGATTTGGATCGAAAAAACCGTCAAGATTTTGAACAATGCCCCGGGCAACGGCCGTCTCGTGGATTTGCAGGCGGATAAAACCGTTTTTGGTCAGAGTGAGTTCCAAGGCATCGGTCAGAGAAAGAAGACCGGAAAAACCGCCCCCGTCCTGTTTTGCTTTTACGGAAAAAGGAGTAATGGCAAGCAAAATAAAAATGATAAGGAGACAGTTTCTTTTCATTTTCCCCGTTATTATTCTTTACGATTAACCGTCAATAACCGTAAATGTCTGCACGAGTTATCGAAAAGTAACGGTATGCCACGTCGTCAATCAACAAGACAAACCCGACAACAACCAATTATAAAATTAAGCCATAAAATCACATAAACCACAATGTTTTTTATTTTATCAGATTGAACTTTATAGATTTTCCGTGTTTTTCGAGATGGTAAAAAATGACTGTCAGCTAACTCGCTGGTTTCCTTTTCTAAATTTCAAGAGTACAAATAACGGTCAAGATTTGCTGTTGCGTAATCAAAAATTTTGGGTAATCTATCTTTGTGTTCTGGTTGTTCTGCATTCCCCGTGAATGCAGGGCAGAAAGGGTGCTGCCCGCCTGCGGCCGGTTCGTGGAATTGCGGGCATTACCGGAAAAACATTATAAGGAGAATATTATGCTGGAAGCCAGGAAAGAACGTGAATTTAAGGTAGTCAAGAAGGCGTTTGAAGATGCGGATTTTCGGGCAAAGTTGCTTTCCGGTGGTGATGCCAAGGCTCTGATTGAAGAGACTGCCGGCATTAAGTTCCCGGACGGAATGAAGGTTGAGGTGATTGAGGAAAAACCCGATACCATGGTTTTTGTACTGCCACGGGATATCAGCAATGAGGTACGGCTTGAGGGCGCTCTCTCCGATGAGGATCTTGAAAACGTTGCCGGCGGCAAGGGGGATAACTTTACTTGTAATAAGGCATCGGGAGGACATAATACACAAAGTATACACGAGATAACAGGATATTAATACGTAATGTCGGGAACGGGAGAGATATATGATGCCGGAAACCAGAAAAGATCGGGAAATCAGGGTTATTTCAAAAGCCCTTGAAGATGCCGGATTTCGGGCAGGACTGCTCTCCGGTGATGCCAAAACCCTGATTGAGGAGGCCGCCGGCATCAAGTTCCCGGACAAAATGAGGATTGAGGTGGTTGAGGAACAACCGGGTACTGTGGTTTTTGTTCTGCCGAGGGATGTCAGTAACGAAATCCGGCTTGAGGGCACCTTATCCGATGAAGACCTCGAAAACGTTGCCGGCGGTAAGAATGACACCTACAACTGTTCAGGGGCAACCGGGGGGCATAATACTCACATCGTTCACCGTTGAAGGCGTTAACCCCCGCAGTTGGCGGGGATTGTGTTTGACGATGTTATGCCGAATCGGCAAATTTTAACAGGAGGAGAAACGAATGCAGGAAGCCAGAAAGGAGCGTGAGTTTAAGGTTATAAAAAGGGCCTTTGAGGATGCCGATTTTCGGAACAAACTGCTCTCCGGTGATGCCAAGAGCCTGATTGAGGAGACTGCCGGAGTAGAGTTTCCCGCCGGGATGAAGGTTGAGGTTATCGAGGAGAAACCCGATACCATGATTTTTGTTCTGCCGCGTGATATTGGCAGTGAGGTCAGCCTGACCGGACAGCTCTCGGACGAAGAGCTTGAAGAGGTTGCCGGCGGTAAGGGGGGAATTTACGGGGACATCTCCTGTAGTATGCAAAAGGGCGGTGCCGCGGTTAATACTCACTCCAATATCGATGTTTAAGAAGGCTTTGAATAACCACCTGCGTACGTCGATTCCTGCGTTGTTCCGGTACTCAAAATCCTCATGTACTCCGTGTACACTGCGGTTTCCGGGTGCCGGACGCCTTGGACTCGACACTACTCGGCAGGTTCTGCAAAGCCTTCTTTAAGTGTTTAATCTGCCTTTTTTGATGCGGGTAAGCATCTGCCGGCAAGGGGCAGTCCCTCTCAAAAATACGGAAAAATGCGGGTTGACAGGGATAATTTACATAAATTTCGCCACCTTACCTTTCCGGCCTATGCCGATTTTTTTGTCGGCAAGGGAAGGGGAACATCGGCGGTCGGAATTGGTCTTTTATCCCCCGGCGGAAAGCCTGCCGCCTTGATGCTGGCTACCCTGCAGGATCGGCACGGCGTGATGCCGATGATGAATGTCTCCTCGTTTTATGTTGCCCCAGAGTTCCGCAGGCAAGGATACGGTACCGAACTGCTGCAACAGACCCGACATAAAGCCCGGAAGCTGGGCATGATGCAGCTCAACTTCTACTATATGACCGGCAGTGCCGGCGGAGAAGAAATTGAAAACATGCTTCTTGCCGCCGGTTGCAAGGGGCCGGTAACCCGGATGGTGGTCGGAAAGAGAAAGGGGAGGTTTGAACCGCCGTGGTTAAACATGTTTCCCTTTCCCGCAAGCTGCCGCAGTTTTCCCTGGCGGGAGCTTACCCCTGCCGACCGTCAGTATCTGGTCGATATTCAGCGGCGGGAACGCCCCTTTCCCGATTATCTCTGGCCTTTCAAGGATAATTTTCAAGAGACCGAACCGATAAACAGTCTCGGTCTGAAAAAAAACGGTCGGGTGATCGGCTGGCTGCTTACCCATCGTCTTGATGCCGTAACCATCCGTTATTCCAATATCTGCCTTCATCGGGATCATCAGGGCTTTGGTCTGGCTCTGCCTCTGCTCTCCGAATCCATAGTCAGGCATAATCTTTATCATCGGGACATTCCCCGAGCAATATTCAGCATTTTTACCCCCAACAAAATTATGCTTAAATTTGCCAAAAAGATTCTGATGCCGTATATGACCGAGATGAAGGAGTCAAGGGTGGTTTATTTTGACCATATCCGGCATGAGGCGGGGTGATGGTCTTTAGCCGCCGGGAACTCGGCGTCCTCGCCGCCCGTTCCGCCCCTCTTTATGAACGGCCTGCCGGAAGCGGGCAAAATTCCGTCCTGCCGGATAAATTACCTGCTCCGGTAGCAACACCGGAGCAGCTTCAGGCGCCTTGGCTTGGTTGTCTTGCCGCCGCCCTCGATTATCTGTTAAGCCGCCCCCGAACCGGTGATGACGACGGCGATGACGACCTGTTTGACCGCGATAACCCGCTCCCTTTTGAGGAGATTACCGGCGATTTTGCCCGTTGGGCGGCCGCCGAACTTGCCCGCCGCGGCGGTCAGGGGTTGATGTTGTTGTCGCCGTCTGCACGGCTTGCCATGCAGCGTCATCTCCATCAACACATCAATCGGTTGACGGCCGGGGTTCTGTTCCATGAATTTTCCCTGTACAAGGCGTTTGAACGGGTTTACAGCCCCTTCTCCTTTACCTATGCCAACCTTTCCGGCAGTCATTATCAGCGTTTTGTCAATTCGATGCGGGCAGGAAAGCTCAAGGATTTCTTTGTTGAATATGCGGTTCTGGCAAGGCTGCTTGGCACCCTGTTGCATAACCGGTTATCGGCAAAGGAGCTTTTTTTGGCACGGTTGCTTCGTGATAAACCTGAAATTGAGGCACTTGCCGGTACGTCCCTTGAATCCGTAACCGGGCTTGATGATACCCTTTCCGACCCGCATAATGGGGGACAGCAGGTAACGGCAGTCTATTTTGGCGATAGAGCGGTTATTTACAAGCCCCGTCCGGTGGAAATGGAGGCCGCCTACAACTCTTTTCTTGAGTGGTTCAACCGTAAATCTTCCGCCCCGTTACGCCGCATCACCGTCTTGGCAAAAGAGGGATACGGCTGGGTGGAAGCGGTAAAACATCAGCCTTGTAAAAATGATGAGGAGGTGCGGCAATTTTTCCGTAACAGCGGTGTTCAGCTCGCCCTGCTGCATCTTTTATGCGGCATCGATGCCCACCATGAAAATATTATTGCCGACGGCATTCACCCCGTTCATGTTGATCTTGAGGCATTGATGCAGCCGCAGGGAAAAATATACGGCACGGGAGAGAGTGCCTCTTGTCTTGCGAGCGGTATCCTTGATGATTCGGTACTGCGTACCGGCTTGCTGCCGTTTATGGAGACCGGGGGCAATGTCTCCTACGATATAAGCGGATTGTCTTCCTTGCGGGACTTTTTACGGATTGATTTTCTGCAGGAAGAATGGCAGGAGATAAATACGGATGATATGCGACCGGTTCAAGTTAAAAAACCGTCATCGGAACAACGGTATAATCTGCCGAAATTAAACGGGGAGGAGGTCTGCCCCGGTCTTTTTACGGAGGAGATTATTGCCGGTTTCCGCAGTGCTTATCAACTGTTGCAAAATAACCGCAGCACTCTGCTTGACAGAAAGGAGAGTCCCCTGAACGTTTTTTGCGGAAAACGCAGCCGCTATGTTTTTCGTTCAACCCGTTTTTACTATGCCCTGCAAAAAGAATCCCGGCAGGCAAAATATCTTCGCGACGGTCTTGAACGAAGCCTGTTGCTCGAAAAGTTGGCACGGGCATTTAACGCTGCGGAAAACGAGGAGTTTTATCCGGTATTGTCATGGGAACACCGGGCTTTGGAAAATCTGGATATTCCCTATTTTTTGACCAATACCGAAGAGACGGCTCTTTATCTCGATGCCCACAATCGGGTGCCGCATCTTTTCCGCCGCTCGGCTATGGGCGAGGCAAGGAAACGGCTGACCGGTTTTTCGGCAGAGGAGTGTAACAGGCAGTGCGGCTATATTCGGGCATCCTTTCTTTGTGCCGGCAGCGGCGGTTCGCATATCGGTCAAAATGCGCGGCAAGGCGATGCGGTTCCGGTAAACAACGACCGGGAAATATCTTTCCGTGAAGAGAAATGCCTGCTTCATGCCGAGGCAATTGGCAGACATATTGCGAAAATGGCGCTGTATGGAGCCGATGGAAGTGTAAGCTGGCTCGGTCCGGTTTATTCGGAACGCTATCAATGTTTCAGGTTTGGCACCCTGCCTGCCGGTATATACAGCGGCATCTCCGGGCTTTTGCTCCTTTACGCTGCCCTGGAAACCGTGTCGGCAGACCGGCTTTTTTCCTCTCTGACCGATAAAATCGGTGCCACCCTTGAAAAATACGGGAACTTTTTACTGGAAAATCCGCAAAAAAAAGAGAGTATCGGGGGGATAAGCGGCATAGGTTCCATTCTGTATGCCCTTACCAAGGCATATTCTTTGACCGGCAGGCAGGAGATGTTACGCCGTGCCTCAATGTTTGCGGCGGTCATTACTCCCGAACGAATCGCCGCCGATACCTCTTCGGATATTATTGGCGGGGCGGCGGGTGCCTTGTCGGCACTCATCTCCTACCTGCAGGCCGGCGGGGATAAAAAGGCTCTTGACATGGCGTCTCTTTGCGGCGAGCATCTTCTGCGGCGGCGGATAGTCGACAAAAACGGAAATTCCTGGCGGGCTTTTGCCGATTCGCCGCCCTGTTCGGGGTTTTCCCACGGAGCTTCAGGGGTGATTTATGCCCTTGCCCGATTAAATGCGCTGCGACCGTTGCCGGGTGCAGATGAAGCCGTTGCCGCCGGACTTGCCTTTGAGCGGTCTCTTTTTGATGCCGAAGAGCAAAACTGGTGGGATGACGAAAACCGGGTCTTGATTGGTTCAACCTGGTGCCATGGGGCACCGGGCATAGGGCTTGCGAGAAGCGGTCTGCTTGAATTTTACCCTGACAGGGAGATAGAGTCCGAGATGGAGAGGGCGATGACTGTCTGCCGGCAATACGATATTCGTGTCAATGACCATCTCTGCTGCGGCAATTTGGGTGTCGCCGACTGCCTGCTAACCGCCGGAATGCGTGCCTCTCGTCGGGACTGGATTGACCATGCCCGCAGGATTGCCGCCATGGTACCGGAAAGAGCCGAGGAACGCGGTGAATTTTCCTTTTCTGCCGGAAAAGCCTCCGTTTATCCGCTTACTTTTTTTCAAGGGTACCCGGGTATGGCCTACCAACTGCTGCGTTTTACGCGGCCGGATGTTATTGCTTCCGTGCTGCTGCTTGATTGATTTGTATTGGTTAATCATGTCATGAAAAAATGTCAGTTGTCCAGCCTGCTATTTTGCGGCTTTTTTGAAAAACAGGTGGTAAAATTTCAGCAGTTCTGATTGAATTAAATTGTTGCAGCTTTTTGTGATAGATGAAAAATTTAACGGGAGAAAATATCATGGGGCAAGATGAGTTTACCGAAGTAACTAACCAATCCTGGTTTAGTCGGTTAGGTGGTGCCGTCAAGGGGATTTTGGTTGGTCTTGTTTTATTTTTGATTGCATTCCCGCTGCTTTTCTGGAACGAGGGAAGATCGGTAAAAAGGCATAAAACCCTGCAAGAGGGGAGCGGCATTGTCATTTCAGTACCAAGTGAAAAGGTTGACTCTGCTAACGAGGGAGACTTGGTTCACTTAAGCGGTCTTGCAACCACCAAGGAGACCCTGAGCGATCCGGTTTTTGGCATCTCGGCCAATGCCATTAAGCTGAAGCGAAAGGCTGAAATGTATCAGTGGGAAGAGAAAACCTCATCTACAGAGGAGACTAAACTTGGCGGCGGCACCGAGACCAAAACCACTTATTCATATAATAAGGTATGGAGTTCCTGGCTTATCAATTCATCTAATTTCAAAAGAACCTCCGGCCATGAAAATCCCAAGACCATGCCTTATGAATCAAAGGAATTGGTTGCCGAACATGTAACCCTGGGGGCCTTTCGGCTGCCGCAGTCCATTGTCTCAAAAATATCGGGTTTTGCTCCCTTAACCATAGCCGAATCAGCACCTCTTCCAAACATACAGTCCGCAAAAGTCCAGCGGATGGAGAAAGGCTACTATCTTGGCAATGATATAAATCATCCTGAAATAGGTGATATGCGTATATCGTTTCAGGTGCTTAAACCTATGGATACCAGTGTTGTTGCCCAGCAGATAAAAGACAGCCTTGAGCCTTATCAAAGCAGTCAGGGCGGCTCCATTGAGCTGGTGGCATCTGGAATTGTAAGCAGCGGGGCGATGTTTGAAAAAGCCGAACAGGACAATGTGATAATGACCTGGCTGATTCGTTTGGGCGGCTTTATTCTGATGTTTGCCGGGCTAAAAATGGCCTTGAATCTGCTTTCGGTACTGGCTGATGTGGTGCCGTTATTCGGTAATATTGTGGCCGCGGGAACAGGTATTATTACTTTCCTGATAACCGGCCTGTTATCCTTAATAACCATTGCCATTGCATGGTTGGTATATAGACCTTTGATAGGTATTACCTTGCTTGCCGCTGCAATCGGCTTTGGCATTCTTGGTTTTACCAAACTAAGGGCGGCAAAATAAATAATGACAGCCGGTTACTTTTTACGGGTTGCTCACAAGATAACTGCTTGGTCAGGGAAAATCGTGTCTACGTTACTTTTTCGCTGAATAGTTATCAAATATATTGTATGTTTAGCATCCTGTTGTCGTGGGGACTTTTTTATTCATGGGTTATGTTGTTGTTTTACCGTCTTTTGTTGCTTAGATTATAATGGATTCCAAACATTCATCTGCCAGCAGTGTGCTTGACCGCTTTTCGCTTCCGCTTGGCTTGCAGCTCCTGATCCTTTCCGTGGGCATAGGTTCCGGAACCGGGCTGGCGGCGGTTCTCTTTGTTAAACTTATCTATGCCATCCAGCATATTTGCTATTCGTATCTGCCTAAACTGGTGCCATTTCTGGGGGCATGGATTTACCTTTTCGCTCCGGTCATGGGCGGCCTGCTGGTCGGCCCCCTGATCTATTTTGCCAAGGAAGCCAAGGGGCATGGCATACCGGAAGTGATGCGGGCCATCATTGTTAACGGCGGCCGCATCCGGGCCAGGGTGGCGGTGGCCAAAATAGCCGCCTCTGCCCTTTGTATCGGCACTGGCGGCTCGGCCGGAAGGGAAGGCCCCATTGTGCAGGTTGGTTCGGCACTTGGTTCCTCAATCGGCCAGGTCTTGAAATTATCGGATGAACGCATCCGAAATCTGGTGGCCTGCGGTGCCGCCGCCGGTATAGCTGCCACCTTTAATGCCCCGATTGCCGGGGTGATCTTTGCCATTGAAGTACTTATGGCCGGTTTACAGGTGCGTTCCTTTGGTAATGTGGTGATTGCCTCGGTGTCATCGGCGGTGGTCAGCAGGATTTTTCTTGGCGACCGGCCTGCCTTTGATGTGCCGGCCTATACCATGATTTCGCCGGTATCTATCATCTTTTACCTGATTCTGGGGGTGGCCGCCGCTCTGGTCGGGATCGGCTTTATCAGAATGCTGAACCGGGCGGAAATTATCTTTGATGAATGGGATTTTCCTCAATTGCTGAAACCTGCGGTCGGAGCGGTTTTTTTGGGTATGCTCGGCGTTTGTTATATGCAGTTTCCGGCCATCTCCCAGTCGCTGGCCATGCCGCAGATGTACGGCTCCGGCTTTCCCTATATTGAAACCGTTATTCAGGGCAACACCACCTGGTGGATCCTTGCCGCCCTGGTGTTATTAAAACCGCTGGCAACCTCATTTACCTTAGGCTCAGGTAATTCGGGCGGCGTCTTTGCCCCGTCCCTTTTTACCGGTGCCATGCTGGGCGGGGCACTCGGGCATTTTTTTGAATTATACTTCCCTGAATATGCCGGTAATTCCGGGGCATACGCCCTGGTGGGGATGGCCGCCCTGTTTTCGGCCACGGCTCGGGCGCCGCTTACCGCCATGCTGATAGTTTTTGAAATGAGCAATGATTACCATTTGATTCTGCCCCTGATGGTTACCGGCATTACCGCCAGCTATATGGCGCAGTGGCTCCATCCTGAATCTATTTACACCCTGAAACTTGCCAAAAAGGGCATCCGTTTTGCGGAAGGGCGGGATATGGATATCATGCAGGGGGTAAAGGTCCATGAAGTGATGCGGAAAAATCCGGTTACCATCCATAAGGACCGCTCGGTAAACGAGGTTATGGCCCTGTTTCAGGAAACCAACCTGCTGGGGCTGCCGGTGCTGGCGGATGATTGCAGATTGTTCGGTATTATTACCCTGCAGGATGTTCATAAGGCCCAGGCCGCCGATGATTTTGATTCAAGAAAGATGACCGTGGCTGATGTGGCAACCACCTCGGCCATCACGGTTTATCCTGATGATCAGATCTGGCATGCCATTCAGAAAATGGCGCCGAGGGACATCGCCCGCCTGCCGGTGGTCAGCCGTACGGATTCTTCCACCCTGGTCGGCACCATTAGCCGCAGCGACATTTTGCGGGCCTATGATGTCGGGGTGGTACGCAAACAAAGGGGTAAACTTGAAGAGGCCCAAACCAATCTGCGGCAGACCAAGGAAGCTGGTTTTGTGGAGTTTGTTCTTACCGAATCGGATAGCTGCAATCAGGCACTGGTCAAGGATTTGTCCTTGCCGGAGACGATCAACCTGGTTTCGGTTAAGCGCGGCAACCAGGTGATTATTCCGCGCGGCACCACCCGGCTTTTAAGCGGCGATGTGATAACGGTTTTCGGTCAGGTCAACGATGTTGATGAGATAAGAGGTTTGCTTAACCGTTGCGGCAAATCATTGTAGAGCAGGGGCGGCAGTTCGGTTAAAAATATATTTTTTCAACCTTGTCTTCCTGCTCTTCCTGTTGTCCGGCGGTTATGCGGCCGGCGATTTTGGTGCCTT
>PDQP01000020.1 GCA_002747805.1 Deltaproteobacteria bacterium
GGGCATGTTCATATGGGGGACAAAAAATCCAGAATAATCCTCAAAATTCTGCACTACAAAAACCAGATACAACTCGGCTCCCAGCTTACCGGCAAAATATCCGGCAGATTCGGCAATCAGCCTGGAATTGTCGGAAAAATCGATGGGAGTAACCACTTTTTTGATATTCATATCAGCCTCCTTGCTAAGTTTAATTCCGGTTAAATTAAAGTCCGGCCATCAGCGGAGCAGGTTATTGATGATTTCCCGGTACTTGTTTTCAATAAAATGACGCTTTTTTTTCAAGGTATTGGTCAGCTCCTCGCCGAACTTGAAATCCCTGCTTAAAAAGACAATTTCCTGCAATTTTTCATAGGGCCTGAAACCATCTTTTGGTTTAAGCAGGCGGTTCATTTCGCCCTTGACCGCACTTAACACCTTTTTATCCTGGAGCAAATCCTCATCACCAGCCCGGTCTTTGGTCAGATAATCAAATTTTTCGGCTAAATAGCTCCTTAACTCCTCCATATTGGGAACCAGCAGGGCGCCAAGCCCCTTTTTGTCCTGACCGACCAGCACTGCATCCTTGATAAAGGGGAATCTTGAGATGGCATCCTCAATTCTGGTCGGGTCAATGTTTTCACCGCTGGCAAGAACGATAATGTCCTTGGCCCGTCCGGTTATGACCAGTTCCCCGTGGATGGTCAGCTTGCCTAAATCGCCGGTTTTGAAATAACCATCCGGGGTAAACGATTTTTTATTTTCGGCCTGATTATTATGATAACCCGGCGTAACCTGCGGGCCAAGCACCTCAATCAGCCCTTCCTCACCGGCGGGCAGCACCCGGCCTTCCTCATCAACAATGCGTAAACTGGTCTCCGGCAGGGCCGGGCCTAGAGTGCCGTAAATCCGGCAATTTAAGACCCGGCCGGCGATGGCTGGCGAGCATTCGGTCATACCGTAGGCATTGATTATTCTGATCCCCACCGCATCAAGCCATTCTTCAAGATAGGCCGCCAGAGAGCCGCCGCCGCTGACCGCCAGCCGCAGCCTGCCGCCGAAACGCTTCTTCACCAGGGCAAGTTTTTTGACCGCCAGCAGATAAGGCAAAAAAAGCATGATAATTTTCACCATCGCCCAAAGCCTGCCCAGGTTTTTCCTGATGCGGCGGTCTTGTTCAAATTCCGGCAGCCGATTTTTGACAATCCGGTAATTTTTGCGGTAAGCAGCCGAAACCGAGACCAGCAGCGAAAAAATTCTTCGGGCGGTTTTGCCCTTTTTTTTGACCCCGGCCTGCACCCTTGAATACAAGGATTCCCATACCCTTGGCACCGAGGCGACCATGCTTGGTTTATAATGCTCCAGATCGCTGCCAAAGGTCTTGACCTTTGAATAAACCGTATTGCTGCCGCCAGCTAGGGCAACATATTCCACCATGCGTTCAAAAACATGCCAGCTCGGCAGGATGGAGAGCCAGCGGTCTGCAGCGGTAAGTTTAATAAGGTCGGGAATAACAAGCACATTATGCATGATATTGGCATGGGTCAGCACCACTCCCTTGGGCTGCCCGGTGGTGCCGGAAGTATAGATAATGGTCAGGACCGTATTGCCCTGTATTTTCCGCCCGTTTTCCAGAAAGGCTGCCGCATCTTCTCTGGCATAACTTCTGTCCGCCAGCAGGTCGTTATAGGAATAGACCTGACCAAAAAGGGTGTGAATAGCCAGGGCCTCAATGACAAAAACTGCCTTTAACTGACGGCATTCCTTAATAAAATGTTCATGAATATCCAAAAGGGATTCAGATTCCATCACCAAAAAATCAGCCCCGGAATCCTTGATGATAAACTCAAGCTCCATGGTCGGGGTATCCGCCCCCCGCGGCACCGAGACCGCCCCCAGGGACATCAGGGCCAGATCGGTTACTATCCAGGCATAACGGTTGTCGGAGAGAATCACTACCTTGCAGCCCGAGGATATGCCGCGCGCCTTGAAAGATCTGGCTAGCAGCATCACGTCTTCAAGAAGTTTCAGATAGCTGACCCGAAATTCCTCATCGCCAATCCGGTAGATAAAGGCCAGCTTTTCCTGGTGCTTATGGCAGGTTGCGGTCAACATCTCAAACATGGTTGACGGCTCTTTGGGCTGAGGCTCTTTTTCCAGTAAATCTGCAAGCATTATTTTTCTCCCCAGTGTACGCCGATAGTACCCAGCATAAATTTTTTATAGCCGACCTGATTAAAACCCGCCTGCCTGAAAAGCCCGGCCAGCTCATCTGCCGCATGAAATTTCAGGGTTGAACCAGTCAGATATGCGTAGGCGTCCTTGTCTCTGGCAACCAGCCGCCCCAAAAGGGGGATGCCGAACCGGAAATAAAATTTTATCAGCGGATAATAAAAATTTTTGGCTGGTGGGGTGGTGTCAAGGCAGACTGCCCGCCCGCCCGGCTGCAAAACCCGGTACACCTCCCGCAGAACGGTCAGGCTGTTGTCCACATTCCGCAAGAGATAACCAAAGGTTACCGCCTGAAAGCTGTTATCGGCAAAGGGCAGCCGATTGGCATCGCAGGCCAGCCAGTGAATACCGCTGTCGGCAAACCTTTTTTCGGCCTCCTTGAGCATACCGAGGGAAAAATCTGCCCCCACCACCTCACTGCCTTGGGCCGACAGCAGGACGGCAATATCTCCGGTGCCAGCGGCCAGATCAAGTACCAGACCGCCGGGCCTTGCCTTGCCGACCACAAAGCGGCGCCATTTTTGATCCTGTCCCATGCTCATCAGCCGGTTCATCAGATCATAACGGCCGGCGATGGTGTCGAACATCTTCCGTACCCCAGCCCCACGGTTTTCAGCCAGATTTTCCATGCTAACAGGGGGCAAAGCCCGGGGTTCTGGGGAAGGGGATAACCTCCCGGATATTGGTCATGCCGGTACAAAACTGCACCAGCCGCTCAAAGCCAAGGCCGTAACCGGCATGGGGGACGCTGCCGTATCTGCGTAAATCCAGATACCATTGATATTCGGTGGTATCTATACCGGCCTCCTTCATTCGGGCAAGCAGCAGATCGTAGCGGTCTTCCCGCTGACTGCCGCCCACAATCTCGCCGATGCCCGGCACCAGAATATCCATGGCGGCCACGGTTTTACCGTCATCGTTCAGCCGCATATAAAAGGGTTTAATCGAGGCCGGATAATCCGTAACAATCAGCGGTTTCCTGAAGTATTCTTCGGTTAGATAACGCTCATGTTCGGATTGTAAATCAACCCCCCAGGAGACCGGGAACTCAAAATTTTTGCCGGAGCTTAACAGTACCTCCACCGCCTCGGTATAGGTGATATGCCCAAAATCCTTTTCAACCACGCCGGATAGTTTATCGATCAGCCCCTTTTCGATAAAGGAATTAAACAGGTTCATATCCTCCTGGCAATTATCGAGTATATCGGCCAGGCAGTATTTAAGCATTTCTTCTGCGTACTGCATATTGCAGGATAAATCGCAAAAGGCCATTTCCGGCTCAATCATCCAGAACTCGGCCAGATGGCGGCTGGTATTGGAATTTTCGGCCCGAAAGGTGGGGCCGAAGGAATAGACCTTGCCCAGAGACAGGGCATAGACCTCGGCCTGCAGCTGACCGCTCACCGTTAAACCGGCAGGTTTGCCGAAAAAATCACCGTCTTTGCCGGATTTGACCTGAAACATCTCTCCGGCCCCCTCGCAGTCGCTGGTGGTAATGACCGGGGTATGTACCTGAAAAAAGCCCCTTTCCTGAAAAAATGTATGCACGGCCATGGACAGACGGGATCTCACCCTGGCTACCGCCCCAAGAGCATTGGTTCTTGGCCGCAGATGGCTGATTTCCCTTAAAAATTCAAAGGAATGACGTTTTTTTTGTAGCGGATAGCTCTCAGGCTCGGCCCAGCCGATGACCTTGACTGCCGCCGCCTGCACCTCCACCTTCTGCCCCTTGGCCGGAGATTCCCTCAGCACTCCCTGCACCTCAACCGCACATCCGGCGGTTAGTTTTAGCACCTCATCCTGATAATTATTCAGATTTTCATCGGCTATGACCTGCATATTGGTCAGGCAGGAGCCGTCATTTATCTCCAGAAAGGAAAAACTTCCGGTATCCCTTCTGGTGCGCAGCCAGCCGGACAGGGATACTTTCTGATTATCCGGGCTGGTATTTAGTAATTGCCTGATTTCTGTTCTCATAATATCACCTGAGGAGATTTTTTTGATGCGTAAAAATCATTATTTAATCATCGTTTAGCATATATTCATGCCGCACATTGGCAAGTGAGGCAAAAATTGAGCCTTTGATCTCCGGCTCGTCCTTGTAAATATTTTCCAGCATTGCCCGAACCTGATCACGGCGGGTGTTTGCTGATAGCGGACAAGGGCTGGTCAGCGGCTGTAAGCCTGCTCCGGCGGCCACGGCTTCCACCTCCTGCTTTTCGATATAGGCAAGAGGTCTGATTAAATGCAGGCGGCCGTTAAAAACCCTTTGGTTGGGCAGCATGGTGGAAATATTGCCGCTGTAAAACATATTCAGGAAAAAGGTCTCGATAAGATCGTCCTTATGGTGGCCAAAGGCTATTTTATTGCAATTCATCCGGGCAGCAAGGTCAAAAAGCTGATGGCGCCGCTGTTTTGCACAGATAAAACAATTTCTTTCGCCGACAATCGGCTTTTCCTGCTCCACCAGCAACGGCATACCCAAGTCTGCAAACATTGTCGATAGCTGCTCTGCTCTTGCCGTCCGGCTGCGGTCAGACCCGAAGTCAATATGAACGCATTGCAGCTGATAATCAATCGGCGTTTTTTTCCGCCATTTATCAAGCAGCCAGGCCAGCACCAGACTGTCCACCCCGCCGGAGACAGCCGCCATAACCCGGTCGCCGTCCTGCAGCATTTGATGCCTGTGCATTGCCCGGCCAATCTTTTTATTGACAGGCCCTGGTAATTTATAGCTTTTCGGCATCGGCAGCAGGGCGGGGGAGGCTATCCCGCCGCCTCTTTATAAATATGGACATCCGGCCAGTTTTTTCCTTATGCCCTGACGGACAAGTTCTTCCACGGTTATCCACTTAAAGCCCCGTTCTCCGGCTTTTTTAAGCGAAAACAGATTGCTTAGCACCGATTGCTGGGTTTCATTAAAGGTCCCGGCCCAGAGTAATCTGCCACTGGCCGTATCGACCAGTTTCATTTCAAATGCAGCCGAAGCCGGGGAATTGACGCCATAATTGCCGCCATCACGCTGTCTGAACCTGATTACAGTGGTATAAAGTGCCGCCTGACAGTCAAATGATTTCCCCAAAGACCTGAGCAGGCCGAACCGACCGCCCTTGATTTCTGCCAAAGACGCATCATACTGGGACTTGTTAACCATTTTGACTGCTTGATTACTGCCCAACTCTTCGCCAAGCACGGAATCAATAAACCTGGCGCCGCTTTGCAGTTCCCCGGCTTTCTGATGATTTGCTGCTCTGGAAGATTCAGCCGCCGGAGCAAAGGTCGGTAAGACCAGAATACATTCCGGCGGCGGTGCCTCGTTTTCAGGCTGATTCTGTGCAATTTTGGCTGAACATGAAGGCAGGATAAAAAACATCAATAAAATAACAGCAGTTAGGTAACGGTTCATTTTAATCACCATAAGTAGAATTAAATAAAAAGGTTTTGTCTCATCGCCAGTTAAAGGCAGCCTTTGGAAGAGAGCGTACCGGCAATTGCCAGCCGCTCTGTGGCCTGGTTCATGGCCCGGCCGCAGCCCTTGAAAACCGCCTCAATAATATGATGGCTGTTTTCTCCGTGCAGCAGATCAACATGCAGGGTTAGCCCCGCATGCTGGCTGAATGCCCGCATAAACTCCTTGGCCAGGCAGGTGTCAAAAACGCCGACCTTCTGATCGGGAACATCTGCCTGATAGTGCATAACCGGCCGATTGGAAAGGTCAAGCACCACCCTGACCAGAGCCTCATCCATGGGCAGAAAGCAGGTGCCGTACCGGGCAATTCCGGCCTTGTCGCCAAGGGCCTCGGCAAACCCCTTGCCGAGACAGATCCCCACATCCTCTACCGTATGATGAAAATCAACCTCGATATCGCCTGCGGCCTTGAGTTCAAGGTCGAAAAATCCGTGTACGGCAAACAGGGTCAGCATATGATCCAGAAAGGCAATTCCCGAGGAAATGGCCGCCTGGCCGCTGCCGTCAATATTTAACTTCAGGAAAACTTCGGTTTCACCTGTCTTCCGCTCAATTATGGCGGTACGGTTAACTTTATTCATAAGGAGCCTGGCTGAAAATGGTTGTCAGGAACGCAAAACGGTATCATATTTTGTGTCTTTAATACCATCTATATCATTTGGCGGTCAAATAAATTTACCTTTAATTGGAAAAATTAACCGCAGCCGTTTTTTTTTATTGACATCAGTCAGCCGTCTGGTTAAATACACGCTCGTTTTTGATGCCTACATATGAGCGGGAATAACTCAGTGGTAGAGTGCAACCTTGCCAAGGTTGACGTCGCGAGTTCGAATCTCGTTTCCCGCTCCATAAATATTCGAAAAGGTTTGGCACTTGTTCAAGCCTTTTTTTTATTATTTACTGAAAGTCTTGAGGATTACGATGAAGACCTATCTGACTCCGGTTAATGAAATCGAGAGGAAATGGTATGTTGTCGATGCTGAGGGTAAGATTCTGGGGCGGCTGGCGGTCGAGATTGCCAATTATCTCCGCGGCAAGAACAAGCCGACCTTTTCTCCCTTTATGGACAATGGTGATTTTATCATTGTTACCAATGCCGATAAGGTTGCATTGACCAGCAACAAGTGGGAAACCAAAAAGTATTACCGCCATACTGGTTATATCGGCGGTATCAAGGAGACCACGGCCAGGGAACTGCTTGCCAAGAAGCCGACCGAGCTGATCCGCTTCGCGGTTAAGGGGATGCTACCTAAAAATAAACTGGGCCGTGCCCAGCTGGGAAAACTCAAGATATACGCGGGTGCTGAACATCCGCATCAGGCACAGCAGCCGGCCAAACTGGATATTTAATACTTCTGGAGATAATAAATGGTTCAAGAACGCTTTTATGCTACTGGCAAGAGGAAGACTGCAATAGCCAGAGTTTGGCTCTCCCCCGGTTCCGGTAAGGTGGTGGTGAACAAACAGGATGCGGATGATTATTTCGGTAATACTTACAGAACTTACAAGCTGGAAAAGCCCTTTAGTGCCACCGATACCAGTGGTCAGTTTGATGTGATGGCTACTCTTTGCGGCGGCGGCAAGTCTGCCCAGGTTGAGGCCCTTGCTCATGGCATTTCCAGGGCACTTCTTGAAGTGGATGGCGAGTATCGGGGGACCCTGAAAAAGTCCGGCCTGCTTACCCGTGATCCCCGGGTCAAGGAAAGGAAGAAATACGGACAGAAGGGAGCCAGGGCGAAGTTTCAGTTTTCAAAACGTTAATTGTTTTTGTTGTTTTGTGCTTTGTAAAAGGGAAGGGGCGGCTGGCCTTTTCCCTTTTTTTTATTGTTCGGTATGACAAGTGCCTTCAAACTTACTATTGCCTATGACGGCACCGGCTATTCAGGTTGGCAGAGACAAAAAAATGCCAGGACCATTCAGGGAGAAATTGAAAGCAGGCTGGCCGTCATCCTCGATTCTCCAGTCAATCTGCATGGGGCAGGCAGAACCGATGCCGGAGTTCATGCCCGGGCGATGACCGCCCATTTTCATACCGAAAAATCACGCTCGGTTAAATCGATCTGGAATGGCTTGAACAGCCTGCTGCCAAGGGCTATCCGCATTACTGGCTGCACTGAGGTCTCACCTCTGTTTCATGCCAGATTTGATGCCAAGGCTAAACTTTACAGTTATCATATCTTTACCGGGCAGATTCAGATGCCGACTGCCAGGCTGTATTCAAGCCATGTTCCGTTTTCATTATGCAGCCAAACCATGACTGCATGTCTAAAGCAGATTATCGGCACCCATGATTTTTCCTCATTTGAGGCCGCTGGCTCCAGAGATCCGGCCTGCACCGCCGGGCGGGGAGCCGTACGCACCATAGAAAGAGCCGAGTTGCAGCAAAACGGTGAACATCTGACTATCCTGATTCAGGGAGACGGTTTTCTGAGGCATATGGTAAGAAATATAGCGGGAACCCTGATTGAAGCGGGCCGGGGTAAAAGAAGCGTTGAAGATTTTTCCAGGGTACTGGCGGCCAGAAACCGGGCCGAAAGCGGTTCCACTGCTCCTGCCTGCGGTCTGTTTCTTGAGCAGGTTTTTTATGAGCAAGGGTCAGTTTTTACTAGAGAAGAATCGCCTTAAATAGCTGATGAGCATTGTCGGCAGTTCAAAAAGCAGCACCAACGGGTTTTTCCTTGTTTTCTTTGCCGGCGGGGACGGCTGATGGTTAAGCTTGAAGTCGGTATGGAAGTTTTTGCCGCATGAGGGGCATTTCATCAGCATCCCGCCGATGCGGCTGGGGATTCTAAGCCGCTGGCCGCATCCCGGGCATTGCTTTTCAATATGTTCCTTATCGCACATGGCTGGTTTGCCCCGCTTAAAACAGGAAAAGAGGCTGCTGGGGCAGCCCTCTTCCCTGCTAAAACAATTAGATCTTACTCTTCATGCCGCTCATGCGGGAGCGCAGTTCTACCCCGACCACCTCGATACTGGTATAGCGGATTTCCTCGTTAATCTGAATAAGTTCAAGGTTGTTTACGCCATTATCCTTGAGGTTTAAGCCGCGGCCGATAACATCGGTGCCGATATCCTTCATAAAGTCTTCAAGCAGCGGTATGGCGGCATTGGCAAAGAGATAATTGCCGTATTCGGCGGTATCGGAAATCACCACATTCATCTCATGCAGCTTCTTGCGGGCAATGGTGTTGGCAATCAGCGGCAGTTCGTGCAGGGATTCATAGTAGGCCGACTCTTCCCTGATTCCGGCCCCGACCATGACCTCGTAGGCAAGCTCTACTCCGGCCTTGACCATGGCCACCATCAGGATACCGCGGTCGAAATATTTTTGCTCTGAAATACGGGCCTTGGATGATTTGGCCTTTTCAAAGGCAGTCTTGGCGGTTTGCTTCCGCCATTCGAGCAGTTTTTTATCGCCGTTTTTCCAGTCTTCCATCATATCTTTGGAAAAGCTGCCGTCCATAATGCCGTCCATATGTTTTTGAAACAGGGGTGTGAGAATGGATTTAAGCTCCTCGGCCAGCTTAAACGCCTTGATTTTGGCCGGGTTTGACAGACGGTCCATCATATTGGTAATGCCGCCTTGTTTCAGGGCTTCAGTGATATTTTCCCAGCCGTACTGCACAAGTTTTGAGGCATGGCCGGGGGCGATGCCCTTTTCCACCATCTTGTCAAAGCAAAGCAGGGAACCGGCCTGGAGCATGCCGCATAAGATGGTCTGTTCACCCATCAGGTCGGACTTGACCTCGGCAATAAAGCTGGATTCCAGCACTCCGGCCCGGTCGCTGCCGAGACCGCAGCAATAGGCCTTGGCCAGGGCCAGCCCTTCGCCGTCCGGGTCATTCTCACGGTGTACGGCAATCAGGGTCGGCACCCCAAAACCCCGTTTGTATTCTTCCCGTACCTCGGTACCCGGTGATTTGGGTGCCACCATGATTACGGTCAGATCCTCACGGATTTTCATGCCTTCTTCAACAATGTTAAAGCCGTGCGAGTAAGACAGGCAGGCCCCTTTTTTCATCAGCGGCACCAGCTTGCTGACCACCTCGCCATGCTGTTTGTCCGGGGTCAGGTTGATGACCAGATCGGCGGCGGGAACCAGCTCTTCACAGGTTTTTACCGTGAAATTGTTTTTGGTGGCATTCTTCCAGGAAGCACGCTTTTCGCTGATGGCAGACTCCCGCAGGGCGTAGGATATATCAAGGCCGCTGTCCCGCAGGTTTAATCCCTGATTAAGCCCCTGAGCTCCGCAGCCGACAATGACAATCTTTTTGCCCCTTAATGCCTCAACCCCGGCAAACTCCGATGAATCCATAAACCGGCAGCGGCCAAGCTGCTCAAGCTGCAAACGCAGCGGCAGGGAATTAAAATAATTTTCTCCCATGTTATTCCTCCAACTATGATTAGGTAAGGTCAATCCTGCAAACTAAGGTCATTACCAATTACTCTAACATCTTTTTGATAAATTTTGAAGCAGGATAGACCGGCCGGAATCTGATTTTTTTAATCCGGCTATTGCATAAACCCTGGTATGCCGGCTTCGTAGTCGGCGATTTCCTTTTCGTGCTGCATGGTCAGGCCGATATGATCCAGGCCGTTTAGCAGGCAATGGCGGCGGAACGTATCGATTTCAAACAGGTATTTTCTGCCGCTCGCGGTTACGGTCATGGTTTCCAGATCGGCCTTTGCCTCTGCACCATGATTGTTTGCTGCAAATTGAAAGATTTCCTCAACCTCTTCCTCGGCAAGGCGTACCGGAACCAACTGGTTATTGATGGCGTTGCCGTAGAAAATATCGGCAAAGCTGGGTGCGATGATCACCTTGATACCGTAATCCGCCAAAGCCCAAGGGGCGTGTTCACGAGATGAGCCGCAGCCGAAGTTTTCCCTTGCCAGCAGGATGCTTGCTCCCTGATAACGCACTTTATTCATCACAAAATCCGGGTTCGGCTGCCTGCCTGCATCATCTAAGAAGCGCCAGTCGTGGAACAGGTGCCTGCCGAAACCCGCCCGGGTTACCTTTTGCAGGAATTGTTTGGGGATAATGGCATCGGTGTCCACGTTTGCCGAATCCAGAGGAACTATCAAACCCGTATGCTGTTTGAAGCCTGTCATGGCCGCTCTCCTTATAGTTCTTGCATTTCAATATTGCGGATATCAACCAAACGGCCCTCAACTGCGGCCGCCGCCGCCATGCTCGGGCTAACCAGATGGGTACGTCCGTTACGGCCCTGACGGCCCTCAAAATTGCGGTTGCTGGTGGAAGCACACCGTTCATAGGCACCCAACCGGTCATGGTTCATGGCCAGACACATCGAGCAACCCGGCAGCCGCCATTCAAAACCTGCCGCTGTAAAAATTTTATCCAGCCCTTCCTTTTCCGCCTGGGCCTTGACCAGTTCGGAGCCGGGAACAATCAGGGCCTGAACATGATCTGCAACCTTTCTGCCTCTGGCTACTGCCGCTGCTGCACGCATATCCTCAATGCGGGAGTTGGTGCATGAACCGATAAAAACCTTGTCTATCCGGTAATCAGACAGCTTTTTTCCGGCCTCAAGTCCCATATAGGTCATGGCCTTTTCAGCAGATAATCTTGCTGCCGGATCGGTGAAAACTTCCGGCTCAGGTATCGGTTCGTCTATGGCGATCACCTGGCCCGGATTGGTACCCCAGGTTATCTGGGGTTTGATGGCGGCTGCATCCAGCCTGACCACTGCATCAAATTCGGCATCAGCATCGGTTTTCAGGGTTGACCAGTAGGCCGCCGCCGCCTCCCAGTCAGCTCCTTTGGGGGCGAAACGGCGGCCTTTTATATAATCAAGGGTGGTCTGATCCGGGGCAATCAGTCCGGCTTTGGCTCCCAGTTCAATGGCCATGTTGCATACCGTCATCCGGCCCTCCATGCTAAGAGCGGTAACGGCTTCACCGCAAAATTCCACCACATGGCCGGTACCTCCGGCTACGGTCAGATTGCCGATCGCCGCCAGCACCAGATCCTTGGCCGTAATATATTTTCCGGCCCTGCCCCGGATTTCGATTTTCATTGTTTTGGCCCGTGCCTGTTTCAGGGTCTGCGTTGCCAGCACGTGTTCAACCTCGGAAGTGCCGATGCCGAAGGCCAGGGAACCAAAGGCACCGTGGGTTGCAGTATGGGAGTCTCCGCAGACAATGGTCATCCCCGGCAGGGTCAGGCCAAGCTCAGGCCCTATGACATGGACAATCCCCTGATATTTATGCTTGAGACCGTAGAGGGTGATGCCGAACTCTTGGCAGTTTTTGGCCAGGGTTTCCAGCTGGATACGCCCCATTTCACTGGCAGCGGCAAGCTCCTTGCTGGTGGTGGAGACATTGTGATCCATGGTGGCAAAGGTCTTGTCCGGCCTGCGGACCCGGCGGCCTTTCTCCCGCAGCCCGTCAAAGGCCTGGGGTGAGGTTACTTCATGCAGCAAATGGCGGTCGATATACAGGATTGGATTTTCTCCTGCCACCGCAAGGTGAGCATCATAAATTTTTTCGTACAAGGTCTTGGGCATGGCTCTTTTTCGGTTACGGTTTTATTCCAGAATGTATGCAGCGATTTTATCTCCCATTGCTTCGGTCGAAAGGGCGGGGTTTTCTCCTGCCAGATCGCAGGTCAGCTCTCCTGCTGCGAGTGTCTTGCCGACCGCAGCCTCGATTGCTTTGGCCGCCTCCTCCTCGCTCAGACTGTAACGCAGCATCAGGGCGGCAGACAGAATCTGCGCCGCCGGATTTGCTTTATTCTGCCCGGCCAGATCCGGGGCAGAACCGCCCGCAGGCTCATATAGACCAAAACCGCTTTCATTCAAGCTGGCAGACGGCAGCAGCCCCATCGAGCCGGTGATCATGGCACATTCATCAGAGATAATATCGCCGAAGATATTGGAACACAGCATAACATCAAATTGATCCGGTTCCTTGAGCAGCTGCATGGCGGCGTTGTCTATATACATGTGAGAAAGTTCAATATCCGGGTAGTCCTGTGCAGTTTCTTCAACTACTTGCCGCCATAAAACAGAGCTTTGCAGAACATTGGCCTTGTCAACCGAACACACCTTTCTACGCCGCAGGCGGGCTGATTCAAACGCTATTTTGGCAATGCGTTCGATCTCGTAACGGTGGTAAACCTCGGTATCAAAGGCTTTTTCATCTGCACCCTTTCCCTCGCGTCCCTTGGGCTGACCAAAGTAGATGCCTCCGGTCAGCTCACGCACCACGACCATATCGAACCCCCTTTTGGCAATATCGGCTCGCAGGGGAGAAAATGTCTCCAGACCCTGATATATTCGGGCCGGGCGCAGGTTGCAGAAAAGCTGGAAATGGCTGCGCAGGGGAAGCAAGGCGCCCCGTTCGGGCTGCTCATCCGGCGGCAGGGATTCCCACTTGGGGCCGCCCACCGAGCCGAACAAGACCGCATCGGCCTGTCCGCAGCCCTGTAGGGTAGCATCCGGCAATGGACAGCCATGCCGGTCAATGGCAATACCGCCGACATCATATTCTGTGCGCGAAAATGTAACCGGATATTTTTTTTCAATGGCATCCAGCACCTTATGTGCCTGCTGCATTACTTCCGGGCCGATGCCGTCGCCCGGCAGCACGGCTATTTTATAATTTTTTTTGGTCATGTTTATTCCTTAAACCGTCTCAATTTTCTGTTGTTTAATTTCCTCAATCCGGTCTGCACGGTGAATGCTGTTGATTACCTTCAGCAGGGCCTGGCCGGATGCCTCGATAATATCGGTGGAAACGCCGGTGCCGTGGTATTTGCGTCCCTTGTAGTTGGCGATAATATCTACCTGCCCAAGGGCATCTTCACCCTCGCCCTTGGCGGTAAGGTCGAATTTATCCAGTTTAATATCGTATCCGGTCAGGCGGTAGACGGCCTGATACAGGGCGTCAACCGGGCCGTTACCCACTGCGGCCTCACATTTTTCCTGATCGCCGCACAGCAGTTTAATGGCGGTGGTAGCCATAATACTGCCGGCCTGGGAGCTAAAGTAGGTCAGCTTGTAATAATCATCTTCTTCACGCAGGCTGGCAAAGAACATCAATGATTCAAGATCGTAGTCAAACACCTGTCCTTTCCGGTCGGCAAGTTTCAGAAAGTCCTGGTAGAGGGTATCCAGATCGTAATCATTTTCATTGTAGCCCATCCGGTCCATATGGCTTTTCACTGCGGCCCGGCCGCTGCGGCTGGTCAGGTTCAGCATCTGATTCTGCAGGCCGATCGACTCCGGGGTCATAATTTCATAGGTGCTTCGGTTTTTCAGCACACCGTCCTGATGAATGCCCGAGGAGTGGCTGAAGGCATTGGCGCCTACGACTGCCTTATTGGCCTGAACCGGCATATTGCATAACTGGCTGACCAGCTTGCTGGTCCGGTGAATTTCTCGGTGCTTGATACCCGTATAAACTCCGATAAATTCGCTGCGGGTCTTGATAATCATGGCAATTTCTTCCAGGGCGCAGTTGCCGGCCCGTTCGCCGATGCCGTTAATGGTTCCTTCTACCTGACGGGCTCCGGCCTGTACGGCGGCAATGGAGTTGGCCGCCGACATGCCCAGGTCATCGTGGCAGTGTACCGAGATAACCGCCTGATCTATATTGGGGACGCGGTTAAATAACTGGCCGATAATGCCGGCAAACTCACCGGGGATGGTGTAGCCCACCGTGTCGGGGATATTAACCGTTGATGCCCCGGCCTTAATGGCAGCCTCGACCATCCGGCACAGGTCATCGATGGGGGTACGGCCTGCATCTTCACAGGAAAACTCGACATCATCGGTGTATCGGCGGGCGTGTTTGACGGCGGCAATGCCCATCTCAACCACCTCGTCATAGCTGCGGCGCAGTTTATCCTGCACATGGACGGCCGAGGTTGAAATAAAGGTGTGAATGCGGAACTTTTCGGCAGCTTTCAAGGCTTCTGCCGCCGCGTCAATATCGCTGGGAAGGGCCCGGGCAAGGCCGCAGATACGGCTGTTTTTGATGTTTTCAGCAATCACTTGCACCGATTCAAAATCACCTGGAGAAGAAACCGGAAAACCCGCCTCAATAATGTCCACGCCCAGGCGTTCCAGGGCATAGGCGATCTGCAGTTTTTCCTTTACGGTCAGGCTTGCAGATAGGGCCTGCTCCCCGTCTCTTAAAGTGGTATCAAAGATTATGACCTGATTTTTCATGCCGGTTTCCTTGTTTCCTCCTCTTTTGTGAAATTTTATTGAGCCAGCGGGTTTGGGCAGCAACATTACCGCCAGCAACAGAAATTAGTCTCAGACCGGCTAATTAGCGGCCTACCTTGCCCCGCAATTCAACGGCCTTGGCCAGGGTGTGCTTGTCGGCATATTTGATGTCCATGCCCATGGGAATACCGCAGGCCAGTCTGGTCAGCTTAACCGGCATTTGCTGCAGCCGGTCAATCAGATATGAGGCGGTTGCCTCGCCGGGAACCGTGGAACTGGTGGCAATCAGCACCTCGCTTACGGTGCCGGTATTGATGCGGTTTATCAGTTCGGCAATTTTTATTTCATCCGGGCCGATGCCGTCCATCGGTGCCAGAACCCCATGCAGAATATGATAATGTCCCTGATAACTTGCGGTCTTTTCTATGGCTACCAGGTCCGCAGACTGCTCCACCACGCAAATCTGCGAGCCGTCCCGTTTGGGGTCGGCACAGATGCCGCAGGGATCCGACTCGGAAAAGGTGAAGCACAAGCTGCAGAGCTGAATCGAATCATGCAGTTCACTTAGGGCTGCTGCCAGCTTGCGGGCCTGAGCGGGCGGTTTTCTCAAGATATTCAGGGCTAGGCGGCTGGCAGTTTTTTGGCCGATGCCGGGCAGTTCAGCCAGCGAATCAATCAGCCTTTCAAGGGCCGGCGGCAGAATCTGCATCGAGATTAGAATATATTGGAAAGACCGGGGATTTTAAGGCCGCCGGTCAGATGGCCCATCTCCTTTGAGCCAAGCTCCTTGGCCTTGGTCAGGGCATCATTGGCAGCGGCAGTGATTAAATCCTGAAGCATTTCCAGTTCATCGGCATTAACCATTTCCTGTTCGATATTAACCGATAAAATCTCGCCGCGGCCGTTTGCCATCACCTTGACCATGCCGCCGCCTGCCTCACCGGTAATTTGTTTTCTTGCCAGCTCTTCCTGAATTTGCACCATCTTCTGCTGCATTTCCTGAGCCTGCTTCATAATATTGCCCATGTCCATAAAATATACCTCTTTTTTATTGTTAAATCAGATAAATACCAAGGCTGCTTGCCGCCATTATCGAGACTGTTTTCACTCTGCCTCAAAGCAGCCGGTGTTAAAAATCTCTACAATTATTGCCTTTAATACATCTACTGCTACACTGTTGCCAAATTGTTTATAACTCTGGGTCAATAACGGGTTAATCTTGAAAGTATCGGGAAAGCCCATAGCCCTTGCACATTCCCTCGGGCTTAACTTTCTTATCTTGCCATCGATATAATATAAGCCGGTTTTTGCTCCGGCACCTCCGCCATAGGCAGAAAGAGTTATTGCGTGTCCATATGGACTGTAAATCCGTTCGCCCTGTCCGCCTTTATTGATATAGCCAATCTGCACCGGCCTGTTCGGCAGATCAATTTCACCAAACAAGTTTATGGGCGGGTTAAATTTTCTGGTAAATACGGTGTCCGGCCGATCGATTATTTTTGCATTTGCCGGATCCCTTTCAAGAATATCCAGTAAACAAACTTTTCTCCCTGTCGGTTCAGGGAAAATAAATTTTTTGGCCCGTAAATTTTTTCTAAAACAGACAATATAAATCCGCTCCCGGTTTTGCGGCAGCCCGTAATCCCCAGCATTTAATACCTTGAAATAGACAGTATAATCCAAGCGGTTCAATGTGCTGACTACCGTTTCAAGGGTTTTACCGCCGTCATGTTTTACAAAATTACGCACATTTTCAAGCAAAACAACCTTTGGCTTATGATGTCTGACAATGCGGGCAATATCAAAAAACAAATTACCCCTTTCATCTGCAAAGCCCTTTTGTTTGCCGGAAACAGAAAAGGCCTGGCAAGGAAAACCGCCGCATAAAACATCATGGCAAGGGATATTTTCGGCCGCTATTTTAGTAATATCTCCGGCTGGTTTAATGCCGTAATTTTCAAAATAAGTTGCCGCCGCATGTTTATCCCATTCGGAAGAAAAAACGCATTCGGCACCAAAGTCTGCCATCGCCAAATGAAATCCGCCGATACCGGCAAACAGGTCTATATACCTTATTTTGCTAATCATCGGCAGTAAACAAGGTTAGCGGGTTAATCTTGAATTGCAGACTTGCCGGATCTGGCGTACCGCCCTTTCTCTGCATAATTATCCGTCCAATTTTCAAGCTGCCTCTTGGGCTTAGCTCTACTTCTCCCTGCGAATAGAAATTACAGACACTGTTGATGTCCTTTATTATCCAGTCGGTAGAATTGTCATGGTTTTTCCTTGTTACAAGAAGCCATTCAGCACTTAAACTGCCTCTGCCCTTTATAATATCAAACGCTACCAGAGATTTATTATTTCTAAAGAAGTTTATAATATTTTTTAATTCCGCAGCCGGAATTTCATTCAAAAATAATCTTCTTTTATCTCTTATTCTTTCAAGTTCTTCCCGGGAAAGAATTTTTTCAGGGAAAATATCACCAGTAAAAAGTCTCAGCCATTTAGCTATATTGTCATCAAATTTCCAAATTTGTTTATATGCCAGGACAGGTCTTTTATCAACCTGATTAAAGCCTGCAGATTTATTAGCCTTTTTTAGGGAAATATTCTCAATATGTATTATGTCATCAATAATTATTTCAACCCTTATCTGGACATCCGCCTTTTTGAATTTTATGGTTTCATCGTATTTTTCCTTGGTAACTCCCAAAGATTCCGCCTTTGCAGGATTTATCCTAATCGGTATTTGTACTGCAGATAATCCTTTAATTCTCAATGAATCATAACCCATTGCCGATAACCAGCCTTGGGCATCAAGATCGTTTTTATAATTGTTGAATTTATTGCAAATATCAGCTTCGTTAATGAATCCGCCCTTGGCTGTCATGGAGCCGATTTTTTGCTTTATTTGCTGATATTTTTTCAAATCATCTTTCCGGTGTTTTTTTATGGTGAAGTCTAACCTCAACTATTTGACCATTAAAGATTTCCAAGGCTCTGGTTACCAAAGGTTCTGAAGAAAGTTTTCTTTTTTGGCGGCTTACGTTTTCCCGATCATTTGGGCTGGCTGTATCTCCGCTATTTTCAGGTGTAATGATGCTTACCTTAAGTTCCTTTTGAAAAAACTTTTGCACCAGTCTGGTTAATATCTGGTGATTTTCCGGCTCCTTGAGCTGGCCGCAAGTAAAATGCTCATCATATTCAAGCTGCAGCTCCCCATCGGTTGCCAGACGGTTATTTGCCTTTTGCAGGATCTGGCCCATCCAGATCTTTTCGCCCTTTACATATTCGATAAATTCCCGCCAGTCGTCCTGAATATTCTTTGCCGCTGCCTTGCCTTTTTCCGGCGGCAAGTCCGGCGGGGCGGTAGAAACTTGGCTGACCGGCTCGGCAGCAGGCGGCTCTTTATTCTCTCTAACTTCTGTTACTGTATCGGTTTTTTTGACTGACCTTGGTTCCGTGAGCCTTAAATCATCCTGATCTTTTACCGCCACAGCCTTATCGGCGGCATCCTGCACAGGCTCTTGCTGCGGCGGATACATATCAATCAATTTATCTAGTTTGCCAATAAGATCAGGGAGATGAACAATATTTCCCGCCTCAATAACCTTGATAAATGAGGTCTCCAAGGCAAGCCTTGGCTGGCTGCTGTTTTTGGTATCCTCGATGGCCGCCATTAGCAGCACCAGTTTGGCATGGATGCTTTCTGCAGGAAATTCACCGGCAATTTCCTGATACGACTGCAGCTCGGTCTCCGATATATTCAGCAGGGTCTCGCAACCTTTGATCTTGCATAAAAGCAGGTTTCTGAAACAATCCAGTAAATCGTTGCCGAATCGTTTAATGTCCATACCAAAGGCAAAGATTTCATCCAGAGACAGCAGCACCCCGGCCTTATCCCCTTTCATTAAGCCGGCCGCAAGTTTTAGCAGCACCTCCCGGCTGACCAGGCCAAGCACCTCGGTAACATCATCCAGCCTGACCTCTTTTTCGCCGTAGGAGAAGATCTGATCCAGCAAACTCAAACCGTCCCGTACGCTTCCGTCAGCCTCCTTGACGATTTGCTGCAGGGCCTTTTCCTCAATATTAACGCCTTCATCTGCCGCCAGTTTACGGAAATGAGCCTGCAGGTCATCGGCGGCAATGCGTTTTAATTCGTATCTCTGGCAACGGGACAAAATAGTGATCGGTATCTTATGCAGCTCGGTAGTGGCAAACATAAAATACACATGCTTCGGCGGCTCCTCCAGCGTTTTCAGCAAGGCATTAAATGCCTCGGTGGTCAGCATATGCACTTCATCAATGATAATGATCTTAAACCTTGATGAAACCGGCAAAAATTTGATTTGTTCCTTTAATTCGCGTATTTCCTGGATGCCCCGGTTTGATGCCCCGTCAATTTCATGCAGGTCAATGGCCGAACCGCTGGCGATGGCCTGACAGGATTTACAGGTGCAGCAAGGTCTTTGCTCAAGGGGACTTTCGCAGTTAATGGCCTTGGCCATAATTCTTGCCAGAGTGGTCTTGCCGGTACCCCTGATGCCGGAAAAAAGGATGGCATGGGCAACCCGCTCTCTAAGCAGACTATTTTTAAGGGTGGTTACAATAGTCTTTTGCCCGACCACCTGCTCAAACTTCTGCGGACGTGATTTTCTGGCCAAAACCAGGTAGGACATAGGAAAACCGCAAGGAAAATTTTATGACTGGTCTTTTGCAAGGAAAGGCAATATTGCCGATGTTTATAAAAATGATAGCCGGGCGACCCGCACACACAAAAAGATTCACTACCGTTGCTTCCTCCCGGACCTGGCGGGGTTCGTGATTTTTTGTCGCATGGAACCCGGCTATCAAAGCCGTATTTACGCTGTCAGCAGGCCGCTTCCAAAGTTAAAGATAAAATATATGACCTGAATGCCAGCCTTATACACCGTTTATTTTCGTGCGTCAAGTTTTTCATCGATCGGAAAAATATTAAAAATCTATCCTCTCACGGATTTGCCGCCAGTTTTCCACCATCGGCAGATTATGTTGTCCAAGGTTCCACGGCTGACTATAAACCAGGGCGGTGATATTTTTCCGGGCAAGTTCAACGCAGGTTTCATGGCGGTCATCAATAAAATAGTCAATCCCTAGTTCACGCAGATACTGCTCCTTGGCCTCCGGGCTGCCGGTGGCCGTAACCTTGATTTTTTCGGCAGTCTCAGCGGTAAAAAACTTATTGACCCATTGTACCACCGGCCCGGCCATAGGACGTGCGGTTACAATCTGTACCGTGGCGGTTTCAGCCAGTTCAGAAAGCACCTCAACGGCTCCAGCGGCGGGTTTGAGACCAGTGTTAATGGTGTCATTAACCATCTCCTCAAATATCTTTTCAATTACTTCCAGAGGAATACCAAGACTTTCGCTCACCTCAAAGCTGGTAATATCATTGACCGTAAACGAGCAGCAGCCGTGATTTTCGCAGGCCAGGCGGACAAAGGTTTCGCCGGTATCTGCAATAACGCCGTCAAAGTCAAAACCCAGCCGGTCTTTTGGAATTTTTAATTGGTCATCCATGCGGTACTCCGCTTTATTGTTTAACCCGCCCATCAACAGCCCAAGGTAATCAGGGCGGTTATGTTGCACGGCTAATCCAGCACGGTTCCTTCTTCCAGTAAAACCGCATATTCATAGCCATAGCCGAAATCCTTGTTCGCGGCTGCCATCCCCTCAAAGGTCAGCACCGCACCTTCCTTGACCTCTTCATTGGTGGTGATAACCAGGTCGTGGGTGTTCTTCATGGGATCGCCGGAGCCGTCCTGGATATGCACCCAGTTCCTGCCCATGATGCCCTGGTTGATTTTTAGTACCTTGCCGCGGACTCTGACCTTTTTGCCGTTAAGCTCACTTGCCCGATTAAAGATTTCATCAACGGTACAGGCATTTTCACCGCTTGCTTTTTTTATTTTGTCTCCTTGCATGGGAACCACTGCCCCGGCACTGCCCTGGGTGCTGTCGGCAAGTTTTTGTGCCGGTTGCAGGCCGTTTTCCTTTTGCACAGCCAGCTCAAAGTCTGACAGCTTTGCAGGTTTTGCCGGAGCAGACTTGCTGTCGGCCAGTCCCGATGAAAAAATTATGGTATCAAAGGTGCGGTCAAGGGTGTTGCTGTAAAAATCCTTCATCACCATCCCTTGATAATAGCTCACCTGATCATGCACCTTAACCTCGCTTTCAGGAATGGCCGCCCATTGCTGACCATAGGCATTTTTTACCAGCAGATAAGTATAACCTGCCGCATTCATGGTTTCCAGCACCTCACCGGTTACCACATTTTTGCCATTATTGCCTTCAGCCAATGCGGTACTGCCGCAGGCAATAAAAATTAACAAGGTAAGTAAGTTATAAAGCCTGATCATAATTTCCTCCAATCATCTTTTAAGCGGAAAGCCATTTTCATGTTTTATGAATCCCGTAACCTATACATTCCTGAAAAAATCTCAAGGGCTAATCAGCTTTTTCAGCAAGAAACCAAATGGACAAAACCGATAATGATTACTATGGTACCTTCGGTCGGTAGCAGAAAAGCTGGTGCTGATACCTTATAAAAATCCTGATATGGAGGAAAATCATGGCCCTGTTCCATAGCTTGCAAGTTGGAGAACAAGAAATAAGTCCCATCGACTGGGAGATGAATCCGTCCCTTACTTTCGGCACCTTTGAGTCATGGGGCGGCCGGGAACGGGTTAGAAATAATGATGAAATGGTGTATTATTTTTTCATCGACAATTGGGGGAAAAAGCCGAGACTTCGTTTGATGGAAAGAGCAGTTAAACATGCCCGGGTGGTGGCCACCATTGAGGCACCGCCGACCATGATTGAACAATGTGTCCGCAATCAGGGCGAGGCGGCCATCTTTGAAAGGAGTTATGCCATTGACGATGAAATCAAACAGTGGCTGATCGAAAATGTACTCAATCGGGAAAATCCCCCTAAGGTAATTCCGGTGGATAATCGGCAGTTTATCGAGGATATGGGGGAGCCGTTGCCGCTGCTAGCTGAGATTACAGGTAAAATTGAAAAGGTTGGGCTGCCCGATGAGGTAAAAATCATCAATGATGACCAGATAGAAGGGGTTATCAAAAAATATAATTTTTATGATCACGATTTGAACCCTGAGGGCAGGTTTGATAATGTTTTGGCGGATAATGGTGATGGCCTGACCGTAACCGATCTTAAAACCGGCTTAATGTGGCAGTGCAAGGGACTGGATATTTGCTCAATCAGAAGCATGAAAAGGGAGATTCAGGCTCTAAACCAGAAAGGGTTTGCCGGATTTAACGATTGGCGGCTGCCTTCCATGGAAGAGGCCATGTCGCTGATGGAGCCGGAGCAGAACAATAAAAAAATGTATCTGCACCCGTGCTTTACCAAGGAGCAGGCCTTTATCTTCGTCTCAGCCGAGAGGCAGCCGGGCGGTTACTGGTTTGTTGATTTTAAGCAGGGCCGGGCCTTTTGGTCTTCCGGCACTATTCCGGGCGGGTTCGGCAGGCTTTGCCGGGCAGTTGGATAAATGGTATGCCTATGCAGGCGGCTGTCCGGCATAATTCCAGATGCCCAAAAATAGTCCGGCCATAATGCCGATCAGAAAAAACATTCTGAACCTTCTGTCCCAGGGCAGTTTTTCGCCGGTCATATACTGGATAAAGGAAATGACGACTAAGGCCGAACCAGCAACAAACGGCACCGTTTCCAGCAGGTTGAAAAGGGTCTGGATGATGCTGCCGCCAAGGCTTGGCTCAGGGTAACGGTCTAGTCTTAAGTTAAAGAGCAGGTACACCAGTGCCGAGACCGTGAAGGTAAACTTATTCTTGATATTGTTCATATGAAACACATTGATATTATTTATTTTCCTGATACCGATCCTTATTTTGAGACGAATTATCCTCTGCTGCTTTTAGCGGTCAGGCTCAATTATTTAAGCCCGGTGGAGCCTGAGCATAATGCTCCGGCTGATATATTCACTCGGTATAATCTTTGTCAAGCCCATACTCCGATACCGCTTGGGGATGAACGAAGCCGTTTTGCCGGATTGATCAGGGATATTAAGCTGCGTAAGGATGATTATGCCGATCAGCTAAAAGCCTTGACCATTGCCGGTATGCAGGAAGCAGGGAAAGAAGAGCATAAAGGAGACATCCTGGCCGCTCTGCTGGGAAGCAGCGGGGATGATAATAAAAGTATTCCGGGTGAAACCAGGCGGAATGCGGTTTGGAGAGCCAGGTTGATACTGGCTCTGGCTGAAATCCTTGATCGGGAAGAAGAAGAACTGGCCGGGCAGCTATCCTTTCTGGATGAGCAGGAACTTCAGCTTTTCAAAAGGCTGCAGGGCGAAAATGGAGAAGAAGAGGATAATCCCTTTCAGGAATTGATGGATATTCAGCAAAGGCTCAATGCCCCGAATCCGGCAATGATGAAAAATAGATGCCGCTCATGGCTGGAACTGGCTGGAGATAAGCCTTTTAGTGAACCTGCGGTCTGGCTGTCTACCAGGGAAGAGGCTGCGGATTTTATCTTTGATGCCTGCCGTGAGCAAACCGGCAATGAGCCGTATCTACTTGAGATGATAAATCTTCCGGCCAGCATAGGACGGGATTTCCCCCTGGTGGCCGATGCCCTGACAGATTTCCGTCAAAGACATGCTGGAGTTATTGAAGCCCTGGCCGAAGAGATTATTGAACCTGTTGTTTCAGGCAATGCGGCACTACCGACAAGGCCGATAATTACCCCATCGCTTGAAAAAGACTGGAACCTGCTCTTGGCTCAGGAATATCCAGAAAATCTGTATGGCAGAAAAAAGATGAAAATTTATTTGCTGCCGGGATTTATTCACCCGCAGGGGATTCCTAGTAAAAAGTCCGGTAAAGGCAGCCTGTTCCTTACTTTTTGGTAATATCTACGGATATTCGTTGCAGAGATAGTGGACGGGCGGCTCATCTTCCTCAATTTTGGGGAACCTTTTCAGGGGAGTGTGAAAGCGGTTGTCGTTGTCATCATCGTTTACATCTGACACCTCGCCGACCACCACGGCTCCATACCCTTCTTGGCCGTAGAAACGATGGTAAAGATATGGCTCAAGACAGATGGATTCGCCTGGCGTCAGGATGATTTTCTGCCCCGGCTTGCATTCTTTTCTTACTCCGTCAACGCTGACCTGAAAGTTACGGTTGCAGATATTTTCATTCTCATCTGCCAGATAAAGCTCCAGGACCAAGTTGCCGCCCCCCCGGCAGATAATATCTTCCCGTTTTTTCCAGTGAAAATGCATGGGGCAGACTTGGTTTTCCTTGACGATCATAATTTTCTCGGCATAGCCCTTCGGGTATCTTTCCGCCTGATTGTAATTACCGTTTCTGATGGTGAACAGCAGCAAACCTGTTTTACTATAATCCCCCTCGCCATAGTCAGTTAAATCCCAGCCCAGCTTGTTATGACGGATTTCGTCTGCTTCCCGGCCCTTGTTTTGCCAGTCGGCAGGTGTCCAGTAGGCAAAGGGCGGCAGTTTGAAAGAGATTGAAGCAAACAGTTCTTTTGCTTCCTGAATATATGAGTTAATTTCTGAACGCTTCATAATGGCTTGTGATTTTATTATGTTTACGCCTTTATAATCCGGCCAGGACAAAAAATACTTACACTTCCAGCCAAAATGTGTCAAGTTGTTCGAGATGCCGAAGTTGCCGCATGGTATATATTTTGAGCTTGAAAGGAAATATTGTTTTGGGCATGATGATTTTGCTGGCTGCCGGGTTCAACACTGAAATTATGAAAAATATTCCTTTTACTTTTCTTTCTGAATATGTACTGTACATCTGTACAAAAAAAAAGGAGGGATTATGTCAATACAAACCACATACACTAATGCTCGAGCTAATCTGGCTTCCTTAATGAATGAGGTTACGGCGAACAAAGAAGTTGTGATCATTCAACGTCGTGGATATGAAGACGTCGCAATGATAAGTGCAGATGAGCTTTCTGGTGTGCTTGAAACGGTGCATCTTCTCCGCTCTCCGAAAAACGCAAAGCGGCTTTTAACAGCACTAAACAGGGTTAAAGATAGCTCTCTTTCTTCGCAGACAATTGATGAACTCCGGGCTGAGGTTGGCTTTGAGTAAAAAGAATAAGAGGGTCTTCAGCCTGCAAGCACAAAGAGAATCTGTATTTCAGCCTGAATTTAGAGAGGATTTGAAATATTGGGTTAAAACAGACCGAAAGACTGCTCTTCGTATTTTTGAGTTGATAGAATCGGTTATGCGGGATCCTTTTCACGGCATTGGCAAACCTGAACCTTTGAAATTTCTCGGCTGCGGTGTTTGGTCTCGTCGAATAACCCAAGAACACCGCTTGGTTTATGTTGTTGCCAATGAAAAAGTTAATTTTGTACAGGCACGATATCATTATTGAGCTCAAAACAGCCAGTGCTTTACCCGCTATGCGGCATGTGTAAATCAATTAGAGAGGTTTCAGATCTTGTTTGAAATAAAAACTATAGGTCTTTTCTTACTTACCGCCTTAGCTGAAATTATTGGCTGTTATCTGCCGTATCTTTGGCTGCGTGAGGGGAAATCCTTTTGGTTGTTGGTGCCTGCTGCGTTTAGTTTTGCTGCATTTGCCTGGCTGTTATCACTGCATCCAACCGCAGCAGGTAGAGTTTATGCCGCTTATGGCGGAGTTTATATATGTACGGCTATTTTATGGTTGTGGGCTGTGGATGGTATTCGGCCAACCGTGTGGGATCTTGCAGGTTCCGGCATAGCTCTTTTAGGTATGGTAATTATCATGTTTGCTCCGCAAAATACATAACAGACTGGACAGTTACCGCTAACGGTGAACTATGTGTTAAAATAAATGATGAGCAAATGTATTGAACAGACACACCATAAAATGTAAGGAGTGAAGATGAAGAAAATATTTATTTTATTTGGTTTTTTTATCGGTATTTTACAACCTGTATTATCTGTTGCAGAGCAACCGATAATACAGCCTGTTATTAATGCGGAGGTGCTGTCTTCAGAACAGCAATCAAATCCAATTAACGGGCAAATTGTACTGCTTGCAAAGCAGACCGAAAAATTGGAAGAAAAACTTAATGAAGAGTTTGATGAAAATACAGTTCAATCACTACTTACAGACTTGCCGGTTAACGAAAAAAATATTGATGAACGAATAAAATTATTGGAGGAAGAAGAATCTGTTGCCGTTACACAAAAGCAGATTGATAAATTAAAAGAAAAGCATTTAAGAATAAAGGGGCAAATAGAAAAAATTAGACAGAAAGCTACTGAGTTCGATGCAGTAGAGATACAATTACAACAATTAAAAAACAATTATCTCAATGTAGAACAGCTCATAGCTAATCCGGTTAACGGTGATGATTTAACAGCTTCAAACCGGACTTTATTTGCTTCTCTTGAAACTGAAATTAACACATTAGAAAAACAACTGAAAATTAAAAAACAAAAAACATCTCAACAGCTTATCAAATTGGAGAAGGGGCATGACTTGTTAACGCATTGGCGTTCGGCAATGCTTCTGCAACGTCAAAAACGCTCATCTTCGACTTACAATAACTTGGAATTAGAAAAAGAAGAGAACAGGTTGCGTGGTGAAATTGAAGACCTGCAAAATCGATTTAATCAAAATCACGGGAGCATCAGCATAGTCCAAGCTGATGAAGATCAAAAAAATATCTACGAAAAACAGGTACGGCTGTGGCTTGTTGGTATTGATAAATCGTTAATAAAACTGATGGGACAACAAACACTTGACATAGAGGAAGTCCCATTGGACAGTATAGAATTCAGTACTCTCGAAAAACAGTATCTTGCAATGATTGAGAAAAAAAAGATACTTGAAGAATTAAGGGGGGTACTTAAAAATAAAAAGATTGAATTGGAAAAATATGTTGATATCAGAGGTGAGCAACAGTTATTGGAAAATGCTTTTTCCCAAAGAGAGCAGGCTCTTCGACATCAGGAGTTGTTACTCAAAAAGCAAATGGTATTTTACGGTGAAGAAGTTAATAAAAGACGACAGAAAATTATGTTTTCCCTTGATGATTTGTATACAGGCAGTAACCTAAAGTCAGCGTTCAAAGGGGTTCCGGAATCATTACAAAAAATATGCTATCAATTCCGGATTAGCTTCCAAATATTGCTTGACAAAATCAAGGAAAAATCGCTGTCAACAATACTGATTACTCTTATCATGTTTTTGATAATAACCGGTTCGTTATATGGAGTTTTTTATGGAACAAAACACTTCGCTTTTTTTCGCCCGCTTAAAGATAAGGAAGAAAACAAAAATGATATTATACTTATCTTGTTTTCTATACTAAAAAATCACCGCTACGCATTTATGTTTGCATCATTTTTGATCTGCTTTATATATGCCAGCGAAATATCTTATCCAAGCAATGAAATTTTTCTGACTTTAATTTATGGAACAAGTGCATTGATAATATGGATTTTTGTTATACATTCCAAAAACAACAATTTTTATCGATATTTTTTTGCTTCTCTGATAGTAATGTCCGCAATATCATATAACCTTGCACGAGTCAGTTCTGTTGATTTAACAGTGCTTTCTTTATATGAAAAATGGTTTATGTTGTCCCTCGCAGTATTTATTTGGACAGAGAGAAAAAATTTTTTTCATTACTTTTCCGACAGTAGTCAAAGGACCAACAGGATACATGATGTTTATGAAAAAATGCTTAAGGTACTGCCTTGGTTTGTTATTTCAATTTGTATTATAAGCTTATCAGGGTTTAGTCATTTTGCCCGGGCCGGGTTAAGCTATGTATGGGAGGGATTACTTTATATTTTCTTTTTATCTTCAGGATTCAAGTTTATCAATTATCTTCGCAAGAACTTAAAACTGTATAGTCTAAAACATCTCCGACATGGTGCTTTTATTGCTTCTGATGTTGTTTCGCCTTTATCTACCATTGCAAAAATATTATGGGTTTGGATAGTTAGTACGAAAATATTTTCCAATCTGGGGCTAAATAAAACTAACTATCTGGTTGTTAATTTTCTTCTTGTTATTCAGACCCCCTTGGTCAAAGTAGGTAAATCGGAAATCACTCTACAAATGATAGGACTGTCAATAATCGCTCTTTATTTGGTTTTTAGAATTTCGCACTGGCTTAAATCTTTTAGTTACAACTGGATTTATGCACGGATTCAGGATTTGGGTATTCGTGGTTCACTCTCTATTTTTACTCAATATATAGCAACATTATTTGGGTTACTGATTACCTTAAATATACTGGGAATTGATTTAACTTCGTTGGCTGTTTTTGCGGGAGCGTTAGGTGTTGGTGTGGGATTGGGACTACAGGATATTGCTAAAAATTTTATATCGGGGATTCTTTTGTTAATTGAACGACCGTTGCGCAATGGGGACTGGGTTCTCCTTGATTCTTACGAAGGGACGGTAAAAGGTATAGGTATGCGTGCCATTACAATGGAGACTTTTGACCGACAGGAAGTCGTTATCCCTAACGCTAATGCAATTAGCAACAGTTTTATCAACAACACTCACAGCAACTCTACGTTACGAACTGTTTTGTATATTGGCGCAGGATATGATAGTGAGCCGGAGCTGGTCATAGCTACCTTAAAAAAGATTATGCAAGAAAACAAAAATGTTTTACAATCGCCTGAGCCTGTAGCGATTTTATGGGAGTATGCAGACTCTTCAATAAATTATCGTATCCAGTACTATATTGATGTTCATAAATCGAACCGGTTATTAGTACGAAATGAGGTTTTGGGAAAAATATGGCATCAATTCAAGGAAAGTAATATTGAAATACCCTATCCGCAGAGAGATGTTCACTTACATGAATCTTTAACACAATAGGACGGAAGGTAAAAATGGACAAAAAAGATAGTCAAGAACCGAGTATAAAAGAGTTTAGACATAAAGCAGAGATGCCGCTATTAACTTTGGGATACGTGTTAACGGCTTTAGTTACTGTTGGCTGTCTTCTTGTTATTGCTACGGATGGGGAACTGAAAGAGTGGACAACAACGGTTCTTCTTGGTTTACTCAGTCCGGTTTTTGCGGTATTCGTTTTAAGATATTTGTATTTCCAAAAAATAAGCAATGGTATTGAATTAACTAAAAGGCAATTTCCTGAACTCTATGAAATCTATCATGAGCTGGCATTAAAAATGGGTTTTAAGAACGGAACAGAAAATCCTGTACCTCCGCTTTATTTAGTAAATGGCAATGGTGTAATGAATGCTTTCGCTGCAAAATGTGCCTTGTATGAAAAATACGTTGTTTTACATAGTGACATTGTCGATATAGCCTACGTTCATGGTAATTTTGGAGCTCTTAAATTTGTAATGGCACATGAATTAGGTCATGTGAAGTGCAACCATGTAAACCTTCGCAGGCTGATTTGTCAGCCAATTATGACAATGTTGTTCCTTAATAAATCTGTGATAAGAGCGCAAGAATATACTGCTGACAGAGTAGCTTCCTATTATGCACCGGATGAAGTAATGGGAATGCTTTACTTATTTGCAGGAAAGAACTTGGGGAAACATGTTAACATTGATGAATATTTTAGAACTATCGAGCAATATGAAAAAAACAAATGGCTTAAACTTGTAAATTTTAGAAGCGATCATGCGGTTGGTTACAGAAGAATGAGAGCACTCTATAAAACGCAAACCCAAGGTTGGGATGTGCATGGGGAAATGCTTTAGATTCATATTTTGACAAGTCATTTCATCGGCTTCGTTACTCGCCGGTGAACTCTGCGTTATCAATACCATTTTTAATGCAGGGAAGAGAATAGACAAGAGGAGAAATTATGACCCAATATATCGCTGCAATTGATCAGGGAACTACTAGTTCCCGCTGCATTATCTTTAATAAATCCGGTGAGATAATTGCCTCTCAACAGGCAGAGCATCAGCAGGTTTACCCGCAGCCGGGCTGGGTGGAGCATGACGCTCTGGAGATTCTTGACCGCACTAAACGCTGTATCCATGAGAGTATGCAGATGGCGGGGCTGGTGGCAGGCGATATTGCCGCTATCGGCGTTACCAACCAGCGGGAGACCGCCGTGGTCTGGAACAGAAAAACTGGTCGCCCCTACTATAATGCTATTGTCTGGCAGGATGCAAGAACCGACAAGATCTGTGCAGAGCTTGCCGGAGCAGAAGGGATGGATCGCTATCGGCATAAGACCGGTCTGCCCCTTGCCACTTATTTCTCCGGCCCCAAAATTAAGTGGCTGCTGGATAATGTTCCCGGTTTGCGGGAAGATGCTGAAAAGGGCGAGGCACTGTTTGGCAATATGGACACCTGGGTCATCTGGAATCTGACCGGCTCCCATATAACTGACGTAACCAACGCTTCCCGCACCATGCTGATGAACCTTGCCACCTGTAATTGGGATGAAAAGATGCTGGCGGTTATGGGAATCCCACCGGCAATGATGCCTGAGATTCGCCCCTCATCTGACCCTAATTTTTATGGGATGACCGATGCCAACGGCCCCTTTCATGGCGTGATTCCTGTGGCGGGCGATCTGGGTGATCAGCAGGCGGCTACCGTTGGCCAGGTCTGCTTTGCTCCGGGGGAGGCAAAAAACACCTATGGTACCGGCTGTTTTATGCTGATGAATACCGGGGAGGAGATTGTTCAATCAAAACACGGTTTATTGACCACCACCTGTTATAAATTTGGCAATGAAAAGACGGTTTACGCCCTGGAAGGCTCCATTGCTATTGCCGGGGCAGTTATTCAGTGGCTGCGGGATAATATGCGCCTGATCAATACCGCTGCCGATGTGGAGAACCTTGCCAGAATGGTGGAGGATAACGGCGGCATGTATTTTGTCCCTGCCTTTTCCGGGCTTTTTGCCCCCCATTGGCGCAGCGATGCCCGTGGTGCTATTGTCGGCATGACCCGCTATATCAAGCGCGGCCATTTTGCCCGTGCTTCGCTTGAGGCAGTGGCCTTTCAGACCAAAGAGGTGCTGGAGGCGATGGAGGCCGACTCCGGGGTGAGCCTTAAAGAGCTGCGGGTGGATGGCGGTATGGTGGCCAATAAATTATTGATGCAGCTACAGGCCGATATTCTTGGGGTGCCGGTAACCCGTCCGATGGTGATTGAAAGCACTGCCCTTGGTGCCGCCTATGCCGCTGGTCTGGCGGTGGGATATTGGCGGAATAAGGATGATTTGCAGCAGAATTGGGGTATTGATAAAACCTGGCAGCCTTCAGCAGATGATAGTCTGCGTACTAAAGGTTATGCCCAATGGCAGAAGGCGGTTGCAAGGACATTGGACTGGATTGAATAACCAGCATTTTACTCATCTAAATAGATAATTAAGATTCCTAATTTAAAAAAAATAGAAAAGGAAAATCATGGACAGAAAAGAATCCGTAGCAGCTTTGCAGGCAGGAAGCGTTTTTGATATTTTGGTGGTCGGAGGCGGGGCAACAGGCTCTGGCATTGCCCTTGATGCTGCCAGCCGCGGACTGAAAACGGCACTGGTTGAAATGCGTGATTTTGCCGAAGGCACCAGCTCAAGGAGTACCAAGATGGTGCATGGCGGGGTGCGGTATCTGGAAAAGGCGGTCAAGCGGCTGGATCGTGAGCAGTGGGAACTGGTTAAGGAGGGGCTGCATGAGCGCGGCATTTTCCTGAAAAATGCACCACATCTGGCTGCCCCGCTTTTTTTTGTTACGCCGCTTTATTCGTGGATTGATGTGCCGCAGGTCTTTATCGGTCTGAAACTCTATGATTGGCTTTCCGGCAAGTGGAGCCTTGGTGCATCGTCATTCCTCTCCAAAAAGGAGGTGCTGGCACGTTTTCCGATGGTCAATGAAAAAAAACTCAAGGGCGGAGTGAGTTATTATGACGGTCAGTTCAATGATGTCCGTATGACTCTTTATTTGCTGAAAACAGCAGCTAAAGAGGGGGCGGTTATAGCAAATCATCTTGAGGTGGTTGATCTGCTGAAAGAGGAAGGCAAGGTTGTTGGAGCCCTCGCCAAGGATTGCCTGACGGGTGAAGAGTTCAATATAAAGGCAAGGTGTGTGGTTAATGCCACCGGGCCGTTTACCGACGGCCTGCGTAAGATGGATGAGCCGGATGCTGAGGAGATGTTAAAGGTAAGTTCTGGTATCCATATTGTTCTGGATAAGCGTTTTGCCCCGCCGGAAACGGGTCTGATGATTCCAGAGACTGAAGATGGCCGGGTGCTGTTTGTGATCCCGTGGGAAAACCATGCCATTATCGGCACCACCGATGAGCCGGATAGGGTGCGTGAGCGACCGGAAGTGAGTGAAGAGGATATTGATTATGTGCTTCGTCATATAAATAACTACTTTACCATGGGGGTTACCAGAGCCGATATCAAGGCGGTCTGGTCGGGTTTGCGGCCCCTGGTGATGGATCCGGATAAGGAAAATACTCAGGAATTGGCAAGAAACCATGTGATGGTAAAAAATTCATCGGGGCTGGTTACCATTTCGGGAGGTAAATGGACCAGCTATCGGCGGATGGCAGAAGAGCTTGTCGATATGGTGGTAAAGGAGTTTTCCCTTACTCATGCCGGGGAGTGTCGAACCAAAGAGCTGCCGATAGTGGGTGGTGCTGCCTATTCTGCCGACGGGTTTAAGCATCTGGTCGATACTTTTTCCCTGGAGGAGGATATCGCCGTCCATCTTAACCGCTTCTATGGCGATCAGGCGGCAGAGCTTGCCGAACTTGCCAAAAATGAGGGCTATGGTGCAAGGGTGCATCAGGATTATCCCTATATCGAGGCAGAGATTATCCATGCGGTGCGTAAGGATATGGCTATCCATGCCGCCGATATGCTTATCCGCCGCCTGCCTCTTGGCCTGCTTGACTTTGCCGCCAGCAAGGAGGCCGCCGACCGGGTGATTACCCTGATGGCGCAGGAAACCGGCTGGGATGCAGAGATGCAGGCCGCAGAAAAGGCGTTATTGCTGGAGCGGCTTGATAAGGCGGTTTGATACGTCTAACGAAAACGGTTGCAGGAGTGATAAATTGGCAGAAAAACCATCTCTTACCGCCTTTCGGGATATATCTTCCTACTCGGCCTTACTGGGTGAGGTAAAGGAGCGTATCCACAACGCCCAATATGCAGCACTCAAAAAGGTAAACAAAGAGCTGGTTTGTCTGTATTGGGATATTGGGTGAATTATTGTCGAACGTCAGGAGAGCGATGAACAGGGAACGGCCATTGCAGAACGACTGGCTAAGGATTTACGGGCAGAATTTCCCGAAATTTCAGGATTTTCTCGTCGTAATATCTTTTATATGCGTGAGTTCTATCTCCTTTATCGCAATGA
>PDQP01000071.1 GCA_002747805.1 Deltaproteobacteria bacterium
TGAGAGCCAAATTTTAATCCCCAAACCGTCAAATAAAAACGATACACCGTATCAACGCCAAAAAATGAGAAAAAGGTTTAGACGCAGGGCAGGCATTGAGCCAATAATTGGTCATCTTAAATCAGATTTTCGGTTAGCCCGCAACTTTCTCAAGGGTAGTATCGGTGATAGCGTCAATTTAATGCTTGCAGCGGCTGCATTTAACTTCAAAAAGTGGATGAGGGAGGTATGTACTTTTTTACGCCTGTTTTTTATCGGTATAATGTACATGTCGGCTTTGCAAAAATTAGCTCTGAAAACTCAAAAATAAATGCCGCCTGCTGGATATTGGAGGCGGGCAATTACCGCCATTTTTAATTTATTGTCAAAATGACCACTGTGTGTTACTGTGGGGAGTTACAGTCATGGATAATATGGCTGGAGAAGAGGCTGGCTGGTTCTAGCTAACACTTTAATATTACCAAGGAGAAGAAATGAAACTTAATGCAAACAAGGTTTTCCGTGGAAAACTGGCAGCCCTGGCCGCTGCCTGTTTTCTGGTCATGTTGACCAGCGGTTTTGCCAGTGCCGACAATACCCTCAAGGTGGCAGTGGTTGGCGAGCCGGTGTCCCTTGATCCGCACAAGATAAGCGGCACCTGGGAAAATTATATTGTCGGCGATATGTTTGTCGGGCTGCTTACCGAGAATGCCAAGGCCGAGCCGGTGCCGGGCGTTGCCGAAAGCTGGAAAATCTCTGATGACGGCAAGACCTACACCTTCAAACTGCGTCCCTGCAAATGGTCGGACGGTCAGCCGCTTACCGCGGGTGATTTTGTCTATTCCATGCGCCGTATCCTGGATCCGGCAACTGCCGCCCAATATGCCTCCCTTCTTTATATAATTGAGGGAGCAGAGGCCATCAACAAGGGCGAGGCCAAGCCGGAAACCCTGGGCGTAAAGGCGCTTGATGACCAAACCCTTGAAATTAAACTGACCGGGCCTGCCCCTTATTTTCTGGAGCTTCTAACCCATTATACCGCCTATCCGGTGCCGAAGCATATTATAGAAAAGCATGACAAGGAGTGGACCAAACCGGAGTTTATTGCGGTCAACGGCCCCTATATGCTCAAGGAATGGCTGCCCAACACCCATGTCAAGCTGGTTAAAAATGACAAGTACTGGGATGCAGATTCTGTATCTCTGGACAACCTGATCTTCTATACCCAGGAAGATCTTGCCGCCGTAAAGAACCGTTTCCGGGCCGGCGAGATAGATCTTGCCATGGATTTTGCCTCTGACCAGATTGACTGGCTGCGTAAAAACCTGCCGGAAGAGACCCATATCTCACCATATATGGGCGTTTATTATTATCCGTTTAATACGGTTAAAAAACCCTTTGATGACCAGCGGGTAAGAAAGGCACTTGCCATGGCCATTAACCGTGAGGCCCTGACCGAAAAGGTGCTGAAAACCGGCGAACTGCCTGCATATTCCTTTGTGCCTCCCGGAATTGCCAATTATGACCATCCCGCCGAGGTAAGCTGGAAGGATATGCCCTTTGGCGAACGGATCAAGGAGGCCAAAAAACTGCTGAAAGAGGCCGGATACGACAAGAAAAATCCCCTTAAAATCACACTTAGCTACAATACCTCTGAAAACCATAAGCGGGTTGCGGTTGCGGTTGCCTCAATGTGGAAGGCCATTGGGGTTGTTACCGAGCTGAATAACAAGGAAGTCAAGGTGCATTATGCCAATCTCAAGGAAGGCGATTTTGAGGTGGCCAGGGCCGGCTGGATTGCCGATTATAACGATGCCCAGAACTTTCTTTACTTACTGGAAAGCAGAACCGGAGCCAACAACTACGGCAAGTATGCCAGCCCCGAGTTTGATAAATTGATGCTTGAGGCAGAAAAGGAAGCCGATCTGCAAAAGAGGGCGGAGATGATGCGTAAGGCCGAGGCCATTGCCATGCAGGATCTGCCGGTTATTCCGATTTATCATTATGTATCGAAAAGCCTGGTTAGCAAGGATGTTGACGGATATGTGGACAATCCCAAGGATATTCACCGCTGGCGTTATGTTTCCCTGAAAAAATAGTTGAAAATGGGCAGGACATATGGTTCTGCCCGGTTTTTTACGGGATATTTTCCGGCAGGGGGCTTGCCTTCTGCCGGATGCCTGTTTTTATTGCGGGTTAAAATGCGGAGAACTTGATGTTAGCATATGCTGTGCGGCGTTTGGCCAGTGCCGTTCCCACCTTGTTTATTATCATCACTCTTGCCTTTTTTATGATGAGGGTTGCCCCGGGCGGCCCCTTTGATATGGAGAGGCAGCTGCCGGAGGAAATTGAGGCAAATATTCTCCGGGCCTATAATCTTGACAAGCCGGTTTATGCCCAATATTTCGATTATCTTAAAAATATTGTCCGCGGCGATTTCGGCCCCTCGTTCAAATACCTGGACTTTTCGGTAACTGACCTGATTTCCGCCGGTTTTCCGGTCAGCCTGCGGCTTGGCCTGACCGCCATTGTGCTGGCGATAGTTTTCGGCATTACCGCCGGAACCCTTGCGGCTATCAGGCAAAACAGCCTGCTTGATTATCTGGTGATGGGTGCGGCCATGACCGGTATTGTTATTCCCAACTTTGTCATGGCACCCTTGCTGACCCTGGTTTTCGGCGTATATTTGTCCTGGCTGCCGGTGGCCGGCTGGAACGGCGGTGCCTGGCAAAATCAGATCTTGCCCATTATCACCCTTGCCCTGCCGCAGATTGCCTATATTGCCCGTCTTACCAGGGGCAGCATGGTCGAAACCCTGCATTCCAACCATATCCGTACCGCCCGTGCTAAGGGCCTTTCGGAAAGGATTGTAGTCGTCCGCCATGCCCTGAAAGGGGGGCTGCTGCCGGTTATTTCCTATCTCGGCCCGGCCACGGCGGCGGTGATCACCGGTTCGGTGGTGATTGAGTCGATTTTCGATGTTCCCGGCATTGGCCGCTATTTTGTCAACGGGGCCATAAACCGTGATTATCCGGTGGTGATGGGCGTGGTTATCTTCTATGCCACTTTAATTATTTGTTTGAATTTACTTGTTGATTTGGTTTACGGTTTTCTTGATCCCAGAGTTAAGGTGAAATAATCCATGCAGATCTCCCAAGACCGGATGGCCGATATGGCCGGGCAACAGGAAGTAAAGGGGCGGAGCCTCTGGCATGATGCCCTGCGGCGGCTGTTTCATAACAAGGCGGCGGTGTTGTCCATGCTTTTGCTTTTTATTATTGTCCTGCTGGCAATTTTCGCCCCCTATCTTTCTCCGTGGCCCTACGATGAGCCGGATTGGGGCTATGATTTTCCTGGGCCGCCCAATTTTGAGCTGAAACACTGGTTCGGCACGGACGGCAATGGCCGGGATCTCTTTGTCCGCACCCTGTACGGGGCAAGAATCTCGCTGATGGTCGGGGTGGTGGCAACCACGGTCAGTCTGCTGATCGGCGTAACCTATGGGGCAACTTCCGGCTTTATCGGCGGCCGGGTGGACAATATCATGATGCGTTTTGTTGACGTTCTTTACAGTATGCCCTTTATGTTTTTTGTTATTCTGCTGATGGTTATCTTTGAACGCAGTATCATCCTGATTTTTGTGGCCCTTGGAGCGGTTGAATGGCTGACCATGGCCAGAATTGTCAGGGGACAAACCCTGTCAATCAAGAAAAAGGAATATATTGAAGCTGCCCAGGCAGTGGGCGTATCCACGTCCAGGATTATTTTCCGTCATATCATTCCCAATGTGCTGGGGCCGGTGATTGTCTATATGACTCTCACCGTACCGATGGTTATCCTGACCGAGAGCTTTCTTTCCTTTCTGGGGCTGGGCGTGCAGGAACCGCTGACCAGTTGGGGGGTGCTGATCTCGGAAGGTGCCAAGCAGATCCAGTCTGCCCCGTGGCTGCTGACGTTTCCGGCCATATTTCTGGCCCTTACCCTTTTTTGCTTTAACTTTATCGGTGATGGGCTGCGTGATGCCCTCGACCCCAAAGACAGGTAAATATGATGCTGCTTGAAGTTAAAAATCTTACCACCCGTTTTCACACCCATGATGGTGAGGTTTGTGCGGTAAATGATATAAGTTTTTCCATTGAGGCAGGGGAATGCCTGGGAGTGGTGGGCGAATCCGGTTCCGGCAAGACCCAGGCCTTTTTGTCCATGATGGGGCTGCTTGCCAAAAACGGCCGCTGTGAAGGCGAGGTGATTTTTGACGGCAGGTCTATTCTCGGCCTGCCGGTGAACGAACTAAACACCCTGCGCGGCGTTGAATTTTCCATGATTTTTCAGGATCCCATGACCTCGCTCAACCCGTACTTACGGATTTCCAGACAGATGAACGAGGTCTTGATGGAGCATCGTCATCTGGGGGAGGCCGAAGCCACCAAGGTAAGTCTGGAAATGCTCGATCTGGTCGGCATACCGGAGGCAAGGAAGCGTTTTGGCATGTATCCTCACGAGTTTTCCGGCGGGATGCGGCAAAGGGTGATGATTGCCATGGCCCTGCTCTGCCAGCCCAAGCTGCTGATTGCCGATGAGCCGACCACCGCCCTTGATGTTACCGTTCAGGCACAGATTCTGGAACTTATCGCCCGCCTTGGCCGGGAGCTTGGTATGGCGGCGGTGCTGATTACCCACGATCTTGGCGTGATTGCCGGACTAAGTGATCGGGTGGTGGTGATGTACGGCGGCCGGATTGTGGAAGAATCGCCGGTGCGTGAGCTTTTTCATCATCCTCTGCATCCCTATAGTCAGGGGCTGCTGGCCTCTATGCCGAGAATTGACGGGGCAGGCGGCAGTCTGTACACCATTGAAGGTCAGCCGCCGGATTTACAGGCACTTCCTCCGGGCTGCAGTTTTACGCCCAGATGCGGCCAGGCTATGGAGATTTGCCGGCAGGAGCGTCCCGTTCTGAGGGCAGTTGCCGAAAACCGCCGCAAGGCTTGTCATTTGGAGTAGAATATGGGTGATATTATGGATGCCGGACAGCCCATACTTGAGGTCTGCGGCCTGAAAGTTTATTTTCCGATTGCTTCCGGTAAATTGTTTGGCAAACCGGTGCCGCTTAAAGCGGTGGATGATGTGAGTTTCAGCCTCTCTGCCGGGGAAACCCTGGGAGTGGTGGGTGAATCCGGCTGCGGCAAATCAACCCTGGGCCGGGGCGTTTTGCAGCTTTTGCGTCCCACTGCCGGAGAGGTGGTTTGGTGCGGCACCCATCTGGAAAGGATGCGGCGTAAAGAGCTTACCGCCATGCGGAAGGATTTACAGATTATTTTTCAGGACCCGCTGGCCTCGCTTGATCCGCGCATGACCATCGGCGATATTATTGCCGAGCCCTTAACCGTGCATTACCCGGAACTTACCAAGAACGAAAGGATGGAAAGGGTCAGGGAAATCATGTCCCAGGTCGGTTTGCTGCCGCTGATGATTAACCGCTATCCCCATGAGTTTTCGGGCGGACAATGCCAGCGGATCGGTATTGCCAGAGCCATGATTCTGCGTCCCAAACTAATTGTCTGCGATGAGCCGGTCTCGGCTCTTGATGTATCCATTCAGGCCCAGATTGTTAATCTGATCAAAAAGCTGCAAAGTGATTTCGGGGTATCGCTGATCTTTATCAGCCATGACCTTTCCATCGTCCGCCATATCAGCCACCGGATTATGGTACTTTATCTTGGCAATGTGATGGAAATTGCTCCCCGTGATCAGCTTTATAATGAGCCGCAGCACCCCTATACCAGGGCGCTGATCTCGGCGGTACCCATTCCTGACCCGGATCTTGAAAAAAACAAGCAGCGTATCGTGCTGGAGGGAGACTTGCCGTCTCCGCTTGCACCGCCTTCCGGCTGCGTTTTCCGCACCCGCTGCCCGCAGGCCCAGGACATCTGCACCAGGGAAAAACCGCCCATGCATCTGGTAAGCCCCGAACATCAGGCGTTCTGTCATTTTGTAGATAAGACTTTGAATTAAAAATTTTGGAGGAATTAAAATGCGTACTTCACCCTTGTTCAAGAAAACCATTGTCGGTGCCTTGTGCTTCCTGCCTGCAACGGTTTTGGCTGCCGGAGTTAATTCAACTCAGCAGGCAACCAGTAATTTCAACAATGGTTATATTAGTTTTTCCGCTCGTGCCGGGCTTGGTCTTGCCACAGGCGAGGCCAATGAATATGTTTACGAGCCTTTATATAATAACCATACGGTCAGCAAGCTGATCTGGACGGTGGATGCCCTGCCCATGGCCGGAATTGGAGCAACCCTTGAGTTTGGCGGCTGGCTGGAGCTTAATGCAGACGGCTGGTTTAGGCTGGCTGACGGCAGCGGCACCTTGGATGACTATGACTATTTGGATTATGACAGCGATGTATGGACAGACTGGTCAAACAGTGATGCAGATATAACTGAAGCAGAGTTTCTGGACATCAATGCAGGTTTTGCCCCCTTTGATTTATCAGCTGTAAAGTTTAATATCATTGCCGGATATAAAAGGGACGTGCTGAAATGGGTTGCCAGCGGCGGGCATTATATCTATAGCGAATATGGTTATCGGGACAGTACGGGGAATCTTCCAGAAGGGCCTGGCATCAGTTATAAACAAACCATGGAAGCTCCATATATAGGAGTTGGAGCCGGTATCGACCTTTCAGGACAATTGGCACTCAAGGGCCGATTCATCTATTCTCCCTTGGTTAAGGGAACTGCTATTGACCACCATTTTCTCCGCAATTTTTCCACCAAGGATACTATCGATAACGGCAAGATGTATGGAATTGATGCGGCCATAACCTGGGCTTTCGCTCATAATCTGGCCCTGGAGGGAAGCCTTGCCTTTCATCATTATGATACTGCTCAAGGAGACAGTGAATGGCGTTCTGCGGAAGGTGTTTACGTTTTCCGTGATGGTGCCGGAATGGATCAAACCATATTAAATTCATCTGTCAAGATTCGCTATTCTTTCTAGCGGCAAGTCTTTAGAAGTTTCACTTTTTTCCCGTAATTCCAAATAATAAACGCCCTTAAACAGGGCGTTTAACAATTTATCGGTTTTTTGTT
>PDQP01000072.1 GCA_002747805.1 Deltaproteobacteria bacterium
GAATTTTCATCTTCCTGATGATAATGCCAGCCTTCCTGTTCAAAGGTGGCCCGCTCCAGCAGCGGATTAAAGACCACATCGCAATAGACATCCATAATATTGAAATATTCCTGCAGATTACGGGTGGCAAAGGGGTAATAGGTAATATCCGAGCCGGTCATGGCATTGAGAAAGGTCATCAGGCCGCCCTTGTTAATCTCGCCGAAGACATCCTTGACCGGATATTTTTCAGAACCCATCAGCACCGAATGCTCCAGAATATGGGCAACACCGGTAGAATCGGCCGGGATGGTGTTAAAGGCGGCAGCAAAGGTTTTATTATTGTCCTGATTTTTAATGGCCAGCACCGGACAATCCAGCACCTTATGTCTAAATAAATAGACCTCGCTATTTATCTCGCTGATTTTTAGTTGTTTTTCAAGTTCGTAGCCATGATAATTATCTGCAATTTTAGTCATGTTGTTCCGAAAGGTTAGATTTTTTTATCTGTGTCCAGCAGCAGGGTTACTGGGCCGTCATTGGTTAATTTCACCTGCATCTCGGCCTGAAACTTACCGGTGCTGACCTCAATGCCAAGGCTGCGGACATAATCAACAAATTGCTTATATAAGGGTTCGGCAATTTCCGGCCGGGCAGCGGCGGAATAACCAGGCCGCCTGCCTTTCCGGCAGTCTCCATACAGGGTGAACTGCGAGACGATCAGCATGCCGCCGCCGTGTTCGGCCAGCGATTTATTCATCCTGCCCTGCTGGTCGGCAAAGATACGCAAATTTACTATCTTTTCGGCCAGCCATTTGATTTCATCTGTCCCGTCTCCGTCCTTAATACCAAGAAAAACCACCAGGCCGCCGCCGATAGAGCCAATCTCGGCCCCATCGGCCTGAACCGATGCTTCCCTGCTTCTCTGAATCACTGCTCTCATATTAACTATCTGTGTAAAAATTATAAAATCTCTCTAATCAGCCCGAAGTTATTTTTGATGGCAAGCCTGATATAACCTATATTGGCCCCCGAACCGGCCACGATGACCATAAAGACATTTTCGTTGACCATGGCAAGGATGGTGGAGCCGTTTTCATACTCAAACACGGCCTTGCCCAGATTGCCCTGATCAAATTTGCCGCCCATGGAGCTTGAGGAAAAAATGGTTGAAGAAGCCAGCATGGCTCCAGCCTTTTCCATCTCCACATTTTTGGTGTCCAGGCTGGCGATAATATCGCCTTCGCGGTTGACCAGATAAACATTTAGTATCTTGTCTATATTGGTAAACTCTTTTAGAATATCCTTGATTTTATCGTCAATTTCACCAGCCGGTTCATCCGCATCGTCAGATGAATCAAAAATATCTGCAAAATTACCTAAATCCGCCGCATCGAAAATCTGATCTTCATCAATAAATTCAAGCTGATACTCATCTTCATTCTCTTCTTCCTCTCCGCCTGTCTCATCGGCGTAAAATGCAGCGTTGAGCAGCAGCGATTCCCGGTCTCTTTCGATGGTTACGGTTGGCGACTCGACCCCCTTGATGTTTTGCAGGGTACCGCCCCGGCAGGAAAGAATCTTGTAAAAGGCGTCTTCTCCGGTCATATTATCGCAAATGGCATGGATAACTTCACCGTCCCGGAAAAAAATTATTCCCTCACGGCCGCCGGAAGCAACCCTTAGGGCCGAGGTTGCCTTGGCCAGGCCGTTAATCTGCACAATGTCGATCAGATCCATACCGTCCACGGTACCCTGAAACTTGACATCGTCCTTGAGATACTGGTCGATAATGGTACGCATCTCGCCAAGATCAAAGGGCTTTTCAATAAACCTTAAACTGCCGTTCATCATGGCCTTGTTTTCGTAGGTACGGGAAGGATAGGCGGTCATGATGATGATGCCGGTTTTGGGGTGGGTTTTATTGATTGCCGCCAGCAGTTCCAGGCCGTTCATGTTCGGCATCTTGATATCGGTAATAACCAGATCAAACTTGCCGCCGTCAAGCATGGCCAGGGCTTCCTTGCCGGAGCTTGCCGTCAGAACTTCCACATTTTCCATGCCCTTGTTAAGATTTCTCTGCATCATCCAGAGCATATCTTCTTCATCATCGACTACCAGAACCTTTTTCATCACCGCTCCCTGTTATCGTGTATTTCTGTCTTTTCATCTATTTATGATCAGTTGTACTATAGTTATGCAGGGGATACAAGTTTATTGAGAGGATTTTGTCTTATTGTCCCGGCCTGAAAAAACGCATCGACAAGGCTCAGGCGGCAGGGAAAAACATGGTAAATACCGACCCCTGGCCGGGTTCGCTGTCAACGGTGATCGCCGCATCGTTCTCCTTGATAATCCGGTAAACAATGGACATGCCCAGCCCGTTTCCCCGTTTCTTGGTGGTAAAAAACGGCTCGAAAATCTTGTCCAGGGTACTCTTGTTCATGCCTATACCGTCATCGGCAAACATCATCTGCACATAGTCCTGCTTGCGGAGCAGTCCCGGCACCTGCCGCTTGGCCGCTATCAAATCCTGTTCGCCCGTTTTCCTGGCTGTAACCGTGATGTTGCCCTGCCTGCCTACGGCATCAATGGCATTTAGCATGATGTTCAGGAAAATCTGCTGCAGTTGGCTGGGATCGGCCTTGACCAGCGGCAGATCTTCTGCATAATGCTCTTCCAGCTTGATATTCTGCTTGATCAGCGTTTCATTGACCAGCGGTTTAATCTCCCTCATGGCCTCAATCAGGGAAATTCTTTGCTTGATGGTGGGTGCCGGTCTTGAATAGGAAAAGAAATCGTTCAGCAGCTCATTGAGCCTGTTTACCTGCCGGACAATTCTGATGGCACACTCGCTCTGAACCTCGCCCGGCGAGCTGTCTTCCTCAATCGATTGGGCCATGAGCTTGATGCCGGCCAGCGGGTTTCTTACCTCATGGGCGATAACCGAGGCTATTTCGGCGGCCCTTGCCAGCCGGTTAATTCTCTCCATCTTGTGATGGGCAAGCCTTAGGGCGGAGATTTCTGTAAATGAAATAATCAGGCCCGGGCTGTTTTTTTTAAGATTTTCCACATAAACCGTGGAATACCTGAAAATCAGCTTTTTATCGGCTTGGGTGAACAGGGAAAGCTCGTATTCCACGGGGATCTGGTTTTCATCCTGATGGGGTGAAAGCATGGCCCCGCCCTTTTCGCGGCCCAGGAGATCCGTCAGCTTTTGGCCGGTAACATCCTGGCCGTCATTAAAGACCTGGAGAATGGACTGGGCGATATTGTTGCATTTCCTGATGGTGCCGTCCGGGTCGGTGATCAGCAGGCCGTGATTCAGCCCCTGAATGATGGCTTCGGAATATCTCTTTTCTTCCTTGATGGTCAGAATAGATGTCCTGAGATCATAAACCATATTCAGCAGCTGCTGTTCGGTCTTTCTGGCCTCGATAATGGCGGACAGGGCCTCGGCCACGCATTTGATCAGGACGGGAAAATCCTTGAAATATTTATTTTTTTTCTTGATGGTCAAGACCAGTACCCCGCAGCCCCTGGTATCCATCCTGATGGGAGCGGCATAGGTGATCAGCGGCATCTCCCTGGTTGATGCCCTGGCCTCATGGTGTTGAATCTTGCAGGTTTGTGTGGTTTTGGCCGGCAAGTCCTTACTGGTTGATATTCTGATATCTTTTGCGGTTTGTTCGGAAAAACCCTTGCCCGCAACCATAGACAATATATCCGGGTCTTTTTCGTTCATAAAGACAGCGGCGTCTGGAAACAAGTCAAGCCCCTGAATTGAAAGCAAATATTCTAAAATTTTATCCAGGACTTCCTTGAGCATATAGGGTTCAAGGGCAATTTCATAAATCTGGTTAATCAGACCAAGATGCCTTATCTGCCGCCTTTCATTGGTTTCCGGCTGCTGAACCGGAGTGAGGTCTTTTATATTGATGATATAGGCGGTTTGTTCGGGATGTTCGGTAACCAGAATTTCCACCGGAAAATTACTGGAATCCGCATGAGAGGCCACGCCGAAGAGCTTGATATTGTCAACCCCGTGCTGCCTGCCGGTTAGAATCAGTTCGTCAAGGCTGGGCGGAAACTCAAGGCTGCTCAGGGCGGTCATTACATAATTTTGCAGAGGCTTGCCGATAACTTCTTGTTTTTTATAACCAAATTTTCTTGAGGCTTCAAGGCTCCAGCCGCGTATCCGCCAGTTGTTATCGCAGCGTATTAAGGCTATAAGGCTTTGTTTTGTTTTGATATTCATTCACTTTGGGCCAGGTTTTTATTTCATCAGACCGCTGCAACATATTTTTTTTCCCCCATTTTGTCAAACCGGAAAATATTATGCGGTATTTCTGCATCTTTCAGGCCTTACGGTTACCGGTATTTTTTGCCGTTTTGGTTTTGCCGGTTGACAAATATGATTTATGGGCATATACATTCAATTTGTTACTTAAACCTAAAACCCATTAACCAAAAAGGAGTAATGATGAAAAAGACTGCACTTATCTTTGCCGCTGTACTGACTGGCTGTTTGACGGCTGGTTCCGGCCTTGCTGCCGACAAGGTTCTCAAGATGTCCACCACTACCAGCACCCAGGCTTCCGGCCTGCTGGATATTCTGCTGCCTGAACTGGAGAAGGATACCGGTATTAAGGTTAAGGTTATTGCCAAGGGTACCGGTGCCGCCATTCGGGACGGGATGGACGGCAATGTGGATGTTATCTTTGTTCATGCCAAGGCCCGGGAAGAAAAATTTGTCAAGGACGGCTACGGCACCAAGCGTTATGCAGTGATGCATAATGATTTTGTGATTCTCGGCCCCGAAAAGGATCCGGCCGGGGTCAAGGGGCTGAAGGATGTGGTGGCGGTACTAAGAGGCATTGCCAATAAGGATGCCATGTTTGTCTCCCGCGGTGATGACAGCGGCACCCATACCAAGGAACAGAATTTATGGAAGGAGACCGGCCTTAAACTTCAGGAGATGACCCAGACCATCACCAAAAAGGGCAAGGAAAAGAAAGTTACTTCCCTTAAGCCGGACTTTAAGAATTATGTATCCATTGGTCAGGGCATGGGCAAAACCCTTACCTATGCCGAGGAAAAGCAGGCTTATACCATGAGCGATCGGGGAACCTATATCAAATTTAAGTACGGCAAGACCCCGGCTCTTGATTTGGTGATTATCAGCGAAGGCGATAAGGAACTAGCTAATCCGTACGGCGTGATTCCAGTCAATCCGGCCAAGCATCCGGGCGTGCAGTTTGAGCTGGCCGAGGAATTTGCCAAATGGATCACCTCTGAAAAGGGTCAAAAGCTGATTGGTGATTATCGTTTGGAAGGCAAGCAGTTATTTTACCCGGATGCCCTGTAGTTTTAATGTGATTTAATTGCCGGAATTGATTGATTGGGGAAGGAATTTACCTTCCCCTTTTTTTCGCGGTTCCATAAATTATGGATTTACTCTTCGACAGCACTATTTCGGCGGTCAGACTGCTGCTTGCCCTTGATGCCGAACTGCTGGAGATTGTCATGGTATCAATCGGGGTCAGTTTTTTTTCCACCCTTTTTGCTGCTATTGTCGGCGTGCCTGCCGGGTTTATAATTGCCTTTAATCGTTTTCGCGGCAAACGGTTAGTATTGACCTGCCTGAACACCCTGCTGGCCCTGCCAACCGTGGTTATCGGTCTTTTGGTCTATTCCTTTATTTCCAGGCGGGGGATATTTGGTTCGCTGGAACTCTTATATACCACCAAGGCCATCATCATCGGCCAGATTATCCTGATTGTGCCGGTGATTACCTCGCTTACTATTGCCGCCATTGCCAAGATAGACCAGCGTTACCGGAAAAGTGCCTTAACCCTTGGTGCCAATACCCTGCAGACCGCCTGGGTAATCTGCCGTGAGGCCAGGTTCGGCATTATCGCCGCTATTATCGCCGCCTTTGGCCGGGTGATTGCCGAGGTGGGAATCAGCATGATGCTGGGCGGCAATGCTAGAGGCTTTACCCGAACCATGACTACCGCCATGGCCCTTGAATATGATAAGGGCGAGTTTGTGCTGGCGGTGGCCCTTGGCCTGGTTTTGATGACCTTGGCCTTTGCCATCAATATCCTGTTTAATTTTGTCCAGGGGAGAACTAGCAGCGATGTTGTATAGGCTAAAAGGTTTACAAAAGGATTTCGGCAGGCGGCGGATTCTGGATATTGACGAAATCAGCCTGGAGAAGGGCAGAATTTACAGTCTGAGGGGGGCAAACGGGGCCGGAAAATCGACCCTGTTGTCGATTTTATCCTTTCTGGATACGCCAAGTGCCGGGATGCTGCAATTTTTGGGTCAGGATGTTTCTGATAATATTTTGTGTTTACTAAGAAAAAAGGTGGTCTTGGTCGATCAATCTCCCCTGCTGTTTAGCGGCAGTGTCTACCATAATGTGGAGTTTGGCCTCAAGGTGAGAAGGGTTGCCCGGCAGGAGCGGAAAAAAAGGGCAGCGGCGGCTTTGGAGCAAGTGGGGATGTCATCCTTTATCAAGGCCGATGCCCGGCGGCTTTCCGGCGGCGAAACCAAGCGGATTGCCCTGGCCCGGGCCTTGGCGGTCAATCCCGAAGTATTGCTGCTAGATGAACCGGCTGCCAATGTGGATCTAAAAAATCAGGAGATTATTTTCGATATTATAAGGGAAGTAAATCGGCAGTTTGGTACCTCGGTAATTTTTTCCACCCATCATGCACCGGACGGTGCCGCCCTTGAAGATAATGCCCTGACCCTGATTAACGGCAGGCTGATTAAAGAGATGGAGCGTAATACCTTTGCCGGCCGGATGGTTATGGATGGAAAACTTATGTTTTGTCAGCTTGACGGCAGCCATATCCGGCTGGAAATGCCGCAAGAACAGTTTAGGGAAGGAGATGCCGTAACCGTTCATATTAAACCGGAGCTGGTGGGTTTTGTTCAGCCGGAGCAGGACCAGACGGGAGTATATGACGGC
>PDQP01000073.1 GCA_002747805.1 Deltaproteobacteria bacterium
ACCTCGGAGACGGTTTTTATAATGTCATCGGTCAGTTCATGCCAGCCAAGTTTGGCGTGTGAATTCGGCCTTCCGGCGATAACTGTCAGGCTGGCATTTAATAAAAGCACTCCCTGCTCTGCCCATCTGGTAAGATCGGATTCAAAGTTTTCCCTGCTATCATCATAGATGGAGCGGTTAATTTCCTTAAAAATATTGCTGAGAGAAGGCGGCACCGGCACCCCTTTTCTGACCGAAAAGCAAAGGCCATGAGCCTCCGGCCCCAGCCCGGGATGTTCATTAAAATAAGGATCCTGCCCGATAATCACCACCTTGACCTGATCAAGAGGGGCCGCCCTCATGGCATCAAATACATTGGGCCGGGGCGGAAAAACCTTTTTGCCTTCAGCAGCCTTGCCATACGCCAGTTGAACCAGCTCCCGATGACGGCCCTTCTGCATCAAGGGTACAGTTTCTTCCCAAAGCATATTATTCACCTTATTCATCAGCGGCTCCGGCGGCTCAAAAAAATCATCCGCCGGCCTCTTCGTGCAGTTTTTTTATTTTTTCGGCGGCCTCGTTAATCTTGATAATTTCATCGACCACGCATTTTTTGATAATATTTTCCACCAGACTTTTGCAAAAACAGTCATTTGGGTTTAAGGCCATGACCCGTCCGCCCTTTTTACGGATTTCACCAACGCCAATTTCACCGTCTATCTCGGCACCGGAGAGCAGGATGCCCGCCACCTTGTCTTCAAAAACCGCCGCAACCGAATTCATCGCCATATCAAGCGGCCTATGCCCCGGAATGGTTTTACGGGTGCTTCTAATGGTATAGTTGGTGCCAAACGGCTTTAGGAAAAGATATTCCTCGCCGGATGCCACATAGCAGCTGCCGCCCTCAAGAGAGGCTCCATCCCTGATTCTCTGCACCTTCATCGGGGTTATGGCATCAAGGTATTCGGCAAAGGTATCAACATGATCGTAGGGGGCATAAATCACCACCACCACAATCCCCTTCATATCTACCGGCAGCTGCGGGATAATCTGCAATAAATTGGCATAACCGCCCTCCCCGGCCCCGATGATGGTGGCAAAGTTATTCTGATCCTGCCCGCTCAGGCCAATCTCGATTAGATCGCCGCAATTATTACAAAGGGTATATTTCTCGCCGCTGGCCGCATCAAAAAGCACCTGACTGCCGCAATCCTCACAAAACAACAGGCCGGTGGTTTCCTGATCGGCAGCGGCCTGGCCCGGCTGATTATAAACCTTCTCAATGGGCCGAACCGTAACCCTTGAGGCCCGAATAATTTTTTTTATGACCACTGAATCATAGTCGGAAACATCATTTCTCTGGAAAATAAAATCCTTGCAGATAAAATCCACCGCTCCATATTTCAGGGCATCAAAGGCCCGGACACTTCCTTCGCTGGTCAAAGAGGAAAACATGATGACCGGCACCGGCCCATGCTCCATGATATGATGCAGGGCAAGCATCCCGTCCATCATCGGCATCTCCATATCCATCAGGATTACATCTGCCTTGATTTCATCAAATATTTCAATCAGTTCATGGCCGCTGCCTGCCTCTCCTGCAATGGTGATATGCTGATTTTTGGCAAAGATTTCCCCCAACACCCTCCTGAACACAGAAGAATCGTCAACAATCAAAACAGATACCTGGCTGGATGTATTAGCGGGCAGCATAAATTCCTCCGATATGATTACGGTTATGATTCAGGTTTCAAACAACCTTTGCTGGACAAATGGGTCAAAAATATTCTCAATTAAAATATTCTGATTTACAACTATCAATCCTCATCAGATCCAAATCACCTTCCCAATATAATTTTCCTTTTAGCTGTCTGATTTTTTCTTGACGTTTTATCCTTACGAGCAGGCGTAAGCCTTCTTCAACCACAGCTTTTTTATTATTTGAATCAGTTAAAATTAATGCTTCATTCATCAATTCATCATTGATTACAATATTTGTTCTCATATTTAATGACTCCTGTTATTCCGTTGGAAATTTTACATTTAGTCAATAAATTAGCGACTTCCTCTTGGGTAAAACCTGCTTCCAGGCGGGCCTGCTTAAGAATTACACCAATCTTAAATTGCTCATATCCCTTATCAAAATTTTCTGAAAATATAATACTTTTCTTTTTTCTTGATGCAATAAATTTATCCAAATCATCCATAACCCTACCTCCTGGAAAGGTATTCTTTTTTGCGAGATTCAGCCAGTTCAATCTCATTTTTTGTTTTTTTTTGCAAATCCGGTTATCTACCTAAATAAATTAAGTCAACCGCGGCCATACAATTTATTAAAACTTATATAATCCATCACTTTTTTATCAATATATTCAGACGTTTGACCGCCTTGAGCCAGCATCTTTCTCAGGCTGGTTGAAGAAACGGGAACTGGATAGCGGGCAAGGTAGTTAAGCGTTCTGCCAGCCTGGTTTTGCCATTTTTGGGGGCCGGAAGCAATAAAGCCAAGATAGGCCGCCTTGCTTTCAAATCCATTAAAGGAATAATCCGCGCGCCCGGCCACCACCAAGCCTACACATTCCAGCAGTTCCTGCCAGGAAAACCAGGTATCCAGCTCCATAAAGGTATCCAGCCCGATCACAAGATGCAGGCGGTGATTAGTAAATTTTTGCTCAAAAAATCTGACCGTATTCAGGGTATAGGAAGGCCCGGCCAGACGGCCTTCAATATCTGAGCAGGAAAGACCGGCCCGGCCCTGAACGGCAAGCCTGGTCATGGCCAGGCGATGGGAAAAACTGGTCTGAACCTCGTCTTTATGGGGCGGACGGCGGGACGGAATCAGCACCACCTCATCCAGTCCGGCATGTTTTAGGGCAAGTTCGGCAAGCTCCAGATGACCAAGATGAATCGGATCAAAGGTGCCGCCAAGCAGTCCGGTATTTTTCACTCCCTGACCTGCCCCTGACCATAAACCACAAATTTACGGGTGGTCAACTCTTTCAGCCCCATCGGGCCGTAGGCATGCAGCTTGGTGGTGCTGATACCGATTTCGGCACCAAGACCAAGCTGACCGCCGTCATTAAATCTGGTCGAGGCATTGACCATAACCGCCGAGGCATCTATCTCCTGAATAAACTTATGGGCCAGTGAATAATCTTCGGTAATGATCACCTCGGTGTGTCTGGAGCCGTATTGATCAATATACTGTCTGGCCTGCTCATAATCGTCAACGACCTTGACGCAAAGCTTCATATCTAAAAATTCCGTCCCCCATAACTCATCTGTCCGGCTAATCTTCGGCTCTATGGCTGCACATTTTTCACAGCCGAATAATTCTATGCCGCTCTCAATTAGTTTTTGGGCCATTTCGGGAATAAATTTTTCGGCAATCTGCTGATGAATCAGCAGTCCTTCAAGGGCATTGCAGACCCCCGGGCGGGATTTGGAATTGATAATGACCGATAAGGCCTTTTGCAGATCGGCAGCCTGATCAACAAAGATATGACAAACTCCCTTATAATGCTTTAGCACCGGCACTCTGGAGTTTTCGGCAACAAAGCGGATCAGGCCCTCGCCGCCCCTCGGGATAATCAAATCAACGATGTCCTGCTGCTGAATCAGGGCGGTTACGGCCTCCCGCTCGGTTATGGGAACCACCTGAACCGCCCCCTCCGGCAGTCCGGCCAGGGCCAGGGCATCAGTCAAGACACCGGCCAGGGCCAGGTTTGAATTAAGGGCCTCCGAGCCGCCCCTTAAAATAACCGCATTACCGGTCTTAAGGCATAGGGCGGCCGCATCCACAGTGGCATTGGGACGGGATTCATAAATCATACCGATCACCCCTAAAGGCACCCGCATCCGGCCCACCTGTAGCCCATTTGGCCTTTTAACCAGTTCACTGATTTCGCCGACCGGATCCGGCAGGGCGATAACCTCATTTAGCCCTTGAATCATCGAGTCAATAACCGGATCGGTAAGCTCCAGCCGATCAAGCATGGCCCCGGACAAACCCTTTTCCCGGCCATTTTGCAGGTCTTTTTGGTTTTCGGCCTGGATTAGCTCCTTTCTCTCCTGCAATAGCTCGGCAATTTTTGCTAAGGCCCGGTTTTTATCAGCAGTGGCAAGCTGTGCCATTTTTCTCGATGCGGCCTGAGCTTTTTTAGACATCTCACTGATTATACGATATATTTCCATATTGTTCTCCTTATGCAGTTCCGGTCAAATCAGCACCATATTATCGCGGTGTATTACCTCATCACTATCCTTAAAGCCAAGTATGGCCTCAATCTTGCCGGTATGAAGGCCGGAAATTTTACTAATATCCGTGGAATTATAGTTTACCAGACCAGCAGCCAGGCGGACTCCGGCCAAGTCCACCACATCAACCGGCTCACCGATACCAAAATCACCCTCAACCCCGGTGATACCGGAAGGAAGCAGGCTTTTGCCGCCCTTAATCAAGGCATCCCTGGCCCCGTCATCAATAAAGATACGGCCCCTGCTTTTTAAGGCATGGCGGATCCAGTGTTTACGGCTCTGCATGGTCTGACGGCCCGGCAGAAAAAAGGTGCCGATCAATTCACCGCTGAAAAGTTTTTGCAAAATATTACGATCTCGGCCCGGCCCGATAAATGAACTGCCGCCCCGCTGGGCAACCTTTTCCGCAGCCTGAAGTTTACTGATCATGCCGCCGGTGCCAACCAGACTTTTGCTTGTACCGGCCAGGGCCTTTATCTCCGGGGTAACTTCGGCCACCGTATAAATCGGCCCGGCATCCGCCAAAAGCTCAGGGTTGCCGTCATACAGGCCGTCCACATCGGTCAGGCAGATTAACATATCCGCCTCAATCAGATTGGTAATCAAGGCGGCAAGATTATCGTTATCACCAAAACGAAGCTCCTCAACCGAAACCGTATCATTTTCGTTAATAATTGGAATTACTTCAAATCTCAGCAAGGTAAGCAGGGTGTTTCTGATATTTAGATACCGATCCCGATTGGACAAATCATCATGGGTAAGCAGCACCTGGGCAATCTGTTTTTGATAACGGCTAAAAGCGTGGTCATAGCACTCCATCAGGCAGGACTGACCAATGGCGGCCAGGGCCTGTTTTTCCCTGATGCCGTGAATTTTGAATTTTCCCGCCGCAAGTTTTTTGCGTCCGGCCGCCACCGCACCGGAAGAAACCAAAATCACCTCCCGTCCGCTATCCTGCAAAAAGGCCAGCCCTCCGGCCAGATTAGACGCCACCTCCTGATTGATGCCATCATCATCGGTCAAGACCCCGCTGCCGACCTTGACCACCACCCTTCTGGCCTGTTCAAGAAGCGGCTGCCGCTGCCGCAACCCCTCCTTAATCTCCATCTCAATCATGCTCCCCTGCCCTGCTGCTGTGCAGCATCTCTGCCAGCCTCTCTTTCAGCGGCTCAATATTTTCGTTATTCAGGCTGGATACGGTCAAAACCTCTTCGCCGTGCTGCCGAAACTGTTCGGAAAACTCTTCCACCATTTCCGGATCAACCAGATCAGTTTTATTGAGGATGACCAGCTTGGTACGATTTTTCAGCTCCTCCCGATATAAGGCCAGTTCATTTTCAATGATCCGGTAATGCTCAAAAAGAGCATCGTCCGAGCAGTCGATAATATGAAGCAAGATTTTGGTTCTTTCAATATGACGCAGGAATTTATGCCCCAGGCCGTCCCCGCGGTGAGCCCCTTCAATCAGGCCGGGAATATCGGCAATAACACATGGTTCATCATAGGGAAAATGCAGCACCCCAAGCTGCGGGGTCAGGGTGGTAAAGGGATAATCGGCTACCTTGGGGTTGGCCGCCGATAATCTGGATAAAAGCGTGGATTTACCGGCATTGGGCAGACCAATCAGCCCAACCTCGGCAATTAGTTTAAGCTCAATCAGCAGCCATTTTTCTTCGCCAGCCTTGCCCTTGGTGGCAGTTCTAGGGGTGCGGTTGGCACCCGAGGCAAAATGACTGTTGCCGAAACCGCCGCTGCCGCCTGATGCGGCCGTAAAATGGCTGCCGTCCTGATCCAGATCGGCAAGAATTTCACCGGTTTCACTGTCCTTGATGATGGAGCCGACCGGAACCCGCATCTCACAATTCTTACCTTTACGCCCGTGCATATCACGGCCCTGACCATGCCTGCCGTTTTCCGCCTTAAAGTGGGAACGGAACTTAAAGTCAATCAGAGAATGCAGGCTGGCAGAGGCAGTAATAATCACATCACCGCCGCGGCCGCCGTCCCCGCCGTTGGGGCCGCCTTTGGGGACATATTTCTCGCGCCTAAAACTTACGCAGCCGTTGCCGCCGTCCCCGGCCTTTACATAAAATTTAGCTTCATCAACAAAGGCCATCTCACACCAACCGGACTATTCTGGAACCATCAAAAAAAAGGCCGCTACAAACAAATAGCGGCCAACTACTAAAAATCAGGGTATTTCTAAAAATTAAGCGGCAGGATAGATGCTGACCCTCTTTTTCTTTTTGCCAAAGTTCTCATAGGTAACAATGCCGTCAATCTTGGCAAACAGGGTATAATCGCGGCCGCAGCCGACATTATTGCCCGGATGAATTTTAGTGCCTAGCTGACGGACAAGAATGGAGCCTGCCGTTACCAGCTGACCGCCGAATTTCTTGACGCCGCGCCTCTGTCCGGCACTATCCCGACCGTTTCTGGAACTACCACCAGCTTTTTTATGTGCCATTTCTCAAAACTCCTTATATAACTATAAATGCAATAAACTCGTAAAAAGTAATCGAATATGCTCAGATGGACTTTGGAAAAAATTCGCTATACGAGGCGTGGTGCCTATGGCGGTGCTACAGCACTACATCTGGTACGGTGTAGTACCGACAAAAATCCACAACAAAGTATAGCGGAGTTTT
>PDQP01000048.1 GCA_002747805.1 Deltaproteobacteria bacterium
TTTTACCTTCCTGCTGCTTGCCATGGGCATACTTATCTTCAAGATGAAAAAGGATGAGGATGCCCTCGAAAAAAGCCATCGCATCCGTTACCTTTCCTATCAGGCGGCGGATGAATTCCGCCAGAGTTCGCAGGATTTGACCCGTCTTGCCCGCACCTATGTTGCGACCGGCAATCCAAAATATGAGCAGGAATATCAGAATGTTATTGATATACGTAGCGGCAGGAAGCCCCGGCCTGACGGCAGAACCATCTCCCTGCTTGACATTATGAAACAGCTTGGTTTTTCTGACCGGGAATTTGCCCTGCTGGAGAAGGCATCGGCTAACTCGGCAGGATTGATTGCCACAGAAGTTGAGGCGATGAATGCGGTGAAGGGAAGGTTCAAAAACCCTGCCGGAGCCTATGTGGATCGAGGAATCCCCAATCTGGCAAAGGCACGGGATTTAATGTTTAACCAGCAATATCATCAATATGTGAATGAAATTATGTCTCCGGTCGATGAATTTTTTGATGAACTGGACAAGCGTACGGAAGGTGAGGTGGCACGACTGGCTGCCCGGGGAAAATTTTATATGACTCTTGCCAGCATCATTATTGCGGTACTGATTATCTGCTGGGTTATTTCATTTTTGCTTATCATCAAGAAGGTGGTAGTGCCGGTGAACAGGCTGGCAGATGATGTAGCTGTCATTGGTGCCGGTGATCTCGCTTACCAAATCACCACCCAAAGCAGCGATGAAGTAGGAATGCTTGCTGAATCACTAAGAAAAATGGCTGGCAATCTAAGAAATACGGTGGCAGTAATGTCCTCTGGAGTGGATGATTTACAGCAGTCTTCCAGCACCATGAACACCGCCGCCAAAACCCTGGACAACGGGGTTGACAAGACCAATGCCAGGGCCCAGAGCGTGGCCGCCGCAGCCGAGGAAATGAGTACCAACATGAAGGCTCTGGAAGGTGCCGTCCAGGATACTGTTTCCAGAATGAACGTGGTCTCCGCGGCCACGGAAGAGATGAGCAGCACAGTGCAGGAGATTGCCCATAATTCTGCCCGGGCAAGGGTGGTAACCCAGACAGCGGTTGAACACAGCAACAGTGCATCCAGCAAGATGGAAACCCTTGGTTTTGCTGCAAATAAAATCAGCAAGGTAACCGAGGTCATCACCGAAATTTCCGAGCAGACCAATCTGCTTGCCTTAAATGCCACCATCGAGGCGGCACGGGCTGGCGAGGCAGGCAAGGGTTTTGCCGTGGTTGCCAATGAAATCAAGGAACTTGCCCGACAAACAGCGGCGGCCACCCTTGAAATACGAGGCCGGATCACTGGTATTCAATCCTCAACTGACGAGACTGTAACGGAAATTACCAGGGTCGGCGAGATTATTTCAGATGTCAACGATTTGGTAACCACCATCGCCGCAGCGGTTGAGGAACAGTCCGCAACCACCAGGGAGATAAGCGGCAATGTCCAGCAAACATCCATAAAAATGGATGAGGTCGGAAGCAATGTGGAACAAAGTACGGAAGTTGCAGCCTCCATAGCACGCGATATTGCCGAGGTAAGTTCAGTTGCAGCCAGCATTTCCGTTGACAGCAAGCAGGTTGGCGGAGGGGCAGAAGATGTCAGCATGGTAGCCGTCAAGCTCCGGGAAGTGGCAAGCAGGTTCAAGCTGTAGTTTCGGAGGGGTGTACTTTTTTGTGCCTATTTCTTATCGGCGTAATGTACTATGTTGGCTTTGCCAAAATTAACTTTGAAAACTCAAAAATAAAGTTTCTCATGGTTGATTATATAAAAAATGAGGGAAGTCCGGTAACTTGGTTAAGGCTGGAGAAGGCATCAAAAACCTGATAGGATGCACGCTGAAAAATGCGTATATTTGATGATGAATTTGAGAGTAACTTATGGAAAACAAAAATAATTTCATCCTGCATACAAAATCAACCGAGTGTATGGCCAGACGTGGTGAGGTCAGAACCAAGCACGGCATCATTCAGACCCCGATATTTATGCCGGTCGGCACTCAGGCTGCGGTAAAGGCAGTAACTCCTGAAAATTTAAGGGAAATGTCTGCACAAATCATCCTTGGCAACACCTACCATCTCTACATTAGGCCGGGCCATAAACTAATTGAAAAATTTGGCGGTTTGCATCAGTTTATGAACTGGGACGGTTCCATTTTAACCGATAGCGGTGGTTTTCAGATTTTCAGCCTGAAGGAGCTTGCCAAAATCACCGAAGAAGGTGCGGCATTCCGTTCCCATCTGGACGGGGCAAAGCTGTTTTTAAGCCCGGAAGATGCGGTTAAGGTGCAGGAAAGCCTGGGGTCGGATATTATGATGTGCCTGGACACTTGTATCCCGTATCCGGCCAGCCGGGAGCAGGTTATCAAATCAACTGCTCTTACCTCAAGATGGGCAAAAAGATGCCGGGATGCTCATGCTCGGCGGGAGCAGCTTTTATTTGGCATTGTGCAGGGCGGCATGTTCCCCGAACTTCGCCGGCAACACGCCGAGACCTTGGTTGACATTGGTTTTGACGGCTATGCCCTGGGCGGACTTAGTGTGGGAGAGCCAAAGGAGCTGATGTACGAAATGACTGAACTTTGCACGCCGCACCTGCCGGAGAATCAGGCCAGATACCTTATGGGCGTAGGTACGCCGGAGGATTTGGTGGAAGGCGTCTGGCGGGGAATTGATATGTTCGACTGCGTAATGCCGACCAGAAATGCCCGTAACGGCACCTTGTTTACCTCGAAGGGCAAAATCACCATCAAAAACGCCAGATACAGCGAGGATCAAAGACCTCTGGATGATAAATGCAAATGTTATACCTGCCGTAATTACTCAAGGGCCTATTTGCGGCATCTGTTTCAAAGCCGTGAAATTTTAAGCTGTCAACTAAATACCATCCATAACCTTCATTATTATCTTGATTTAATGACGCAGATAAGGGCGGCCATTGACAAGGACTGCCTGGCTGCCTTTAGAAAAGATTTTTATGGCAGGCTTGCGGGTGATTGATTACAATTTGTTTTTTGAATCGGCAGGCTCTTGAACCCTGCTTGAAACTGATTTTATCTGGAGGAGCAATATGACTGGAGTAGCGTATGCCGCCGCATCACCTGCGGCGGGAGGGGCAGCAGGATTAACTTCATTTATCCCGCTGATTTTAATTTTTGTGGTTTTTTATTTTCTTTTGATCAGACCGCAGCAAAAGCAGATCAAGGAGCATCAAAAATTCCTGAGTGAATTAAAAACCGGCAGCAAAATTGTAACCAAGGGCGGGATTCATGGCACCATCACCGGCCTGACCGAATCGGTGGCCACCATTGAGGTGGATAAAAATGTCAAGATTAAGGTGTCAAGAGATGCTATTGCCGGTTCGCTGGCGGCAGCGGGCAAGACAGAGGATAAGGGAAAGAAAAAGCCCGCCTGAGGCCTTAAAGGCTGCTAAACTGCCGGCGGCAGTTGTGAATTATTCGGCCATGACGATGGCCCTGATGTTTTCCCTCTAAAATCTGATTAAAAATTGCCCAGGTGATGCAAAATCGGCTGCATAGGGCTGTGGAGCCTCTTATCTCAGTCCATTTGAACAAAAAGACCTTTTCCGGTGCGGCTATTGCTGTTGCAAGGCTCGGAGCCGGAGGATATGACAGATGTTTTATGAATTTCGGTTCGGCCGATTTTGCATCTTCCGGGCATAAGGTTTCTGGTCAGACCTGTTTTGATCTGGCTTCCCTTTCCAAGCCGCTGGTTACTGCTCTGTGCATTTTTGTTTTAAGCAGGGAAGAAAAAATAAATATTAACGATTATGCAGAGCATTATTTTGGCCTAGACGGCGGGAGATTTATAATAGAAGACCTGTTAAATCACTGTTCTGGCCTTCCGGCCCATCGGGATTTTTGGGCCGTAAAAAAACTCGGTTCATTTGAAGAGCGGAAGAGGGAGGTTTTTAGGAAAATAATAAATGAAAGTCTCGTTCTGGAAAAGCAGGATATTTATAGCGACTTAGGCTTTATACTGCTGGGATTTTTAATCGAGCAAGTAACCGGCACCAGTCTGGATGAATACTGGGGAACAACCATCGCCCGCCCTCTTGGTCTATCTGACCGCATATTTTTCAGAAAAAATAATCACCATGATTTCGCTGCTACTGGTCGCTGCCCTTGGTCTGGAGCAAGGCTTTGCGGTCTCGTTCATGACGATAATTGCAGGTATTTAGGCGGCGTGGCTGGTCATGCTGGTTTATTTGGCCGGTCATCAGGGGTATTATCCTTGTGCGAGGTTATTTTATCCTCGTACCTCGGAGAGGGGGATTTCTTTTTTGGTCTAGGCAACTGGCTGAAATCAAGGGAAAATTATCGGTGGCAGCATGGTTTTGATACAGTTTCCCCTTCTGGTTCACTAGCTGGAAAATATTTTTCTCCCAGCAGTATCGGCCATCTTGGTTTCACTGGCACTTCCTTTTGGCTAGACCCTGAAAAGAGGATTATTATCGTGCTACTGACCAATCGGGTAATAAACGGAAATAATCCTGAAAATATCAATAAACTAAGACCTGAACTGCATGATAAGATTATGGAAATCATGCTATGATGATATAAAAGTAAGGCCCCCATACTGCTTATTCGGTTCTTTTGAAATAGACTGTTATGGCTCATTGAATAAAAGGTATAGCTGATTTTAGCAGGAAAGGCTTGCTACATTTAAGATTATTGTTATATTGAGAAAATTGCTTATTAGAAGATGCTTATTCAAATCCTATAATATCACGGCGTGAGCGATTATGAAAGAACCGAATCAAGAGCAGGCAGGCAAAAGCAAGGAACCTATTCTCTCCTTTAGATGTCCCAAATGTGGCAAGACTACGCCCGAGGCCGTAGCTGAATGCAGAAGCTGCGGGGTGATTTATTCCCGTTATGTGGAATTGCAGGAGCGGAAAAAACAAAAACCAAAATTTTCGTATAGTCAGGAAGATGAAGAAAAGGGCGGTTTCTCTTGGCTGCAGTTTTTTATTATCTCTGCTGCAGCTATTGGTCTGCTTTTTTACTTAAATGGTAAAAAGGAGGAGCAGGCTGACAATGGTCGGAGCAATCCGCCGGCGGTGCAGGCGGCTGCCGAAAATAAACCGATTGCTTCCGAGGTAAGACCGGTGGATGAAATTCCTGCCGGCGGTCAGGGGCAGCCGATGGCACAGGAAGTAACAGATGTTATTGCCAAGGCCAGAAAGTCCACGGTGTCCATTGTTACCCCCAAGGGAAGCGGCTCTGGTTTTTTTATCAATCCCAATTATATAATCACTAATAAACATGTGATAAAATCGGATCAGGAAGAAATGGATCGGCTGAAAAATGAGGTCGATTCCCGGCAGAAACTGCTCGATCTTGAAAAGAAAAAACTTGCTGACTGGAAGAAAAAGCTGAAATCAAACATTGATGAAAACAGCAAGAAGCAGATCAAGATTCTGATCGGCAAGATGAAAGGTGAAATCAAGGATTTTGAGGATAAGCTAAACGAGTTAGCGGCCAGATACGAGGCGATGAGAAAACCGGTTGCCCAATCCGAAATCAAGGTGATCATGGAGGACGGCAGTGAACATGCCTGTCAGTATCTCAAGTTGAGCAGTAATAATGACCTTGCTATCCTGTCTGTGGATGTTTACGATTCGCCGTTTTTGCTGCGGGGTGAGGACCGGTCGTTGAAACAGGGACAGAAGGTATATACCCTCGGCAGTCCGGTCGGTCTTAGAAACACGGTAACGTCAGGAGTTTTTTCCGGCTATCGGGTCAGGGAGGATAACGGCAGGAAGTATCTGCAGACCGATGCCCCGATCAATCCCGGCAATAGCGGCGGCCCCTTGATTGATGAGCAGGGCAGGGTACACGGGATAAACACCATGATCCTGCGGAATACGGAAGGCATTGGTTTTGCCATCCCGATTTCGGCTGCCTTTGATGAATTTAGTGAACTGACAGCAGAATAGCCTATGCGGGCTGGTCGGCTCCGGCGGCGGCCAGCCCGGCAACCCAGCCGGTGGAGAAGGCGGCCTGAAGATTAAAACCGCCGGTATCTCCATGAAGATCCAGCAGTTCACCAGTAATATATAATCCTTTTACCAGCCGTGAGGCCATGGTTTTCGGGTCGATTTCCTGCAGTTTTACCCCGCCTGCTGTTACGATGGCCCGTTCCAGCTTTTCGCATCCTGTAATTTGGCAAGTTTGGTTTTTCAGCCATTGTCCCAGACGTTTTCTCTGTTTGGCGGTGATGCTGCCGCCCAATGCCGCTGGATTGATTTCTGTGCCTGTCAGGCAAGGATTGACGCATTCTCTAGGCATCAGGCCGCGTAAAATACTGGCTATTTTTTCGCGGTGCCGCCTCTGCAAATCTCTGATCAGTCTATTATCCAGTTGTTGTTCGGTTAAGGCCGGTTTCAGATCAATTACTATTTTGACATTTTTCCCCGCAAAAACCGCATCGGCCGCCTGACAGCTCATGGTTAGAATTATCGGCCCGGCCAGCCCGTTCTGAGTAAAGGAAAGTTCGCCAAAGGCTTCTGCCTTTCTTTTGCCGCCGATAAATAATCTGGCCCGAACGTTTTTCAGGTTCAGCCCCTTTAAGGACAAGGCCGGTTTTGGCTCGGTAATCAGCGGCACCAGGGCCGGACGCAGCCTGATGATGGTATGCCCCAGCTTTTCAAGAAAAAGATAACCATCTCCGGTGGAGCCGGTGGCGGGGTAGGAAGCCCCGCCAGTGGCCAGGATGACCTTATGGCATTCCAGATGGCCCTTGCTGGTTTTAAGCCCGGTAACCTGACCTTTTTGGGTAATAATTCCGGTAACAACGGTGGTTGAGGTTTTTATCACGGCCCCGTTTTTGATTACCCATCTTTCAAGGGACTTTACCACATCTACCGCATTCTTCCCGTTTGCCGGAAAAAATCTGCCGCCTCGCTCAAGACGGGTAGCAATACCCGCCTGTTCAAGGAGCTGCAACAGTTCTGCGGAGAAAAATTGGCTAAAGATCTGCCTTAAAAACCTGCCATTTTTTCCGAAATGTGAAATAAAATCAGAAAGTTCAGCAGAATTAGTTAAATTGCATCTGCCTTT
>PDQP01000049.1 GCA_002747805.1 Deltaproteobacteria bacterium
TTTTTTACGCCTATTTTTTATTGGCACAATGTACATGTTGGCTTTGCAGAAATTAGCTCTGAAAACTCAAAAATAGGGTTTCTCAGGGTTGACTAGCTATTATGTACCGGCGGTGGTGGAATCGGAAAATATTCAACTGCTCTATGCCCCCTTTGCCGGTATGATTACCGAGCTTGGGGTTGAACGCGGCAGCCGGGTAAGGCAGGGTGATAAGCTGGCAGAACTGGCCTCTGCGGAACTAAATGCCGCTTTAAGTGATTTGCAGATTCAGAAACGGATTGACAAGACCGGACTTGAACTGCTGTTTCTGCGTAATGCGGTTGCACAGATTCCGGCCAAAAACCAGGAAAAACTGGAAACTGAGAGCCGTCTTGCCAGCCTGAAAAGTAATGCCGAGCAGTATCAGCTATATTCCGCCATAGACGGCATGGTGACCGAGTGGGATGTAACTTTGCGTCCCGGGGAATTTGTCCGTAAGGATCAGGTCTTTGGCAGAATCATTGATCCCGGGCAGCTTTATCTGACTGCCTATGTGCCGGAAGGAAAAATTCTTTATCCGGCGGAGGGGGATAAGGTTATATTTTATTCCGCCGGCAGTACCAAAAGCGTTGCTGGCACCATTCGCCGCATTGGTCATACCAGGGTGGATAATATCCCCTATCCGGCCTTGACCTCTGAACAGCAAGGCGATATTCCGGTTAGCCGTGAAGGAGAGAGGCTGGTGCCGCTGGAGACCCGTTTTCTGGTTGAGGTAAATTTGGCGGAAAACTCCCTGAAGGCCGGGCAGAGCGGAGTTCTGCGGATGAAGACCCGGCCCGTTTCAACCCTTGAAGAACTATGGAGCCGGGCCTACCGGATTATAATCAGGGAGAGTAATTTTTAAGCGGATATGAAAGCCAAAGGGCGGATATGGAATCCGCCCCTACATTCGGTTGCAATTCCCGTAGGGCAGCCCCGCCTGACCAGCCGATTTTATAATGTTCTTTTCTGGAAAATCATTGATTAAACAACATTAATTTATTGTATTGTTTGAATTTCTTACGGGCCGATCAAGGGTATTTTTATCTTCTGCCTAGCAAAAAAAAGTTGCATTCTTTTTTCCAGCGAGTAAACATTGACCAGTTGTTTAGGATTTCCGAAGAAAGCAGTGTTGGTCATGTGCCTACGGCGTAAGTCCGGCGGCATTTAACTGGTCTTTTTACGGCCGTAAACAAGGAGGAGAATGGTATGGAAGAAAAAATTGATGAAAAAAAACTGGCTGATGGTTCCCTGTCCAGCGACAATCTGGATACAACCAGCGTGCTGGAAGGAGCGGAGCCTTGGGATAAGGCGGAGACCCAGCTAGTGGTCGGCTCGTTTATTGCGGCGGCGGTTGCTTTGATAGTCGGCCTGATGCTGGTGCCGACCTCGATTTTGCATTGAGGATGTCATGGCAGACAAGACAGCACCGCGGCAAATAGAGATGGAACTTGGTCATGACGGCATCAACTGGATATTGTCAAACGATGAATTGCGGATTTCTGCCCGTGAGCTGGACGATCTGGACAGAAAGCTGGAGGACTCTCTAAGCGAAGAGTGGCAGAACAATCCAATTCAGGTGCATATGCACACCGACAACGATATAATTCCAGAGTGGATGCGGCCCTATATGGATCATTATTTCAATCGAATTTTGGAATTACCGCTTAAATATTAAGCCGTTATCCTTCAGGCCGCCGGTCTGGAAGATTTGGCAAAAGGAGAAACAAGATGGCAAAAACAAGAAAGGCCTGGTATTCAGGCATGGCTTCTACCGAGGACTGGTGGGCAGTATGGCTGGGACTCATCTTTTTTGGACTTGGTTTGCTCACTATGTTCGGCGTGGATCTGGTTGGCTGGATTGCCTATCCCAAAATTTGGGCCTTTAGCTTTCCAGATGGTGCCACCACCTCAAAAATCAAGGAGATCAGCGGTTCCTTTGTCGCCCTGGGCAAGGGTTACAAGGGCTTGGGCGTGATTGGCTCGATTATTGTTACCTATCTGGTCTTCACGGTTGCCACTACCATTGGCGCCTATTTCCAGAAATGGGATGTAAAACGCTTTGTCATTGGCTGGACGATTATCTATTTTATCACCTATCTGATCTGGTTTATCGGTCATAACGTATTTTTTGCCGCCTCGGCGGTCGATCTTGCCAAAAGCAAGTTTCCGGCAGATACCACCACCCTGTCCCTAGGCGGCGGAGCTTCTTTTATTCTGGCACTTATTGTCGGGCTGATTATCGGCAACTTTTTCAAGCCGCTGGCCCGCTATTTAAGCGTTGCCGCCAAGCCGGAGTGGTACATCAAAACGGCCATCGTCTTTCTTGGGGTAAAAGTTGGCTATCTGCCCATTAAGGCGGTGCTTAAAGGACAGGCACTGGGTGCCAAGGGCGAGGCCATTGGTCAGCAGATGGCAAGTCTCACCTTTGAGCTTTTTGTGGCTGGTGCTGCCGCCACCATCGTTGCCTACCTGATTTTCTGGCCGGGGGTTTATTCCATTTCCCGCCTTATCTTCTCGCTTCCCCGCAAAACGGCGGCGGTTCTGGCCTCGGCAATCTCCATCTGTGGTGTTTCTGCGGCGGTGGCGACCGGCGGTGCGGTACGGGCAAAGCCGGTGGTTTCCATTATGGTTTCTGCCCTGGTGGTGGTTTATGCCGTGATTGAGCTGGTGATCCTGCCCGGCGTTTTCACCAATGTTTGGCCGGGGCCGTCCGACCCGATTGTGGCCGGTTCAGCTATGGGTATGGCGGTAAAAACCGATGGTGCCGATGCGGCTGCCGGAGAGCTGCTTGATGAATTTATGCGGGCAAAAGTAGAGAAGGAAAGCGGCGGCAAGGTGGTCTGGATGGAAGGCGTTATCACCACCTCGGCGGTTATGACCAAGATCTGGATTGATATGTTTATCGGCCTTTGGGCATTTATTCTGGCCCTGGTCTGGGTATACAAGATTGAAAAGCATGACGGCGACCGGGTGCCGATTTCCGAGGTCTGGTTCCGTTTCCCCAAGTTTGTAATCGGCTACTTTATCGCCTGGTTTGTATATTTGGGCATCTTTTTCGGCCCCGGCCATTCGGGAACCACTGCCGATGGCCTTGCCCTGCTTAAATCTGCCAAGGGCGGTGCGGTGGCCGTTGAAAAGGGTATGCGGAAGCTCTTTTTCATGCTGACCTTTGTCAGCCTTGGTATTATTACCGACTTCAAAAAACTTGCCGAGGCCCAGTTCGGCAAAATGGTCTGGGTATATTTTGTGGCCCTGACCTTCTTTATTGTGCCGGTGGCAATTATTGTAGCCTATCTCTTCCATCATGGTATGCAGATTCCCAATATGGCAGCAATCACCGGAGCCGCAATCTTGTAATTTGTAATCAACCCTTAAGTCCCTGCCGCAAGGCGGGGACTTTTTCCCTTGCAGAGAATTATGATGCCGGTCAACAGTATTCTTTATGCCCTGGTCGGGGCGGCCCTAGTTTATCTTTTTCAACATCGGCGGCAGCAGCTCGGCAAACTTGATCATGAAAATTTCCCGGAACTTGATGATGAGGATTACCAGCAATTGGTTACACTGGTGAAAATGGCCTATGAGCGGATACTTTATCTTGGGGTGATGTTTTTCCCGCTGGCCTGGGCGGCCAGACCGGAAGGGGAGAGGGTGGCCCAGTATTTCTTTCTGATTCTGATTTTCCTTTTGTTTATCGCCAATATCATCCCCAGAAACAGGATTATGAAACTCCTGGAAAAGAACGGGCTGGACATCAAAACCGTAAACGAAAGGGGCGTAGTCATCTAGCCCCTTTATCAGACAGGATTACTCTGTTATAACTTCCTCTTCTACGCCTTCCTTGGAAAACAGGTGCAGTTTCGGCAGCTTAAAATCAGGAAAATAGGAAGAGATATTTAATTTAGGCGGCTTGCCCGACTCAAGTCTTGCCAAAAGTTCCCTGGCCTTCGGTACTATGACCGATTCCGGGTAATTGGCAATCAGGTATTTCAGCCTAGCCTTGGCCTGATCGTATTTCTTGGTCCGCAGATAGAATCTGACCACAAAATATTCATGATGAACCAGAAACTCCCTTGCCGTTTTTATGCGTACTTTCGCCTCTTCCGTATAAGGAGAGCCGGGAAACGCCCGTACAAGGCGGGAAAAATCCTGAATGGCATTAACCGCTCCGGTTACATCCCGGTCAACCCTGTCCATCTGGTTATAGCTGCACATGGCCTTTTGATACATGACATAGGCCATGGCCTGATTGGTCGGATGCCTTTCTTCAAATTCATCGTAGAGCAGCAGGGCCTCTGGGTAACGCTTCATATAATAATGGCAGTCGGCGGCCTTTAGACCGGCCAGCGGTGCTTCCGGGCTGAAGGGATACAGGTCAAGGATTTTATCAAAATACTTGACGGCCATATGATACTTGCCCACCTGATACTCATCCATGCCATTGATCAGCAGTTCCTTGGCCGGAGCTTCCAGATCGGCCTCTTCATCTCCAAGGCCGAAAAATTTGACCTCGCCGCATCCGGCGGGCAAAATCAGCAAGGCACAGAAAAACAGTAAAAATCTGGTTCTGAATAAAAAATTATTAGATATGAACATAATTAGTTACTTTTTATGCTGGTTAAGATAGTCCTCAGCGGCCAGTACCGCCACGGCACCCTCACCGGCAGCGTTAATAATCTGCCGAACCGCCTTGCTCTGCACGTCTCCGGCGGCCATGACCCCCGGGATGCAGGTTCTGGTCTCGGCATCAACCGGAATAAATCCCTTGGGGTCTGCCTTTAGTTCCTGCAGGGGCAGCCCGTTGTTGTTCGGGGTAACGCCGATTAAAATAAAGATACCGCCTACCGCAAGCTGCGATTTTTCGCCGGATTTATTGACTATATTGATCAGGTTTACGCCGCTGGTATCTCCCTCAATCGAAGTAACCTGCGAGTTCCAGATAAACTCAACCTTATCGTTAGCCATCACCTTTTCCTGCACAATCTTGGTGGCACGAAGCTCATCACGGCGGTGGATAACCGTAACCTTTGAGGCAAATTTGGTCAGATAATCGGCCTCTTGAATGGCAGTATTACCGCCGCCGACCACCGCCACCTCAAGGCCGCGGTAAAATGGGCCGTCGCAAGTGCCGCAATATGAAACGCCCTTACCCCTAAATTCTTTCTCGCCTGGTATGCCAAGCTCGTTGGCCTTTGCTCCGGTACAGATGATCAGGGCATCACAGGTAATCTGCTCGCCGTCGGCGGTGGTCAGCACCTTCTGTTCGCCCCTGGAAACATCCACTGCAGTAATTTCCTTGGTGAGGATGTTCAAATCAAACCTTTTGGCATGGGCAGCCATTTTTTCGATTAGATCAAATCCTGATATGCCCTCTGGAAAGGCGGGGTAATTATCAACCCAGTCGGTCAGCAGCACCTGGCCGCCGGGCGAGCCTTTTTCGATCAGGACATGATCAATTCTTGCCCGTGAGGCATACAGACCGGCAGAAAGACCGGCCGGCCCGCCCCCCAGAATTACGAGTTCATAATGTTTTTTCATAATAAAATCTCCGGTGTTCGATATCTAACCGGCCGACAAAGAACGGTCAGATACCGATAGAAAAATGCTATAGAGCCTTGGCCAGCAGGTCAGCCAGTTGTGATTTGCCGACCGCCCCAGTCATCTGATCGACAATCTCGCCGTCTTTGAACAAGATGATGGTGGGGATGGCCCGGATGCCGTATTTACCTGGAGCCACCGGATTATCATCGACATTCATCTTGGCGATGGTGGCCTTGCCCTCATACTCTGCGGCCAGTTCATCAATGACCGGACCAAGGGCCTTGCAGGGGCCGCACCACGGGGCCCAGAAATCCACTAGAATAGGGCTGTGAGAAGCTATTACCTCATCAAAATCACTGTCGTTTACATGTAAAACCTTGTCGCTTGCCATTTAATCATCTCCTTCATGGTTGATTGTTAATTCCCGTGAGACGGGTACGAAACATACTCACTTTAACCATCGGGCGGTATCATAACAAGTAAAATTCAAGGCTGGTGTCAATGGTCATGTTGAAAATCATCATTTATCCTTGAAAATTAGAATTGACATTCCGAATTTTCAAGGATAAATAATCAGGCATGATTCAAAGGCCACTACATATACAAGCGATTGAAGACGCACTAGGCAGAACTCCGGTTGTTTCCCTTTTGGGGCCAAGGCAATGCGGCAAGACTACTCTGGCTAGAATCCTTGAAAAAAAATTTAATGCCGCATTTTTTGATCTGGAATCTGCCCGGGATCTGCAGCGTCTTCAAAATCCTGAGCTGCTTCTTGGCTCCCTTGAAGGTCTGATAATTATAGATGAAATTCAGGAAAAACCGGAGCTTTTCAAGGCCCTGCGTGTCCTCGTAGATAAGCCGGATAGATGTGCCAGGTTCCTTATCCTTGGCAGTGCCTCACCCCATATCATCAAAAATGCCGCGGAAACTCTGGCCGGACGAACCGAATTTGTAGAATTATCCGGCTTTAATTTTATTGAAACCGACAAGGGCAATATTCAGGAGCTTTGGAGCCGCGGCGGATTTCCTCTTTCCTATACGGCCGCTTCAAATGACGGGAGCGTTAGCTGGCGGGAGGGCTTTATCCAAACCTTTCTGGAAAGGGATATTCCGCAGCTTGGTTTTACTATTCCCTCGGCGGCAATGAGAAGATTCTGGAGCATGCTGGCCCACTATCATGGACAGACCCTAAATGCCTCAGAAATAGGCCGTTCTCTGGGGGTAACGGACA
>PDQP01000062.1 GCA_002747805.1 Deltaproteobacteria bacterium
CGTCCATGTCCATGTAGCTCTCTGCCGTAGCGGAAGCAAAAGTCAGCTCCGAGAATGGGCTGCCAAAATGCTCGTCGGAGGAGCTGACTTTTGCTGGAGTGGCTAACGGGAACATGGTTACATTCATCCTCATCAAGCATCCTATCAAATTTTCAGTTCCTTCTCAAGCCTTCCTTCAAAGAAAATCGCAAGCTGCGAAATGGCAAGAGACCAGTTCTGAATCGGCCTCGTCCATTTTTTGCTGGCATTTTGGATGCCCAAATATAGTAATTTCAGCAGAGTGTATTTTAACAGAAACCTGCAATTATGACCATAAAAAAATGAAATTTGTCTTTTATTTTCAAATTGTTGGTCGTTTCTCAGGGTTGACCAATTATTTTATGTCCACAGCTCCCACAGAACCTGCTATCAGGATTTAATCCAGCATTGCATTTGGGACACCTTGAACTCTTCTCTGTCATCTTGGCGGCTCCTTTGGTTAGATATTTTTATTTTCCCTCCCAAAAAACAAAAAAAAAGGGCGTGACTAATGTCATGCCCATCCAAGGTAGCCAAGTACCCACCACGGAACTAAACAGAAATCACGCCCAATTCGGGCGCGTTTCCGTCAGTATCGTTCCGTGGTTAAAAAATGGCGGTTTTTTGGATGGACGATTCTGCGAGAACGCAAATATTTTATCTTATAAATTCAGATAATACCTGTAAGCTCAACCTCCCTTGCTGTGGTGAGTAATATCAGTTGGTTAACTACAAATCCATAACAAGAACACCGTATCAAACAGTTAATATGAAAAGCAAGCAAAAAATAGTGATTCTGGCAAAAAACTTTTTGCTGGCTCACAAGATAGATTGTTTATCCCCTTACACTATGGCCCACTATTTTTTTACTCAAAACTGAGTACCAATTTTTTGCCAAAAACAGCGGCAACCTTATTCAGCATCTTTAGAGACGGCAAGTTGTTCGGGTTTTCCAGCCTTTGAGCTGACGGCCATGAGGTTTCAGGGCAGCGGGCAAGTTCGGCAAGGGATTTATCCGCCCGTGCCTTACGGATAAGCAAAGATGCCTGAACCCCGGATTCAGGTTTCTACAAGTTCATCAGCCAAACAAAACTTTCATTAAACGTTTTATGCCTCCCTCGCCCTGTTGAGCTGGCTTGTCCTGAAACTTTTCGGCAGTAAGGCAGCCAAGCTCCCTGGATCTATCACTAGCTGCTTCCACGCAATCTATCATGGCGGCTCTAAGTCCGGCCTGCTCAAGCACCTGGATACCAGCGATGGAAGTGCCGCCGGGCGAAGTTACCTTATCTTTCAAAAGTCCGGGATGTTCACCGGATTCCAGCATCATTTTGGCCGCACCCAGCATGGTTTGTGCGGATAAAAGGCGGGAATCCTCTCGGGAAAGTCCGGCCTTGACCCCGGCATCGGCCAAGGCATCCAGCATCATAAACATATAGGCCGGGCCGCTGCCCGAAAGGCCGGTAAAGGCATCCAGCAGCTCTTCCTGCAAAAATACGCTGGTACCCACCGAATCAAAAATGGCCCTGGCCAGTTCCATATCGCCGTCAAGGACAAACTCACCGGCGGCAATGGCAGTGGCACTTTCCTTAACCAAGGCACAAAGGTTGGGCATCACCCTGATTAAACGCAAGTTTTTTCCGGCCGAAAGACTAATGGCCGCCAGCGGCACTCCAGCGGCAATGGAGATAATCAGCCTGCTTTTATCCAGCAAACCCGCCGTCTCCTTAAGCACGGCCGGCAGGATCTGGGGCTTGGTGGCAAAAATCACGATTTCTGCATCTTGTATTGCTTCGGCATTGCTGGTGGTGGTGTTTATGCCGTATTCAGCCTTGGTGGCGGCAAGCGACTTTTCACAAATATCCGAACAGATAATATTTTCCGGCCTCACCAAGCCGGATGCAGTCAGACCGCCGATAAGTGCCTTGCCCATATTGCCGCCGCCGATAAAACCGATTTTCTTTTCTGCCAGCATAATCTCCCCCATTTTGATTTTGTTTTTACAAATTATTCCAAGCTGGCAGTATTTTTTATCCTTGCAAGTTAGTCAAGCTCTAAATTACGGCATGTCCCGCAAATAATCTTGCTGCCTGTTTTTTCCAATCTCCCTAAATGTTATTGTTATTTTTGCCGGATGGCTTAGATTACTTGCCGCTGACAGATAAAACCAAGGAGAGCTAATGAGAATAATCAGGTTATTAAAAAATGATTTGGCAAGAGAGGCCAGCCTTTGGGTCGAGGATAAGATAATTTCACCAGAACAGGCGGCCCAAATATGCTCCCGCTACGGGGCTGACTATTTTAACCAGAAAAAAAGCCGATATGGTTACTTTGTCTTGACCATGCTGGGTGTTCTTTTTATCGGTCTTGCCATTATCACCATCGTTAGTGCCAACTGGGAAAACATCCCCAGATGGGCAAGGATGCTGGGGCTGATTTCGCTGACCATGCTGACCAACCTGCTCGGCATCAAACGGGCGGCAGACGGCGGAAATAATGCCGCAGTCGGCTGGTTCTTTCTGGGCGGCCTGTTTTACGGGGCATCGATTATGCTGATTGCCCAGATCTATCACATTGGCGAACATTATCCAGACGGCATTTTCTGGTGGGCGGCCGGTATTTTGCCCATTGCCCTGCTAATGAAAAGCACCCTTCTGCTCCTGCTTGCCGCCGCACTTTCGGGCATCTGGTTTTTTACCGAATCTTCGCTTGGTTTTTATCCGGCTCTTTTTCCGGTGTTTTTATCTGCTCTGGCCTGGCATTGTTTCAAGGTCAAAAAAAACAGTTTCCTCTTTCTGGCTCTGGTCTGCGGCCTTGGCTGCTGGCTGGAATATTCATATTCCTGGCTGCTGGGGGGCTTTAATCATTTCGAGGCCGGGGTCGAAAACCTTGCCCTTGGCATATCCATTTTCATCCTTTTATACGGCCTTGCTCACCGGCTGGCGGCAGATAAAAAATGGGAAGATTACGGCATCTTGCTCGGCACCTGGGTTTTACGCTTTACCTTGTTTTCACTGATTATTTTCAGTTTTGATTGGGCATGGAAAGAGGTATTTCGGGCCGAATGGCTGATGCCGCCAGTAACCATTGGTCTCGCGGTTTTATGCTCGGTCTTTTCGGCCCTGCTGGTAAAAAACAATACTAGTAGACTGATCTTTATTTCGGCGGCGGCCATAATATTTACCGGCATCCTGCTGGTTATTACAGCTCAAGCGGAAATCGGCGGAAATATGCTGCTGGTCTTTCAGGTTGCAGACAATATCATTCTTCTCATATCAGGGGCTTATCTGATTATTGCCGGTATTCAAGGCTCGATCACCCATTATTTTTTTCTGGGTATTATTACCATTTTGCTGACCGCCCTGATCAGGTATATTGATCTGATCGGCAATTATATCGGGGCATCATTTTTATTTATCCTGTTTGCGGTAATTCTGTTCTCCGCCGCCCATTTCTGGAAGAAAAATAATCAAGGGGAAGTGAAATGACCAAAAAACAACTTTATATCGGCCTGATTGCCGCCGTTTTGGGCCAGCTTTTTATCCTTGTTACTGAGTATACTAATGCAGTTTATCCGCTATGGACGGGCCGGGAGATAAAACTTGCTACCGTTCCGGTTGACCCCCGCAGTATGTTTCGGGGTAATTATGCCCGCCTTAATTACCAGATTTCCGAAATTCCGGGTGCTGATATTAACACTGCCAGAGTGCCGCGTCATGGCGAGATTGTCTTTATCAGACTGGCGGCGGATAAAAACGGCCTATACTCATATAATGGAGCCAGTTTGAAAAAGCCGCAGGATGGTCTTTTTATCCGCGGCAGAATCCAGACCTATTCATCAGTCAAGCGGGATAAATACCGGGTAAAATACGGTATAGAGGCATTTTTTGCCCCCAAAAAAAAGGCCTTGCAGCTAGAAAAAAGGCTTCGTGATAATGCCTTGGCCAGAATAATGATTGCTGGTAACGGCAAGGCCGCCCTGCTGGATGTAATTGCAGATAAAAGTTCGGCGAAATAGGAACAAAAATCATGCCCATCCCGGAACCTTTTAGAAACCGCCTGCTACCAAGACTTGAGGCCATTGCCGAGCATTACGGCACGCCCTTCTATATCTATGATGAGGCAGGCATAAAACAGACCGGAGCCGAATTAAAAAATGCCTTTACCGGAATCAAAAAATTTCAGGAGTTTTTTGCTGTAAAAGCCCTGCCCAATCCGGTCATCCTTGGAATTATGCGGGACATGGGCTTTGGCTTTGATTGCAGCTCCATCCCAGAGCTAATCTTAAGCCGCCGGGCCGGAGCCGGGCCGGATGAGATCATGTTTACCTCTAATAATACCAGCCATGAAGAATTTTTATTTGCCCAAAAAGACGGCGGCTGCATTTTGAATCTGGATGATTTATCCCTGATCGGCAAGGTGCCGGAAATGCCGGAAACCATCTGTTTCCGCTATAATCCCGGGGCCAAAAGAGACGGCAATTATATAATCGGCAAACCAGAGGAAGCCAAATACGGAGTCAGCGATCAGCAGATATTCAGAGCTTATCAGCTGGCAAGGGAGAGGGGTGCAAAAAGATTCGGCCTGCATACCATGCTGGCTTCCAATGAACTAAATTATAAATATATGGTGCAGACCGCTGATATGCTGCTTGGACTTGCCGAAAAGCTGCATGATCGGCTAGGCATTATTACCCGGTTTATCAATATCGGCGGCGGTCTGGGCATCCCCTATCAGCCGGAAGAACAGCCGCTTGAGCTGGCAGCCATGGGAAAAGAAATTTCGGAGCATTTTGCAGCATTTATGGAGCGAAACGGTCATCTTCCCGCCCTATTTATGGAAAGCGGCAGGTTTATGACCGGCCCTCACGGCGTATTGATAACCAGGGCGATTAACCGGAAGGAAATTTACCGCACCCATATAGGCGTTGATGCTTCCATGTCTTCCCTGATGCGTCCGGCCCTTTATGGCTCCTACCATCATATTGAGGTTTTTCCAGAGCGGAAAGTCGCCGGAGAACGGGTGGATATAGTCGGCTCGTTATGTGAAAATAATGATAAATTTGCCATCCAGAGACTGATGCCCAAAATTAAGGACGGCGACCTCTTGATTATCCAGGATACCGGAGCCCACGGCCACGCCATGGGTTTTACCTATAACGGCAGACTGCGGCCCAAGGAGCTTTTGCTTAAAGCGGACGGCTCGGTCGAAATGATTAGAAGGGCAGAGAATCTCGATGATTATTTCGCCACCTTAAATTTTGCAGCCGATAATTTATTATTGGGTAAATAGTGAGATAAAAAATGCATATTTATAAACTGGAAAACTGGCAGCATCGGCACAATTATTCAGTAGTAAATGAAAAGGGAGAAAAAAGAACCAGATATGTTCTTGCCCTTACCGCAATAACAATGGTTATTGAAATCATGGCCGGTATTGTTTACGGCTCAATGGCGCTTCTGGCAGACGGCTGGCATATGGCAACCCATGTGGCCGCATTTCTGATTACTCTTTTTGCTTATTATTACTCAAGAAAACATCAAGACGATCCCGCTCATACCTTTGGCACCGGCAAGGTTAATGTTTTGGGCGGTTTTTCCAGTGCGATAGCATTGGCAGTGGTAGCCTTGATGATGTGCCTGGAATCCCTGCAAAGAATATTTAACCCGCAGGAGATTCATTTTAATGAGTCAATCCTGGTGGCAATTATTGGTCTGGTTATCAATGTAGCAAGTGCATTTCTGCTCAAGGATGAGCATCACCATGATCATCACGGCCATCACCACGACCATAATTTACAGGCCGCTTATTTTCATGTGCTGGCAGATGCTGTTACCTCGCTGCTTGCCATCATAGCACTATTGGCTGGAAAATTCTGGGGCTGGCACTTACTTGATCCCATTATGGGCATTGTCGGGGCGGTAATTATCACTCATTGGGCATATGGCCTGCTTGCAAGAACCGGCCCGATTCTGCTTGATGCCAGTGCAGATGATGATTACTTGGAGCTGGTTACGGAAATAATCGAAAAGGATTCAGATAACCGGGTTGCCGATTGCCATATCTGGAAAATAAGCCCGGATCATTATGCAGCTATAGTTTCACTGGTAACACATTATCCGAAACCGGCTG
>PDQP01000063.1 GCA_002747805.1 Deltaproteobacteria bacterium
TGAGGGCAAATTTTGCCCTCAAGGTATTCGGCAGCGGCATCCATGGCCTTAAAACTGGTAAAAAGCACCAAGGTCTTGCCGCCGGCCAGTTTGATTAGCTCAAGGATTTTCCGGCACACCTCGGTTTGATAATTTGCCGCCTGTGGTGCTGGGAAATCATGCCCCGGCACATATAATCTAGTTCTTTTCCGATAATCAAAGGGTGATTTAAGCTGCAAAAACTCGGTATGCTCAGGCAGGCCGAGCCGTTGCTGGATATAGTCAAAACTTTCTCCGGATGACAGGGTTGCCGAGGTCAGCACGCAAGAGTCCACCTTGCTGAACAAGGTTTGTTCAAATTCATCCGCCACCTTAATTGGCGTACAGGAAATCGACACGCTCCGCTCCCGTCTCTCATACCAATAGACATAGCCTTGCATCTTGGCAAATTCCTCGGGCAAGGCCACCTCGGTAAGGTTTTTGTCCAGCTCAAAGGCCCGGTCGGCCAGGCTATGCCAAACCTCACCAATTTTACTATACTTTTCAAGTTTATCGCCAATCCGCACCAGGGCGGCTGACAAGGCTTCGGCCTCCTGTCGCCAGACCTCACCTAATTCGTCCCGTAACTTCCTTAATGGATACCGGCCTCTTGCCGCAGGAAACAGGGCGGCAAAAAGCTCCACCCTTTTTTTGGCACCCCGCAGTTCGTTAATCAAGGAATCAAGACGCTCTAAAGACAAATCTACCTCGGCCTGCCGTTCAACGTCGGCAAAAAAATCAATTAGCTGATACTGACTTACGCTTTTGCCGAAAAAATTGGTCGCCACATTTTCCAGATGATGGGCCTCATCAAAAATTACTGCCTCATAACGCGGCAGCACCTCGCCATGACCGCCTTTCCGCAGGGCAAGATCTGAAAACAGCAAGTGATGATTGACAATCAGCAGGCCGGCCTTGGCCGCCATCTTCCTGAGCTGATTAACAAAACAATGGGAGTACTCAGAGCAGTCTGAACCAAGACAATTATTTGAATTTGATGATATTCTGTTCCAGAAAACCGATTTATCCGGCAGCCAGTCAAGTTCTGCCCGATCGCCGGTTTGGGTTACCTGCAGCCATTTACTGATTCGCTCCGCATCGGCATCCTTGACCAAACCTAGCTGGGGATTTGCCTGATGCTGGTACCAACGGTAGAGGCATAAATAATTCTGCCGTCCTTTGACACATAAGGCTCTGGTATCAATGCCAAGGGCCTTTTCCACCAGGGGAATATCTTTTTTAAGGATTTGATCCTGAAGGTTGATGGTGGCAGTGGAAACCACTATTTTTTTGCCGGATAAAATGGCTGGAATCAGATAGGCAAGGGTCTTGCCGATACCGGTCTCGGCCTCGGCCACCAGCACTCCGGCTAACGGGCCGGATAATTCATCAAGCAAGGCTCCGCCGGACAAGGTTCTCGATACGGCCTCGGCCATGACCCTTTGTCCTTGCCGGGCCTCAAATCCATTAAGATGTCTTGCTAAAATGCCGTTTTCTGAAAAATACTTTTCCACTGCAAGTTATGTGAATGAAATAGTGAATATTTTAGGACAAGCCGTAAACCCTGCTTAACTTGGGGCAATATACATAATTGCAGATGATAAATATACAAAAAAAATAGGCGTACCCAAAGGCACGCCCAATGACATCAACTAAATCAAACTCTTATCAGCTTAACTAGAAAGAAACATCAAGCCCCCAAGCAAAGCCAAACTGTGAATCCTCTGCCTCGTCTATATCCATGTAACCAAGCTGGACAAAGGTCTCAACATCTTCTGCAATTGCGTAAGTATAATTGAAACCAACTTCCCAAGCAGAAAAATCAGCATTACCATCAACCTCTTCCATATCAGCATAAGCAGCAGTCATACCAATAGAGGATTTTTCACTAACTTCATAGGATGCAGAAATACCTGCAAACCAGGTATCAACCGGAATTGCACCAACCACATCAACCAGGTTACCTTCCTCATCCTGTTCCTGACCGATCACAATTTCCTGAATAGCACCCACATTGGCTGTAGCACCAGGAGTGACTGCAGTATCACCGCCGATCATGGTGAAACCAACCGGGGCATCCATCATCGCACCGTCCTTGGTCATACCGGCAATAAAGCTGACCGAACCAGCCGCACCAGTCGGGACGGAAACGGTTGCATAGCCCATATGTCCATTGTTGCCCGTACCGGTGATTGCATCATCCACAAAGGCATAGTCAATAGAGTAGCTCACACCGCCAAGATCATGAGCAAAGGCAGCAGCAACAGTAACCCCGCTATCTCCTTCAGCAGGATCAGAGAAAATAACACCAGTAACAAAGTTTACCCCGTCATTATCCATCTCATAGCGGGCGATATAATTATATCCATCTTCGTTGTCAGGGCTATCATCATCCTCGGCAAATTCATAAATAAAAGAGAAGTTATTGACTTCATCACTATAGGAAACGATAAAGCTCTCACGATCCACATCATCCTCAACCATGGTGGTTACATGGGTAGGGATATGACCGCCCTGAAACTCAAAATCTCCCATAGGAACACCAAGATAGGCATAATCAAACTTGAGACCGGCACTATCTCCGCCCATAGGATCAACATTCCACTTAAGACGTGCTTTAGCATAGGCACCGCTCTCGGTAGTACCCTTCATTTTCAGACGTACCCGAGAATGTGCATGGGTATCATCACTATCCATCAAGTTCGCATAATTTGCCAGATAGTAATAACGAACCCTGGAATCACCGCCAAATTCAATGTCAGCCACTGCAGTTGAAACCATGGCTCCAGTCAGCATCAGACCGGCCGCTGTTGCAATTATCTTCTTCATTTTTTTTCTCCTTTTTTTGAACTGCTTACCCGGGTATCCCCGAATCCCTAAAACCTCCATCCTAACCACAACTTCGAGCGACAATATATTTGCCGGGCGGCAATGTCAAGTTTTTTTTACCATAAAAGTATAGTTTTTTGTACCCTGCTGCCTACTTGGTTATTTCACCGTTTTCTCCCGCCGCCTTTTTTATACCGAAAGTATAAGTTTCAAGCCTGGTTTTTTCAGCAGAGAGCAGGGGCAGCATCTTACCGGCAGCAGAACCAATCACCAAACGTCCTTCGGCAAATGACTTGCCATCTTCACTAACCGTATTACCAGTAAACATAAAGTCATAGGCAGAAATATAGCTTGAAATATGCCTGGTTTTCCATAATTCAGTCATGCCGGCACCATTCCATTTCATGCAGGAAACGCTACCGCCGGAATAAAATCTAAGATTAGGCAGAAGACGCAGCCCGTTAAACCTGTTTCGGCCGACAATAATTTCATGGCCGCCATCGCCGTCAATATCCACCGCCAGCATCCGGCCCGGAATATAAACCTTATCTTGATCAGCGGCCAGATCCTCACTATTCTCATTTCCTGCAAATATTCCCGTTGATCGGGAAGAACCAGCCCCAAAACGAAGCAGGCTGCCGCCGTATTCGCCTTCACTCACCCACAGTAATTGTTCGCTGCCTTTATAAACCAGCATCTTTTCATTTTTGTCAATGGCGACCAGTTCCGCCGTCTGGTCTCCATCCAGATCGGTCAGGATAAAATCGAAAAGATTTATCCGTGCAGGCAGGGGAAAGGGCTTGAGCCTGGCAATTTTCCCTGAACTTTCATCCAGAGATAATGTATAAATATTTTTGGATAAAAAATTATCTTCCACGTTTTTACTTGCCCGCTGACCAAGCAGCACCAACTCACCCCGGCGGTTTTTAACCGGCCTTAGATACCATTTCAGGTTCACTGCTATTTTTTCAAGCCCGCCGTCCCTTGACCAACGGTAAACCCCGGAAGAGGGGCTGGAATATTTATTGCCGCTGATGTAAATTTCCTCACGTCCGTCCTGATCAAAATCGGCAAGATTTACGGCATGGGCCTGGTATCTTGCCCCAACCGAATAGTCATTAACCTCCTGCATCCGGCCCTTTTCAAGTTTCATAATCTTGAGACTTACGGGCGTTATCAGGACAAATTCTTCAGTACCATCGCCATCCAGATCGCCCCTATCCATGGCGACCACGGTGCCGTCAATGGTAATGGTGCTTTTTGCTCCGATAAAAACCAGGCCGCCGCCTTCATTGCCGGAAGAGGAATGTCCATAATTTCCCAGCCGATATGCCTTTTCAGGATGCTCGGTCTGAAAAGCTACCATCCCGCTGTTATCAGCCTGGACGGATTCAGCACCTTCAAGCACCAACACCTTGGCCTTAACCCCGCTGACCAGTTGGTCAATTCCGGTAAAAATTTCCCCCTCCTCCCTGGCCTTCATCGTCAGCTTAATCGATTCTTTTTCGCTGTCAGCCGGAAAAAATACCAGCTGCAGCTTCAAACCGCCTACGGTGTCATAACCGTAGCCCATGCCGATAAAATCTGCTTTAAGCTGACGAAAAAGCTCTTCCGGCCTGTTTGCCGCTGAAAAATTCTCTAGCTGCTTTTCAGTAAGCCCCGAATCAATAAGCTCAACATTATCGGCCATAGCCAGCTTACCGGCCAGCATGCTGTTTAGGGCATCGCCCAAAAATTGATACCTCCCGGCCGACTTCATATCAACGGGCAGCAAGGCGATCTTCACCTGATCAGCATATACAAGGGTTCCGGTTAACAGCAGGCTTAATATGACAATTATTCTAAGGAACATATTCACTCCATTTTTTATGTTTTTTACCTGATTGTAAGTTATAAACTTGCGGACTTTATAGCAAATAAGCTCTAACTGCAACCATTCTTAGCCTTGGTTTTCAAATCCTTTCATATTTGCTTTACTTATGATATGTTGGTTGCTCTTTTGAAGATAAATTACAACTCATTCTAAAATCGGCCCAATGAAAAAAATATATGATACCATAATTGTAGGCGGCGGTCTTTCCGGGCTTTGCACGGCAAGTCGGCTCAATGCTGAAAACCCTAAACACAACCTGATTATTCTGGAGAAAAATCAGCAGGCCGGCGGCTGCATTCAGACGCACCATGAGCAGGGCTATATTGCCGAAATAGGGCCGCATGGTTTTTTGGATAACTGCGATGAAAGCAAGTCTCTGATGGCTGAAGCCGGTCTTGACCGAGAGGTAGTTACGGCACCGCTGATTGATTTTGTCCGCTATGTTTATCTTAACGGCAAACTAAATCTTATCCCCCAAACTCCGCTCAAGATTATCAAGGCCCCTCTGATTCCATGGCCAGACAAGTTTCGGGTACTGCTGGACCTTTTCCGCCCGCCGCTGGAAGGACAGCCGACCGTGGCTAAATGGGTTGAATACCGCTTCGGCAAGGCCATACTGCCCTATATGGATGCCGCCCTCACCGGAACTTATGCGGGAGATTACGAAAGGTTAAAGATTGATGCGGTAATGCCGGGAGTCAGAAACCTTGAAAGAAAACACGGTTCCGTCATCAAGGGAGCCATGGCTAGAATACGTGCGGCACGGAAAAAAAATAACCGGAAAAAACTGTCCATGCCGGCCATGACCAGCTTTCCCAAGGGTATGCAGTATCTTACTGATAAACTGGCGAAGCCCTTTGCCGAAAGCGGCACGTTACAGACCGGAGTTGAGGCGGTTAAACTGGAAAAAGCAGATAATTTTTGGCAGGTTGAGGCTCAAAATGGGCAGGTTTTTCAGGCCGCAAACCTGGCTGTAGCCCTGCCGGTAAATAAATCCTTGCCGCTAATCAAACAAATTGACCATAATATGCCGGTGGAAGCCATACCAGAGGCCAGGATCGTTACCGTTGTTTTCGGCTACGGCCCCGAGGCATCTCTGCCGCCCGGCTTTGGTTTTCTGGTGCCAGAATCGGAAAAAAGATTTATTCTCGGTACGCTTTTTTCTTCCAATATGTTTCCCGGCCGTGCCCCGGACGGTCATATCGTTTTTGAAACCTTTATCGGCGGACGCAGGCATCCTGAGCGGGCGGAACTAGATGATCAGGAGCTAATCATGCGTGCCGAAAGGGAAGTTACAGAAATCCTTGATTTGCCGGGCAAGCCCTTATACAGCAAGGTTCTTAGAACGGCCTGGGGCATTCCCCAGTTAGAGGATCAGGCTGCCGAGCTTCTGGCCTGGAAAAAGAGCCTGGAAGCAAGGGAGCA
>PDQP01000054.1 GCA_002747805.1 Deltaproteobacteria bacterium
CACAACCAAAAGGTGGGCTATACGATGCTCCTTGATCAACCGATTGGCTTCAACCAAAGAGGCGTGGGGCGAAACAGTGATTAGATCGGTGTGCATTATGCGGCCGATATACATGGGCTTTCCTCCTGAAATAATTGTAAGACCGTAACCATTGCATTCGGCTCATACTTTAGTAAATATCTTTGAATTGCAAGAAAAAAATAAGCTTGCCGATGCTTTAATACCAATAAGGTTCCCATAAGTTTTGGAGCCGAAGTAAAATAACTTGCTGGAGTTGAGGGTGCAGGTTATTAAGGGCATCAGTACATTTTTATAAAACCCGTAATCAGTGTGGAGAAAATGGAAGAATTTACCCGTGAAATAGACAGATCGCATAGTGCCTCCATGAAATGGGAGCAGATTCAAGACCTTGATGATCATACTAAATGGCTGCGTACGGACTGTTATTTTGGTGAAAACCGCACTTTGCCCATGTGGGTGGCCGATATGGATTTCTGCTGCCCGGCGGAAGTTACCGAGGCACTTACCAAGCGGGTGGCACACGGCATTTTCGGCTACTCCTTTATTACCCCGGACTACCTGCAGGCAGTGGCCGGCTGGATGAAGCGGCGGCATGGCTGGAACATTGAGCAAAACTGGATTGTTACCTGCCCGGGCGTGGTACCGGCCCTGCATATGCTGGTGCAGGCCCTGTCTGCAAAAACCGGCAAGGTGCTTGTGCAAAGGCCGGTTTACTACCCGTTTTTTTCGGCCATTGAACAAAATGGAAAGCTCTTGGTCTCCAATTCGCTGCAGGATACCGGTGATAGTTATTTGATGGATTTTGATGACTTACGCCAAAAGGCAGGAGATCCGCAAACCAATCTGATTATTTTATGTAATCCGCATAATCCGGTGGGCAGGGTGTGGGCCAAAGAGGAACTGCTTGAATTTGGTCGTATTTGCCGGAAAAATGGGCTAATTGTTATCGCCGATGAAATTCATGGCGATCTAATTATGCCGGGCAGCACTTTCACCCCCTTTGCCAGTCTGGAAGATTTCGGCAATTTTACCATTACCTGCACCGCTCCCAGCAAGACCTTTAATCTGGCCGGTTTGCAGGCATCTAATATCATTATTGAAAATAAAGACTTACGGGAAGCCTTTCAGGGGATTTTGAAGAAAAATGGCCTGTCCAGAATCAATCTTCTCGGCATGACCGCTGGTCAGGCGGCCTATAATCACGGCGGTGCCTGGCTGGAACGGCTTATCACCTATCTGGACGGGCAGCTTGATTACCTGGAAAAATTTTTTCGGGAAGAATTGCCGTCTATAAAAATGTATCGGCCTCAAGGAACTTATCTGGTCTGGCTAGACTTCCGTTTAGTTGAAAATGACCACCTGGTCCTGCGGCGGAAATTTCTGGCCGAAGCCAAGCTCTTTCTGGATGACGGTTTTATCTTTGGCCTTGAGGGGCGGGGTTTTCAGCGGCTTAACATTGCCTGCCCGCCCTCCATACTTAGAGAGGCTATGGCTAGAATCAAAAAGACCTTTCAGACGGTTTGAATGGGAGTTAGAGCCGCTTGCTCGTCTTCAAATTGAAGGGCCTCGATCAAATTGCCAAGGCTTTCTTCTAAAGCCCTTAGCTGTTCGACCGAAAGCTGATTCAGGCTGCTGCTTAATTTGCCCTCCGGCGGCGAAGGGGCTTTGGCCAGCATCTCCCGGCCTTTTTCGGTGATATGCAGATGCACCGCCCGGTGATCGGTCTTGCTGCGTTTTCTGAAGATAAGCTCCAGATCTTCCAGCTTATCCAGCATATTGGAGCAGGTGGAGCGGTGGATGGACAGGACATTTGCCAGTTCAGAGACCTTGATTGCCGGAGACCTGCCTATTTCATGCAGCATCCACAGTCTTACCCCGCTCAAACCGCAGATATTCTGTACCTGTTTGGAGTGGGCCTGAATGGCCTTAAAGACAATCCTTATTTGACGAGTAACCAGCCTTTCCTGTGCCTTGCGTTTATTCATTTCACCCGTAAAAATTAGCCATGAAAATTTGAAAAACGCACTTATACATCTTTTTGGTCAATATCAACACAAAAAAATGCAGGGAAAAACGCTCCCTGCATCCTTAAATCCTGCGGACTACCTTGCGGCTTTTCTTGCCTCATCCAGCCAGCCGTTCCATTTGGCCTGATTTTTGGCGATCCACTCATCTACGTGGCGTTCAATGTCCTTTTGGCTTTTTTCTCCTTCGTTCATGCGGGTATTTTGCTCGTTAATATCTGCCAGCGGCAGGGTAAAAACCTCAAAAAACCTTTTTGCCGCCGGATTATCGGCCAAAAACTTCTTATTGGCAACAATCCTGATGTCGGAAACCACAAAGCCCAGCTTGATCGGGTCGGAAACTGCACCCGCAACGCCGCTCTGCTCCATACGGTTCTTGCCGGACATTTGGGCCTTGCTTGGTTTAATTTCCGGTACGCCTATCCACATTACATCCTGCCCAGGCTTTAACTTGAAAACCGTCCAGTTGGGTGTCCAGGTGTAGAAGAAAACCGGATCGCCGTTTTTGTGTTCGGCCAGGGCGGCGGCCATACCGGCCTCGTAGGCCGCTGTAACCGGATTGATATGATCGGCCATATCGTAAACCTTCATATGGTGGCTGATCACCTTTTCACAGCCCCAGCCCGGGGGGCAGGCGGTAAGATCGGCCTTGCCGTCCCCGTTTTTATCAAAGGCCTTTTTAACCTCAGCCCGCTTAAAATCGTCAATGGTTTTGATCTGGTATTGCTCGGCATGTTTTTTGGATACCAAATACCCCTGCAAACCGCCGGCCTTGGCTACGTAGCCGATTTTTTCTGCCTTTTCGTCAAAATTTTTAGGCATTTGGGCATTATGCATCGGAAACCAGCCATTAGCCCAATAATCTACATCCCCCAACACCAGGGTTTTGTAAAAAATCGGATTGGTTAAATCCTTGGGCTTTTTGACCTTGTAACCAAGTTCTTCCAGCCCCTTACGCACCAGAGCCTCTTGAAAAAATCCGGTGTTCCAGGTAGCTCTGGCCGGTTTTACGGTTACGCCCTTGCCCGGCTGATCGGCTGCAAAGGCAGGGCCGGTCAGGGTCAGGGTGGTCAGGGCGGCTGCGATAATCGCTTTTCTAAACATAATTTTCTCCTTTTTTGGTTGTTTTAACTACTGGTTAATACAAAAATCATTTCTACTGCCGTTTATTGCCAGAGCCAAAGGACTGGGTAATGCGGTCCAGGATGATGGCAATCAGCACGATGGACAGACCGCCAATGGTGGCAAGACCAATATCCAGATTGTTCAGCCCCCTGACCACCGGCGAACCCAGGCCGCCGGCCCCAATCAGGGCGGCAATCACCACCATGGAGAGAGCCATCATAATAGTCTGGTTCAGACCGGCCATAATGGTCGGCAGAGCGAGGGGAAGCTGCACCTTGAACAATACCTGGGTGCTGGTTGCCCCAAAGGCCCGGGCTGCCTCAACCAGTTCAGGATCAACCTGTCTTATCCCAAGTGAGGTCAGACGGATGATCGGCGGCAGGGCAAAAACAATGGTGGATAATACTCCAGCCACATTGCCGATAGAAAACAGCATGACAATAGGCACCAGATAAACAAAGGCCGGAGTGGTCTGCATCCCGTCCAGCACCGGACGGAGAACCATCTCAAACCGATCGCTTCTGCCGGCGCAAATACCCAGCGGCACCCCGGCCAGACAGCAAAATACCACCGAGGAAAAGACCATGGCCAGGGTAATCATGGTGTCTTCCCAGAAACCAAGCAGACCAATGAAAACCAGGGTGGCCGCCGAAAATACCGCCAGTTTCAGACCGGAAGCCCGCCAGGCTATGACCGCAACCAAGGCAATAATTACCAGCGGATGCACGGCCAAAAGCCCTTTTTCCAAACCGGACATGGTGAACTCAACCGGCCACTTCACCCCTTGAAAAAACCAGCGGTAGCTCTCAACCAGCCAGTCAACCAAACTGGTTATCCATTCATCAAGGGGAATTATTTTTTCCTCAAAATCAAGCATCCTGTTTCTCCAGAAAATTAGGCATTTTCTTCCCGATACAAAGCACGTAAGAATCTGTTCTTGGACACCACGCCCTTAAAAACCGATTCCTTGTCAATAACCGGAATCGGCCAGGGGTGCGAGGCAACCTGCGGCAGAATATCCTGTAGATATTCGGTTTCCTGCACGGCTACTGCCTCTCTGATAAAGGCGTCTTCTATTTTTTTCTCCCCGCCGTCAGAGGGTTTTTCAAGTAGTTCCCAAAGTGAATCGGTGGAGACCATGCCCCAAAATTTATGCTCTGAATCAAGCACATAGGCATATTCCCGATCCTGATTGTTGAGCCGCTCAAGGGTGGCCCGCGGGCTTCCGGCCCTGGTGTGCCAGATAACAGTGGGCTGATTGTCCCGAACAATATCTCCGGCCGCTATTACTCCAGTGGGATCCACGCCCCGGAAAAATGCCCGGACATAATCATCGGCCGGGTTTTGCAAAATATCCTCGGGGGTGCCGACCTGAACCACCCGGCCGCCTTCCATAACGGCGATCCGGTCGCCAATACGCAGTGCCTCATCAAGATCATGGGAGATAAAGACGATGGTACGTTCATGGCGATCCTGCAGCTTCAGCAATTCATCCTGCATTTCGGTACGGATTAGCGGATCGAGGGCCGAAAATGCCTCGTCCATCAGCAGAATATCCGGATCAACCGCCAGCCCCCTAGCTAGTCCGACCCGCTGCTGCATGCCGCCGCTGAGTTCGGCTGGCAAGGCGTTTTCCCAGCCCTCAAGCCCGACCTGTTTCAGGGCATCCACTGCTCTTTCGAGACGAATATTTTTTTTGATTCCGTCCAGTTCCAGACCGAAGGCCACATTATCCAGCACGGTTAGATGCGGCATCAAGGCGAAAAACTGGAAAACCATGCCGGTTTTACGCCTTCTGAAATCAACCAGCTGCCTTTTGTCCATTTTCAGGATGTCTTCTCCGTCTATCAGGACTTCTCCGGCAGTCGGCTCAATCAGCCGGTTAATCATGCGGACCAGGGTGGATTTGCCGGAGCCGGATAAGCCCATCACCACAAAGATTTCGCCCTGCTTAACCTCAAAGGAAGCATCCTGAACGCCAACGGTCAGTCCGGTTGACTCATAAATTTCTTCCTTGTTTTTTCCCGCTGCCAGCAAGGGCATGGCCCGCTGGGGTGAAGGGCCGAAAATTTTGTATAAATTCCGTATAGATATTTTAGACATGCTGCTTTTGATAAAAAATGAGTAGGTATCGGCAAATACAATATTGCCAAATATTGTATTGCCAGAAACAATATCGGGCTAATGTTACCTTGCATAAAGATTATGTCAAGGATATTTTAAGGGCTGCATAAAATCAGACAGGATGGATGGAAATGGATACTGCAAGCAGAGAGGATATTACCGCCAAGGTCAAGGATGCTGCCGATATTGTACAGATTATCGGCGAGCAGGTTGATTTACGCAAAAGCGGCGTGCGTTTTTTGGGGCTTTGTCCCTTTCATGGTGAAAAAACCGCATCGTTTACCGTGCATTCGGTCAACCAGTTCTTCTATTGTTTTGGCTGCAAGGTTTCAGGTGATGTATTTGATTTTATGATGAAATATCATAATATATCTTTCCCGGAAGCCCTGAAGATGCTGGCGGCGAGATATAGTATTGACCTGCCTGAAAGGAAAATGTCGGCCTCAGCAAGGCAAAAACAGGAATTCCGCAAGCAGATGTTTGCTGTTAATGCCAAGGCTGCCGAAATATTTTGCCGATGCCTTGCCTCTTCAGCTGCAAAAGATGCGGTCAAATACCTTGCTGAACGGGAAATCCCGCCGGATATTCAGCAAAAATTCGGCCTGGGCTATGCCCCTTCAACTCAGGCGGCAGGCTGGAATTTTTTAGGCAGT
>PDQP01000001.1 GCA_002747805.1 Deltaproteobacteria bacterium
CCAGCATTTTGGCCTGTATTGAAAAACGCATCATAAACCGCTTCCGCCAGTTAGGCTGTTCCATTTCGGCTGCACCCTCAAATAAGGCTTGTCAGTACATTTGTCCGGCTGATCCAGACTAAAATTACATTTCAGGGGAAATAACCGCAGAAAATCAATTCCGGGCATCTGCACACACACACATATATATATATATATATGAAATTATTAAGATTTTTCATCACCTTATAACCTTGTCCGCCCGTTTAATAATGTTATAGGGAATTATAACGCCATTTCTCTTTGCCGTCTTAAGATTAAGCTGTATCACCCCTCTTTTGGTCGGAGAAATCTCAATATCTTCTACCTTTTTCCTGCCTCCCAGCAGGTCAAGGGCAATCAGGGCAGCCTTTCTTCCCTGCTCTTCCATGGATACACTGACGCCGCAGAGTAATCCAGCCTCAGCGGCAGAGTCAAAGAAACCAACAGTCGGCAGATTGGTGGTTTTGTTGATATAATCAACCAGTTCTCCCTCATACACTGTCTCGTTTGCTCCGGCCTTTCTTTTGATGGTTCTAATGACATATACCCCGATGGCATCAACCTGATCCTGATATTTATCAATGACCTGATGCCATTCAGCCAGGGTTGATACCTGCACGCTTGCCGCCACTTCAACCGGCAGTTTAATGGTTTTGACATAATCGTGGAAAAGTGATGAGGTAAGACTATCATCGGATATCAGCAGGATTTTCTTTATTTTGCCGGGGACTATTTTCATCAGCAAAGAGATGCTTTCTACGATATTGGGCCTTTCTAGCAGGCCGGTAACATTGGCGGCCGGATAACCATAATCCGCCGGATTGCCGTTGACCCCCGAAAACACCACCAGGGGAGCATCCTTTTTACCGGCCAAAAATCGGGCAAAATATTTCTGGGCATTATCATCCAGGGCAATAACCAGCTCCGGCTGCCAAAGCCTGACCAGATCAAGGGCCAGTTGGCCGGATATTTCCTTCCATTCGCTGGAACTGTCCCGCTTGGTGTCCATATAGAAATGCTTGACATGAAAATTTGAGCCGAAGAAGATGTTATCAACACCGCTCTGCATCATGCCCACGTGATTGGCCTGACTTTCATGGTAGCTGTGAACCACCAGAACCCGCCGTTCTGTACAAGGCTGAACTTTTTCCTGAACCGGTATCACTGAAGATAAGTCCTGATCCGGGCATACACCATCCTTGGCGGCTGCCTGGAAACAGCAAAATATCAGGACAGAACTTATGGTGAAGAGGCTAAGCAGGCTGCGGTTTGGCGAAATTTTCATATCAATAGGCTCCCTGGTAAAATAAATAGCAGCACATGGTTCATGCCCTGACGATGTATTATCAGGACGATAATACAAAGAGGCCGCACTCTGCAACCATAAAGACCAAAAAAATAAATTTCTGTAAATTTTATAAGGATAGGCAAACTTTGTTTGAAAAATGCTGGCTGCACAAAATCAACGCATAACTTTGATGAATTTATAAAAGGCCGAAAATACACTTTCTGCAAGATTATCCGTAAATGAGCCTGCCGGACATCTCGAAAATAATTGCTAAAAAATGAAGAACGTCATAAGCTGGCCGGATTATTTTGCTGAAAATCTGGAGAGATAATGAGAATAGGAATTGATGTAGGCGGCACCCATGCAGACGGAGCCGTTGTTCATAACGGCAGGATTATTGCCAAAAGAAAAGCGGCGGTGGGCGGCGGCCCCCTGCATAAATCTATTGTTTCCCTGCTGGAACAGCTGGTTCCCGAGGCAAGGGAAGAGGCAGAATATATACATCTCAGCACCACCCATTGCACCAATCTGGTGGTTAACGACCGGCTGGCCCAGACCGCCATGTTTATTCAGGCCGGGCCGGGCTTAAACCCGTCCTTTCTTGCATGTGGAGAGCATGTTTGTTTTATCAGCGGGGCCATCGACCATCGAGGCAAGGTCGTGCAGGAGCTGAATACGGATCAAATTGAGGCTGCCGCAGAAAATTTTACCGCCGATAATATCTCTGCCGCCGGAATCGTTACCAAATTTTCCCATCTGAATAATCAGCATGAGACCGCAGTTTATAAGCAGATCAGGGAAAAGTTCAGACATATCAGCCTTGGGCATCGATTGTCCGGCAGGTCTAATTTCCCGCGGCGGGTTTATACGGCCTGGCTGGACAGCAGCCTAAAGCAGGATTTCCTGAAATTTTGTCAGGAAATGGAGAAGGGGATAAAATTACTGGGCTTTTCCTGCCCGCTGCGGATACTAAAGGCAGACGGGGGAACCATGAGCCTTGATATGGCCCGTGAAAATCCGGGGCAGACCGTGCATTCCGGCCCTTCGGCAAGTATTCTGGGCGGCCTGGCCCTGATTGAAGATATGCAGCCTGATGCCGTCTTGCTGGATATTGGCGGCACCACTACCGATATTTCCCTTTTTGCCGGCGGCCAGCCGCTATTTGAACCTTACGGCACCGAAATTGCGAGCAGACCGACCCTGATCCGGGCCTTGTTATCAAGAAGTGCGGGGCTGGGCGGCGATAGTGCGGTAAAATATAATGGCGGAAAGATTATGATCGGCCCTGAGAAAACCGGCCGTCCGGCGGCATTCGGCGGGCAGGCTCCCACCCCGACCGATGCCATGATGGTGCTGGGGATGGCAGGAAGTTTCGGGTCAGAGGAGCAGATTAAAAAGGCTCGGCAGGCCATAGAAAAACTTATGCCGGATGAAAAACCGCTGCAGGCGGCGGAAAAAATTCTTGACACCCTGGTCAAAGCAATACGAACAAAGGTTTATCAGGTGATTGACGAGGTGTTTTCCCGCCCAGTCTATACCATTTCGGCCCTGCTGGAACGCAAAAAAATCAAACCAGCTCGAATCGTGGCGGTCGGCGGCCCGGCGGCCATGCTCCAGCCCTTGCTTGAGCGGGAATTTGGGCTTCCCTGCCTGGTGCCGGAGCATTATGAGGTAGCCAATGCCGCAGGTGCCGCCCTTGCCAGACAAACCATCCAGCTTTCACTGCATGCAGATACCGAACTTGGCCGGGCTACGGTGCCGGAATTATCCATAACCGAAGACATTCCTTCATCATTTGGCATGGATGATGCCGAGGCCAGACTAAAGCAGCTCATCAGCAGGCAGATGCCGCAGACAGGTCAGGATGAAATTGAATTTACCGAAAGGTTTGAAACCAGAATCGTCAAAGGCGGTTCATATACCGGCAGGATAATTTCCCTAACCTGCCAGATCCGTCCGGGCATAGCGATAAACAAGGAGTGATTATGCAGGAATTTATGCCGACTGCACCGATCAAGACCGGCCTGGTATTTTTTCCGGCCTTTGATTGGCGTATCAGCCCGTTTCACCCCGAACGGGAAGAAAGGCTGTTATATACCCGTGAGCAGCTAATTGAGGAAGGGCTTGAAGATGTTCGGGGCATCAGCTTTTTTAATCCTGAACTGGCCGAAACCAGGGATATTAACCGCGTTCATTTCTGCCTGCCGAAGGTTGAAGATTTGCTGACCAGTTCACATTTTATCTCGGCAGGCGGGGCGGTACGGGCGGCCAGGGCGGTTATGGAAAAGGAAGTGCAGAAGGCATTTGCGGTGGTGCGTCCGCCCGGACATCATGCCATGCAGACAGTATTTGGCGGCCGCGGCTTTTGCCTAGTAAATATTGAGGCAGTTATGGTGGAATATCTAAGGCGGCATTATGGAGTGGGAAAAGTTGCCATTGTCGATACCGACTGCCATCATGGAGACGGCACCCAGGATATTTATTATAATGATCCCGACACCCTGTTTATCTCAATTCATCAGGACGGCCGCACCATCTATCCCGGCAGCGGCTTTATTGACGAGGCAGGCGGCCCGGCGGCCCGGGGCTTTAACCTCAATATCCCGCTGCCGCCGCAAACCTCTGAGCAGGGGTTTGATCTGGTGATGGAACGGGTAGTTTTACCGGTACTTGAAGAATTTAAGCCGGAACTGATCATCAATTCTGCTGGTCAGGATAACCATTATACCGACCCCATTACCAATATGAATTTTACGGCCCAGGGGTACGCCCGCCTAAACCGCAATCTTGACCCGGATATCTGCGTGCTTGAAGGCGGCTATTCCATAGAAGGGGCCTTGCCCTATACCAATCTCGGCATTATTCTGGCTATGGCCGGTATGGATACCTCTCAGGTCTGCGAGCCGGATTATGACCCTGACCATTTTAGGCAGAGTGCCGCAGTTAACAAGGCGGTGGAAATGGCCTGCCGGGATGCGGTAGAACTCTTTGCCAATCGGCATCAGCTGACTGCTGCGGCCAAAAAGCAGGAACAGCATGTGGAACGCAGGCAAGTCTTTTATGATACGGATTATTTTCAGGCCGATGAAACCAGGGTTTATCATTTATGCCGGAAATGCCCAGGGTTTACCGAGATAATAGCTGCCGGAGCCGGTTGTCATCTGCACAGTTTTTCTGTACCGTTTAACGGCTGCCGGGCCTGCTCAGAAAAGGCCCGGGATAAATTTGCCGGTATCCGCAAGGAAAAAAACTGCTATATTGCTCTTCAAGACCGCAGTATTGACCTGTATGAGCAAGTTTGCACTATGGGCTAAAAAGCATCTGGTTTTTAATTGAAAAATAAGTTACCATCAACTTTTCTGTAAGAGTATATGTTCAAAAAACACCTTTGGGAGGCCGCCGAAAATGTCTGATAATAAACAACCGCAAGATTTTGTTGAAGAAATTAAAAATTGTCTAGGCAATAAGGACTTTGCACAAGCCGATCAGCTTCGCGAGGAGTTGATGAATGTCCATCCTGCCGCCCTCAGTGAAATTATCAAGACCGCTGAAATAATTGAGGAAGCCAAGACCGAGGGGCTGGACAAGCAGCATCTTGAACTTTGGGCTGAACTTTATGACGATCTTTCTGATGAAGAGGTAAATGCACTTTTTTACAGCCTCAAGGAAATCACCATCGGCCCGCAAAAAAAGATTCTTTCCCATGGCATGTACAACTCCAAACTGTTCTTCATAGAAGATGGCAAGGTGGCAGTATTTATTAACAAAGACAATAAAAACAAGGTGATAGCCCAGCTTGGCAAGGGCAACCTGCTTGGTGAGCATACCCTGACCACCATTTCCCTTTGCCCGGCTTCGGCGGCCAGCACCTCGGAAGTCCGTTTACGCTATGTTGACGATTCGGTGTCGGATAAATGGCAGGAAGACTTTCCCGTCCTGCACAGCAAGCTGGTTCGGTTTTGCGAAAAAAAAGGCAAGATCGAAAAAATCATGTGCCAAAAAGAGCTTAAAAAACGCTCCCATGAAAGAATCAAGGCCAGCGGCAAGGTGGTGGCGGTGGTTCTGGACAAGGATGGTAAAAGAACCAGTTCGGCTATCAACGGCGATCTTGCCGATATTTCTGTAGACGGCTGCTGCTTTGCCATTCACTGTGCCAAAAAGGCCATTGCCAAATCACTACTGGCCAGACATTGTCAAATGTCAATTAGTGCCGGAGATGAGGCAAATCCGGTCAAGATTGCCGCGGTCGGCAAAATTGTCAAGGTTTCCTTTTACTTGCACGGTGATTATTCAGTTCATATGAGCTTTGTCAAGCCGCTTGATCAGGCGGCCCTGCAGCCCCTGATGCCGCCCAGTTAGTATCCCTGTTTTTTCAGGGCCTGCCTGCATACCTCGGCAAAGTCTTCCGGGTAATGTCCGTTGATATAACGGTGCTGGGCCTCGCTGAAGGCGCCGGGGGACTCGGGCAGTCTCGGCAGCAGGCAATAAATCAGGGGCTGGGCTTGACTGGCATTGTTTAACCTTTTTGGGTATTCTATCGAGGTTACCATCTCGGCCCCCCGTTCATAAAGGGCCTTTTGGGCATAAAGGATTGCCGTGTCCAGCGATTTTCTAACGGCTGCATCCGCCTCGGCTATATTACCGACCAGTCTGCCGTGTTGATCCGGGATGGTCATAATCTGCAATTCCCACTGTGAAGTCTGGGCCTTGGGAACAAATAAAATAACCCTCTCATCCTGCCAGACAATCAACGATGAAGGCTTGCCGCATCTTTCATCCATACGCTGGTTGGCAAAAATGGCTTTTCTATAATCAGTAAAAAAATCAGCCTGATAAATCATCTGATACTGATCAATTACCCGAGCCACCAGATCGCCGCAGCCGTAAGATGGAATGCTGCCTTCAGGGCTGTTCAGGCTGCCGGAATATGCCTCAATCCGCTCTGGAATCATGGCATATTGCTGATGAATCTGCTGATGCGAGGCATGGAGACGGTAGCCGGTCGGGGCATAGTCAAAACCAAAATTCCAGCCCCAAAGGGTGGCACCTAAGGCTGGTTTTTGTGTAATCTTGTCCTGTATCTGCTGACGTAAGGTCTCCAGTTCGGCCTCTTCAAGTCTCCGCTGGCCTTCAGGCAAGGCGATGCCCAGCAGACGGGCAAGTCTGGTATAGGTTCTTTGATAATAAAGATGCCTAAGTCCCCTTATATCGGCGAAAGACAGATCGCCGATGGAATAACGCACCGCCTTCTCCGACATATTGGCGGCATAATGCCCGCCGGGAATATAGGAATTTTTCCGCATATATTCATAAATGCCGGTTTCATCCTGCTGATATTCCCCGACAATTTCGCTTTTGCCCTGCACGCCCGGCCGCAGCACCATCACTTTTTTATATTCATCCGGCAAGTTCGGGTTATTGGCAGCCGCCTCAAAAAGCAGATGATTTTTGATCTCCGCCGCCACCCGACCGCCCTGCTGACGGTAGCAAAGTCCGGCCGGATTGCCATTACTATCTTTTTGAAAACACGCACTTAATTCAGCCAAAACCTGTAAATCTTCGGGGTCGCTGGAGCCAGTGGCAATGGCCAGCAACAGCTCGTCCGGTAATTTCTGGATAAGCTCCCCACTCACGCCTTCTTTTCTAAAAATTGCCGACAGCGAAAAGCCGGGCCGCCTTTTGATGCGGATTTGCTCAGAATTGCCGCAGGCTGCATCTGCCCATTTTTTATTTATAAAGGTCGCCCCCCTAAAGGTCAGAGGATTGGGGATTTCAAAGATCCAGTCAGCTTCGGCAACCTTGACCGTGCCGTCTGGATAATTATCCTGATTGTTAATCGGCGAGCCGTCCGCCAGACAGCCAAGGCTTTCAACTATTTTTGATTCACGGAAATTATCCACCTCAAAGCAAGGCTTATGGATGCCGTAGATAAATTTTCCTGCTGGACTAACGCAGCTATGAAATTTTTCCATGATTATTTTTTTCCCATTATCTTTAATGCCAAATCATAAACCTGTGATTTGGATATGCCCAGTTCATCGGCGATTTCTCTGCTCATATCCTTTAATTTTAACTGATTATGTTTTTGGTGCCAGAGGATTTTGCTGGTAATTTGCTCCTCGGTGATAACTTCCGGTTTCCCCGGCCAGATAATAAACACAAATTCTCCCCGCTGCTCTTTGCCTTGAACCGCTTCAAGCAGTTTATCAAGCCTGTCCAGCCTTAATTCCTCATGGATTTTGGTAAGTTCTCTTGCCCATAACACTCGGCGGTTGCCCAATATATTAAGGCAGTCGTTCAGAAAGGATGCCGCCCTTTTAGGCGATTCATAGAAAACCAGCGGGTACTCAAATGCCTTGAGCTGCTGCAGCAGTTTTTTTCTGCCGGATTTAACCGGAGCAAAGCCCAAAAACAAAAATGAGCCGTATTCACTGCCGCTGCAGGACACGGCGGCAGTCAGGGCCGAGGCCCCCGGCACCGGCACCACCCTTATCCCTTCCCGCAGGGCTTTTTGCACCAGAACTGCACCCGGATCGGAGATGGCCGGAGTTCCGGCATCGCTGACCAGAGCAATATTTTTCCCATCCTTAATCAGCTTAATTAGCTGCTCCGAACGCTGCTGCTCTCTTTCGCGGTAATAGCTAACCAGCTCATTACTTATGCCCAGATGATTCAGGAGTTTTCTGGTATGCCTGGTGTCTTCGGCGGCAATTAGATCGGCATTTTTCAGGGTCTTGATTGCCCGAAGGGTAATATCATCTAAATTGCCGATCGGGGTTGCCACCATATAGAGACTGCCGGGTTTACTGTCTTCCTTCATTACCAAGCCCAAATGATCATCGTTTCGTGCTTTACAATGCCAAAATCTGAATTAGATTAACACCGTGGTATTTTTCTGAAAAGAAAAAACTGGACAGGGATTTAATTCAGATAAATCAGGCCGGAAGTTAAGATGAAAGAAGAGCAGATTGAAGCCGTTGCCAGATTGCTTAAATCCATGTCCCACCCGATCCGCATGAAAATTTTATGCCTGCTGCAGGCGGGCGAAATGACTGTGGGAGACATTTGCCGGGAAATAGGTACCACCAATGCCAACCTGTCCCAGCATCTTAATATCCTGCGTGATCAGGGAATTATAACCCGCCGCAAGGATGCAAATTTTATTTACAACCGCATCGCCGATCCGCGTATCGTCCAGCTTATTCAGAAGATAAGCACCTTGTTCTGCCCGGATTAAAAAAGGAGACCGCAAAATGATTATCACCGACTGGATCCACACCCTGGCCGGAACCTTTATCCTGCTAAGCCTTGCCCTGGGGGTTGAGGCCAGCCCGATTTTTCTTAGTAAATACTGGTTGTTCTTTACCGCATTTGTCGGGCTTAACCTGTTTCAGTACGGTTTCAGCAAGTTCTGCCCGGTGGCGGCAATCCTGAAGAAACTTGGCGTACCGGAAGAAAAATAATGGTTCCCCATACACGGGCGGGTATGGCGTAGAAGGGCGGATATGGAATCCGCCCCTACGTCCGGTTGCAATTACGGGCGGATATGGAATCCGCCCCTACATCTGGTTGAAATTATGGGCGGATATGGAATCCGCCCCTACATCTGGTTGAAATTACGGGCGGATATGTAATCCGCCCCTACGTCTGGTTTTATCGTAGGGACAGCCCCCATCCATAATCAGATGGGCAGAATATGAAATTCTTCCTTGACCTGATGCCGGCCAAGCAGCAGCAGACCGTTTCGTCCGTCAATGGAGACCTCATCACCAAAGGAAATCCGATGCGGGCCGATTTCACAGTATTGCCCGGTTTCATAAACCCTTAGCTGCTTACATCCTACCACGCAGGTTTTTTCAAGTCTGACCGCAACCACCGAGGCATGAGAAGTCTGGCCGCCCCGCGAGGTCAGCAGCCCTTCGGCCAGATGAATCACCTTAATATCTTCGGGAACGGTATCCTGACGAATAAGAATCAGCGGCGTGTCTGGATCTTCCCTTCTAAGCTGGGCGATATTTTCCTCGGTAAAAACCGCCCGTCCCGACAGGGCGGAACCGGAGACCCCGACCCCCTGTCCCAGAAAGGAAGCGGCCAGCTCTCTGGTTTCCACAAATACGCTTAAATGCTCCTTTTTCTTGATGGTGATCATATCTCTGGTTTGCAGGATATATAAATCATCACTGGACGGGCCTTCAAAGGTGAATTCTATCTCCTGAGGATTCCATCTTTTTTCATAGACCAGCTCTCGTGAAATGGTGAGCAGCCTTTCATATATTTCGGGAAAACTCCTCTCCAGAGTGGCCTCAACCGAACGGCCGTCTATTTCGGCCTGTTCAACCGAAATTGCCCGGCTGGTAACCAGCCCCGAGACAATATCCTCGCCCTGATCGCCATAGGCATAATCTCCCCAAAGCGCCACCCGCTGCACCTTGCGGTATGGGTGAGAGGTAAAAAGCACCCCGGAGCCGGACTGTTCGCCCTTGTTGCCGAAAACCATGGCCTGCACAATTACCGCTGTACCCCAGGAATCCGATACATCCATAATCCTGCGGTATTCCGATGCCTCGCTGCTGTCCCAGGAGTCCAGCACCAACTGCACGGCATTGACTAACTGCAGCCACGGGTCATCGGGGATGATAATACCTTTTTGCCGCACCAGTTTCTGGTAGGAAAGGGCCAGTTCCTTCATCTGCTCCGAAGAAAACTGCCGCTTGAACCTTACCTGATGCTTTTCCTTGGCCTTATCCATCAGCATCTGAAAATCATCCCTTTGCATCCCGCCGGTAATCATCGCCCAGGACTGCAAAAAGCGGCGGTAATTGTCCCAGGAAAGAAAAGCATTGCCGCCGGCCTCAATATATTCGGCAATCAGTTCCTCGTTAAAGCCCACATTATGCACGGTGGACATCATACCCGGCATGGAAATGGCGCCGCCGCTGCGCACGGAAAGAAGCAGCGGATTTTCCGGGGAGCCGAAAATACTGCCGGTCTGCTGCTCAATTTTGGCCAGCGCCTGACGAACCTGCCGCATAAATTCCCTCTTTGCCTGCTCAAGGCCGAACACCACCTTGCGGCATCTAAAAACCTCGGTAGTGATAATAAAGGCGGGCGGCACCGGAATATTATCGCCGGTCAGGGTAACCAGATTAAATCCCTTGTTGCCCAGATGAATCAGGTTATGGGTATAGGGGTTTACTTCTTTTAACGGCGAAACCGCCTTATTGGGATTATAGGTCATTAAAAGATCCAGCATATCGCCGTTCAGGGTGTCCTTCTGGCTTTCAAGGGTCTGGATGACCCTGACAATGAAATTATCCAGATGCTGCAGGCCAAAGGTTCCGGCAATCAGATCACGGAAAAACGCCTCGGACAATCGGTGGACATTATTAACGCTGTCGCCTTCCAGCCAAAGGCTGCGGTATCTGGGCTTGAGGTTTTCCGCCCCGATCTGCGGAATAATAATTGACAGGTTATTCTGGTGAATATTGGTATAATAGGAGTAGATAATATCCTTGACCCCTTCCGATAATCCCCGAAAAATATCCAGATATTGCGTATAGGAAAAACGGCGTATTTTCAAGGAAGAACGAAGCAGCGACAAATAGGTTTCAAGCCGTCTTGAGCTGATGCCGTCAACCCTTAATGCCTGCATAAACAGCTTGATACAGCTGACAATATTATAAAATGTTTCCTGGGTGATAAAACTTAAATTCACGGTTTCGGGCAGTTTTTCCAGGTAAATATTGGCCAGATTTTCCAGCCTGAAGGTAAGGCTCAAGGCATCGAATTTTTTTTCGCGGTATCGGCCATATACAGAAGGAATATCCACCGCAATATGCCGTTTGTAATAGACATCTTCTCTCACCGGAAACTTTTCGCCGGAAAGAATTATTTTTTTCAAATCATCAAGACAGGACAAAACCGCCGACAAAACCTGCTTGGTATCTTTGCTTTCCAGCACCTCAAGCAGGCCCGCAACCTGGGGAAAGCCGTCCCTGACCGCATCTGCCAGTTCCTTTTTAAGCTCCTGAAAACCAAGGTTATATTTTTGAAAAACCAGTTTCAGCATTTGTACCAGCAGTTCAAAACGCCGTCTTTCCCTTTCCTCAATGCCGGTCTGCTCCAGAAGAAAATCGGCTAATTCTTCACTGTCAACTTCCAGATAATCATGAACCACGGTAAAATGAAAATGCTCCCATACCCGCTGCGAAAGCCTATACTGCTGATCAACAAAGGGGCCGCTGGTCTCAACCTGCTTGTAAATCTCGGGCGGAAGATGGGGCAGGAGCAGTTTTTTTTCTCCGGTTTTCCAGAACATCAAAATCGCCTTGATAAAATAGACAATCAGGTTGGAACTCTCCACATGCCCCTGTTTTCTAAGGAAATGAATCAATAAATCCTTGCGGTTATGTATCTCGTCCAGCTCGGTGGAGACATCGCGCAGTTCGCCTTCCGAACCGATTTCATTGAAAAAAACCGGCATCAGTTTGGTAAACTGCTTGGCCAGGTTATAAATTGGTTCGATGGGATGGTTCAAAAGCTCGGTTATATCCCGCTGAAAAAGGTCAGTATCCTTGATGCAGGTGCCAGACAGTTTGATATTGATAATCAGGGCGGAAAACAGGGTAGAACACCATTTTGGCTCCCGCATAATCAAATGGAGCCAAACCCTTATATTGCTGAGATGGGCAGGATTGACCAGCGGCTGCCAGTCTTCGTCCACGCCCACTACGCTGGCATGTTGAAAGCCGAAACGGACAACCCCCCAGAGAAAGGCCTCTACCATCCGGCTGTTATTGCGGTCAAAGACCTCGCCGCCAAGCACCTGAATACATTGCAGGGAAGTATGGGGGTATTTGACCACATTGGCCTCAAGAAGCTGGAAGGCGGTCAGTAAAAACTCCTCTATTTCCTCAAAACTCTGCTGGCGGACCAGATGCACCAGCGAGCGGTTTATTTCCCTAAGCGTCTCTTCATGGATAAGGTATAAACCATCGGTATCCATAATCTTGAACAGAAAAAGCAGCTTTCTGTTTTCGCTGAAATGGGCAAGCTCCTCGCGGTCAGAGCCATTTTTTGCCTGCTGCAAATCACTTTCGGCCAGCTTGGCCGGTACTTTTTTGTATAAACGAACAATATCCACATGGGCGGGCAGCTCCAGCATAGCCTGCAGGTCTTTAAGGGGAGAAGAAAGCGGCAGGGCGGCGGCCGTTTGCTGGTGTTTTTTCAGGGCATCATGGGAGATGGCGGTAAATATCTGGCTGGCGTGAAAATCATCAAACAGGATGCCGCATCTTTCCAGAAACCACGGCAGCGGATCTTCTTCACTCAGCCAGTACTGATAATTTTTAAGCAGGATGGTTTTCATCAGCCTGGCCGCTGGCAGATAATCAAGGCCGCCTGGTGCCTGGCCGCCTTTTTCGGCCAGTTTCAGGGCAAGTTTTTTGAATGGATGCGGCCCCTGAACCAGATGCATAATTATATCATCATCATTCAGTCTGTGTAAGCGGTCAAATACCCGGTTTAGCTCCGCCTGAAAACGGCATAGTTCATCGCCGTCAAGGCTGCCGATTAATTTATCCAGCCAGGCGAGCAGCCCCTCAATTATCTGGGACAATAAATCGGGGCTGCGCCTGCTTTCCTCAAGTGCCTCAAAAAAAATATCGGCAAAAACGGCAAAGGCCGCCGGCCCCGACTGATGCCGCTTGAACTGCCTGAAATTTTGCAGGACAAAACCCCGAAGACGGGGAATAATAATTGACCAGTTGCGAAATGGATGGCATACCTCATACAGGATTTTTTCCAGACGGGCATGAACGCCCCGGTATTTTTCCACCATTTGTAAAAGCGGTAGATATTTATCGGCCAGAATTACCTCACCGGCAGTTTCCAGAAGATTGGCTCTTAGGGCATCCGATTCAAGATCGGCAGGTGTTTTTTCTTCATTCATAATTGCTCTATGGTAATGGATTTATAAAAAGTCCGTAGGGGTGCCCCGCTACTAAATTGACAAAAGGCGGCAAGACAGCGAAAAGGTCTGTACCTGAAAGTACACCTGACAGAGAGCAAGATAGTAATCATCAATTTAGTAGCGGGGCCATTTCTGCCACAAACAAGGGCGGATATGGAAATCCGCCCCTACCCTGAAATCCATATCCGACCGAATCAATTTTTCCTGTCAGGTTTAAGGCAGCCGTTCTTGCAATAATAACCAAAGCCGCTTTTCCAGGTAATACCGGCCTTCATAGAAGAATCAACATATTCGGAATATTTTTTCAGCCTTTCAACAATCGGGCCGGGAATATTATGTTCCATAATACAGGCGGCCTCACTCGCTGCCTTTTTCTCTATACCCAGCACCTTGATCAAGAAATATTCCAAGGTATTATGTCGGCCTGCAATATCCTCGGCAACGCTTCTGCCGTAATCAGTCAGGGTAACAAAGTCGTAGGGAGCATAATTGATCAGCTTCATCTCACCCAAGGCTTTCAAGGCCCCGGTTACTGAAGAAGGGCCGACCCCGAGATACCCGGCAATATCCTTTCCTCTGGCGGCCAGCCTGCTTCGGGATATGTTGTAAATAGCCTCAAGATAATCTTCCTGACTTGCCGTCAACTTCAATTCTGGCTGCATATCCTACCTCACCAATAAACAGGAGCAACTCCCGCCAGCTCAAAAGCAATAAAAAAGGAGGGACAATCAAGATTTAACCGGCTCGGCTTCAGCTTTGACCGGCTTTTTGGAGGGCTGATAAAGCAGGTGATGCCAAAGGGAAAAACCGGCCAGAGCGACGCCGGCACCAGTGTGAACCTGCTTCATCGTTTTGTTATGTTTAAGAAAGAGTGCTGACAAAACAGTAATGCCCAAAGATGTGGCCATTCCCAGCTTGGCAATCTCCTTTTTAGTTTCCAGATCGAGCTTTTCTGTCATGGCGTTTTTTTCTCCTTCGAATGGTCTTTACCGTGCCTTTGCCTGTCTGGACAAACAGCACGCAACTAATAGCAGTCGCCACTCCGCATGCAACAGGAATAAATGGTGCCATATTTTCTCCAAAACTTAAAGTCTTTATTTTCTAAAGAGACCTGCATCGCTCCCAAATAATGCAAGGTCAGCCATTATTTTGGGAGCGAACATAACTTTTCCGGCAATAAGTTTCAAGGAATATCTTTAGCTGATTCTAACTAAATAGAGCATATTGAAACAATTTTGCATCCATGTACGGTTATTTTTTTGGCCTTTATCCAGCTTCTTTCTTGCAGAAAAACTTCAAAAAGATAAAGATACCGCAAATTGTAATTATTTTAGGCCGGATAACAAAGTTAAAGAAAACTGATACATGAAAATAGATCGCGATAAACAACAGCAAGCCCTTGAAAGAGCAAAAGAAATTTTACAGGAAAGCGAGCGGCGGCGGGCCGCTGTCCGTCTGGAAAAAAATTTTCGGGATGTAGCCGGAGGCAGTGTCTCTGCCCTGGAAAACGATGAGATAGTGGTCAATTTTGCCAACTTTATGTACGCCATCCATGAAGGAGGAGAAGATGACCAGGTCAATGCCGCCCTGGACACCCTTGGTCATGGTATCTGCCATGAAAACAGAAAGATGCGTGAGCGGGCCATTATGGTCATTTCCATATTCATCGGCCTCAATCTTGACAACAAGGAAACCGTTTTTAACCGGAAACTTGCCGGAATCCTTGCTGACTGGCTAAGTAAGGAAGAGGAGTTTATCGCCGGATTTGATACCATAACCCGGCAAATGCGGCAGATGATGCAGGAGATGTTTGATCTGGGACAGTGGCGGGAAGCAGAGGCACTGATGATTGTTATCCACCAGATTTCATCAGGATTTACCCAAAAGAACAATGCGATCAAAAAAATACTGCAGAATGTGCAAAACCGGTTATCCGGCAAATCAGTAACTGACCTGCTTCTAGCCAGCTACCTTAATCCGCATAGCGGCAACCGTGAAACCGCCGAAACCCTGCTGACTCATCTTGGCTCAAATACCCTGACCCATATCATTGACCGCCTGGTCGAGGAAGAAGACCGTGAAAAAAGGTTCTTGCTGATCGAACTTGTGCCAAAATCCAGAAAGGTCTTTGATATTATAAAAGAATTACTGAACGATGAGCAGCCCTGGTACGTTATCCGAAACTGCATGATTTTGTTGTCCGGCAATAATGATGAGGATTTATACGAACTAATTGAACCCTATGCCGGACATTCTGATATGAGGGTTCAGCAGCAGGTGGTGAACTCGATCTGGAAAATCGGCGGCAGAAGCCTGAAAAAAAGGCTGCTCAAGGTGCTAAATATCATAAATGACGAGTTAAAACCTGCCTTTATTGCCAGACTGGGCCATATGCACGGTGATAAGGAAATCGGTGCAGCCCTGACCGATATGCTGATCCGCCGGGGAGAGTTCCCCAAATTTGTCCGGGAAGATATTGTCCTCGGCCTTGCCGAACAGCTAGCCTTTTTTCCTTCCCCGGAAACCCTGGCTGAAATGAAAATTCTGATTGAACAGCGCCGTAAAATAAACGATGAAAACGACCCGATTTTGCACGCCGCCGAAATCAGCCTGAAAATCATGGAAAACGAAGCCATCTCAAGGAAATTGGCGGATAAAACTACCCAGGCTGGCAGCCAGGAAGAAGAAATGCTGTTTCTGGATATGTCGGAAGACGGTCTGGTTATGGCTGCAAATGAAACGGACGAAGAAGATATTTTGCATGATGAAAAGGACGATGCCTTTCTGGAAATCATGGCCGAGACGCAAAACAAATCATCGGCTTCTGTTCATGCCCTGCCGGAAGATAAAGATCATTTGTCCATATGGAGCGATTTCTATGATGCCTTTAGTTCAGATGAATTCTCAGCCTTTTATGCAGCACTGAAAAAACAGGAATACAACGCTGGCGAGCTGCTTGCAGCCAAGGGAGATGAGGCACGGAAACTTTTTTTGATTGATTCTGGAAACGTAATTCTAACCACTGAAAAAAATGAGGTAAATATCCACCTAAGACATCTTAGAAGCGGCAATATGATCGGCAGCAGCTTTTTTGCCGGTAGCCCCTGGCCGTTTTTTATGACCGCCCAGGACAAGGTGGCCTGTCATGTGCTGGACAAGGAAGGTCTGGAGCAACTGGAAAATCAGCCGGAAATCAGGAAAAAGCTCAAAGATTACTGCAAGTTTCACGATATAATATCTCTGCTGCTTGATATGCTGAAAAAACCGCGGCCGCACGAAAATCAGGTCAGGATTGTCAACACCAATAGCAGCCTGGGTTTTATCAAAACTTCCGAAAAGGATAACAACACCGGACAATGCCTTGGCGGCATTAACGGCGGGATGTGCATCGAAATACCCGCTGAAAGCAAGAGCAAAAACAAATCCAGATACGAAATCTGTGATACACTGGTGGAAACCTTCCTCTGCGACAAGGACGGCAAATACGAAAAGGTTTTCGGGGTGGTCAGCGGCTGGCAGCAGACCGAGGGCGGCAAACTGAAATTACTGATAAAATTTTACCGCCCCTGTCAGGCAAATCAATATCTATGCGATACCCTGACCCTTTTATAAGGCCGGATTTTCTAAAAAACCTGCCGACATAGCTCGCCGATAGTACCCAGGTTTTGGCAGACATGGATGCCGTTATCCTGCATGGCGGCGATTTTGGCCTTGGCGGTTCCCTGTCCGCCGCTGACAATTGCTCCGGCATGTCCCATGGTTCTGCCGGGCGGAGCGGTAACTCCAGCGATAAAGCCAACCACCGGCTTGGTCATATGGGCTGAAATCCAGGATGCAGCTTCCTCTTCGGCCGTGCCGCCGATTTCACCAACCATAACCACCGCTTTTGTTTCATCATCTTGCTGAAATGCCTCAAGGCAATCAATAAAACCAGTACCGTTGACCGGATCGCCGCCAATACCGATACAGGTGGTCTGACCAAGTCCAGCCTGAGAAAGCTGGTGAACCACCTCGTAGGTCAGGGTGCCGGAGCGTGAGACCACCCCCACCGGCCCGCCAGCGGTATGGATTGGTGCCGGCATAATACCGATCTTGCACTGCCCGGGCGTGATAATTCCCGGGCAATTCGGGCCGATCAACCGACATGTTTTGGCGGCAAGAAAGTTCTTGACCTTCATCATATCCATCACCGGAATCCCTTCGGTAATGCAAACTATCAGGTCAATACCGGCATCTGCCGCTTCCATAATCGCATCGGCGGCAAAGGGCGGCGGCACAAAAATCATCGAGGCATCGGCATTTGCAGCTTCCTTGGCCTCTTTTACCGTATTAAACACCGGCACCTCATCCATAAGCTGGCCGCCTTTGCCGGGCGTTACTCCGGCAACTACCTTGGTGCCGTATTCAATACACTGCCTGGTATGAAACTGCCCTTCCTGACCGGTTATGCCCTGCACCAGCACTCTGGTTTTATCGTTTACAAAAATACCCATGATAATTCCCAAGAATTTAATTTATGATTTAACCGCAAAAACTCCACTTTGCCGCACAGCCTAACCAAGTTTTTTCAGAATCCAGCCAAGCAAGGTTGAATGTTTCTTGCGGGGTTTTTGTTCTACGATAGCCGCCACCTTTGCTGCCGCATCACTAAGATTTACGGCTGTAATCAGCTCAAGCCCCGACTCCTCAAGGATTTTCCGGCCAGCCTCGACATTGGTGCCTTCCATACGAACCACCACCGGCACCTGAATATTCACTTTCTTTGCCGCCTGAACCACGCCGTTTGCCAGAATATCACATCTTAATATACCGCCGAAAATATTGATTAAAATACCTTTGACATTGGGATCGTCAAGGATGATTCTAAAACCGTTTTCAATCATATCGGCATCGGCCCCGCCGCCCACATCAAGGAAATTTGCCGGTTCGGCTCCGGCCTGCTTGATAATATCCATGGTCGCCATAGCCAGCCCGGCCCCATTGACCATATTACCAATATTGCCGTCCAGTTTAACGTAATTCAGGTTAAACTTCGCCGCTTCAAGCTCGGCTGGATCATCCTCGTACGGGTCATGCATTTCCCTTATATCCTGATGCCTGAACAGGCTGTTTGAATCAATATCAACCTTGGCATCAAGGGCGATCAGCCGCTCATCCTCAGTGATAATCAGCGGATTTATCTCCAGCAGGGAGCAGTCATAATCGGTAAAAAGGCGGTATAGATTTTTCAGCAATCCAGCAAATTCCTTGATTAACGGCTTGGACAACCCAAGGCCAAAAGCGGCCTCCCGCACCAGATAGTCCTGCATTCCGGCCAAGGGATTGATGGCAACACGGATAATTTTTTCCGGGGTCTTATCGGCCACTTCCTCAATATCCATGCCGCCTTCACTGCTGGTGATCAGGGTGATTGAGGCACTTTTCCGATCCGGCACCAAGGATAAATAAAGCTCCTTTTTAATGCTTACCCCCTGCTCGACCAGCACCTTGCGGACCAGCCGTCCCTCAGCACCAGTCTGGTGAGTAACCAGCTTCATGCCAAGGATGCTGTCTGCCGCCGCCTGTACCTCATCCAGATTATGGGCAAGTTTTACCCCGCCGCCCTTACCGCGGCCGCCGGCGTGAATCTGGGCCTTGACTGCCGCCGGCATAGTAAAACCTTCCGCCGCCTGACGGGCCTCTTCCGGGGTGGTGCATAGCCTGCCGTCTGGAACAGTAATGCCGTATTTATCAAACAGTGATTTAGCCTGATATTCATGTATTTTCATACCATTAACCTTTGATTATTTTTTACTCGGAGCCAGGATTACGGCAGGTCAAGTAAATATTCTGAATGTAGAGACTGCGGTAAAAATTACCTTGCTGCTCGGCTGCAGCCTCAAAATCAAGCGGCACAATGCTGCCTTCGCCGTTCCAGTCTCCAAAGCCATATTTCCAGCCCCGCCAGCCATTCTGAAAGTTATAGGCATTTTTAGGGCCATAGGTCAAATAACTATAGCCATCCTGTTCGTCCATGCTTTCCCTGGCAAGGCCAATCAGCACCAGATCGGCACCGTTCTTTCCAGCATTTTTAATCAGTTCATCCCTGATTTGTGAGCCGCTGGCCTGATCAGGAGTAATCATCATCCGGTGCGAAAAAACCCGGCAATGCTCCGGCACCTTATCGTCCTGAAAGACCAAAAGAACCTCGCTGCCCGGCGGATAATGCGGATCGGCTGCCTTGTTTCCGGCATCGGCGGTACATCCAGCAAGCAGGGCTGCCGACAAAAAGCAGGATAATTTTTCAAGTTTTCTCATAGCTAACGGCCTCTAAAAAAGTTGCATAATTTTTACCATTTCATCAATAAAGGCATTTTTTTTTGCATAATGCAAGATGATAATGGCATCCTAAAGGGATAAGGACAAAAAACTTGACAGCTTTTCCTGAATAAAGATAAGAATAAGGTTTTATGTAGCCTCAAGCCAAGAGAACGTTCCTGACTATTTCCTTTTTCCGTGAGAGAAAAAATGAAAAAAATTGTTATATCGACCGGCGGTGGTGATGCTCCCGGCTTAAATGCCGTTATTTATGCAGTGGTTCATGCCTGTACCAAAAGAGGCTGGGAAGTCTATGGCAGCAAAAGCGGCTATAACGGCTTTCTGGATATTGACGAGATGGTGCGTCTAACCCCCCGTGAGGTGGCCGAAATCTACTCCATCGGCGGCACTATTTTGGGTACCACCAATAAGGGCAACCCCTTTGGCTGTCCGGTTGAAAACCTGGCCGGCGAGGTGCAGATTGTAGATATTTCCGATAAAATCCTCAGGAATTTCAAGCGGATGAAGTTTGATTGCCATATTGCCATCGGCGGCGATGGCAGCTTGGCAATTGCCCATAAATTTGCCCAAAAGGGTATGCCGGTGATTGGCGTTCCCAAGACCATTGACAACGATCTGGAAGCAACCGGCAGAACCTTTGGCTTTGATACGGCGGTATCAACGGCCACTGAGGCCCTGGACAAACTGCATTCAACCGCCAAGTCCCATGATCGGGTGATGGTGGTGGAAGTTATGGGCAGGGATTCCGGCTGGATTGCCTTGTATTCAGGAATTTCCGGCGGTGCCGATGTGATTTTGCTGCCGGAAATCCCCTTTGATATGGAATGTGTCTGCGATAAAATCGCCGATAATGAGCTGCATGATAAACATTATTCGATTGTGGTGGCCGCCGAGGGAGCAAAGCTTAAAGACGGCACGGTATTTAACAAGGGCCGGGGAGAGCTTGGCAGGGAAGAGGTGGTGCTGGGCGGCGTGGGCGACTGGGTTGCCAGCGAAATCCGCAAAAGAACCGACAAGGATACCCGCTCCCTCACCCTTGGGCATTTGCAGCGGGGCGGCTCGCCGACTACCTTTGACCGCCTGCTGGCCATGCGGTTTGGTACGGCGGCGGTCAGACTGGTGGAAGAGGGAACTTTTGATCATATGGTGGCCCTTATCGATTCCTGCATGAAGGCGGTGCCGATTGCCGATGCCATCAAAAACCGCAAAAAGGTTGATCTTGCCAGCGACAAGGTTACAACCGCAAGAGACATCGGCATCTGTCTTGGCGATAATGCCGAGCCTGAGCCGGACGGCAAAAAAAGCTGAGCATGAATGCCTACCAAAGAGCCTATCAACTGATGCTGGCTCACTACGGCAAGCAGAACTGGTGGCCGGGCGAGACCGCCTTTGAGATTATGGTGGGGGCAGTGCTGACCCAAAACACCAATTGGGCAAATGTGGAAAAGGCCATTGCCAATCTTAAAAATAATGGCTGCCTTGATTTTGAGATAATGTACGCCATGGGTGAGCAGGAGCTGGCCCTGATGATTCGTTCCGCCGGTTATTATAACCTGAAAGCAAGGCGGCTGAAAAATCTTTTACAGATGATTACAGATAGTTATGATGGTAGTATTGAACTGCTAAGTCAGGATGATTTGCATAATGCCCGGGCAAACCTGCTTGCCGTAAAAGGAATAGGGCCGGAAACCGCCGACTCCATCTTGCTTTATTGCTGCGGCCAGCCAATCTTCGTGGCCGATGCCTACACCTACCGCATTTTCAGCCGCCATAACCTGCTGGACGAGGAAACAGATTATTATACCATCCAGCAAACCTTTATGGACAATATGGAGCATGATGCAGGAGTTTTTAATGAATATCATGCTCTTATCGTCCAAACCGGCAAGGATTACTGCAAAAAAGGCAAACCAGTCTGCCAGGGCTGCCCGCTTGAAGATTTATAAGAATAATGCATCATAATTTAAGTGGCCTAGCTAACCAAATAATAAAAATATCTTTATGAAAAAAAAGGCAAACAGAAAAAAAGTTATCAAAACCAGAACCGTTATTACTGCACCCAAGGCGGAATTGCATCAAAAACTCAAACATGCTGTAGCTCTTCACCAGCGAGGTAATTTTGCTGAGGCAAAAAATATTTACCAGGATATTATTGCTCAGGATGCACAAAATTTTGAAGCACTAAAATTACTCGGCACGATTTACGCCCAGCAAAAGGAATTCGATAAAGCTAAAAAATATCTTTTGCAGGCATTACAGATAGACGGCAACTCGGCTGACTTGCATAATAATCTTGGTGCAATGTATAAGGAACAGGGGCACTTGCAAAAGGCGGAAGAAAAATTTCGTAAGGCGGTTTCAATTCAGCCGGAATATGTTGATGCCTTGGGTAATCTTGCCAATATCTTGCTTTTGCAGGGAAATTTGGCAGACTCACGAATCTTTTTTGAAAAAGCCCTGTCCATTTCACCTAGCCATGCAGATGTGTTGAGTAATTTTGCCTCCCTGCTCAAGAAGGAAGATGAGGTGGACAAAGCCGCAAGTATCTTACATAATCTGCTGAAAAAACATCCGAAACACGCCATTGCCCTGAATAATATGGCATCCATTTACCATGATCGCGGAGAATTCAGCAAGGCAGAGGAACTATACCGCCAGGCCATTCATATAAGGCCGCATTATGCTGAAGCCCTTAATAATCTGGCAAATCTGCTTAACGACAAGAAGAAATTCCAGGAAGCGGAAAAATTTTACCGACAGGCCATTGCAATACGACCGGATTATGCGATAGCTCTTAATAATCTGGCAAATCTTATTTTCCTTAATACCGGGCAAACCGAAGAAGCAGAACAGCTCTACCGAAAAGCCATTGCCATAAACCCGGAATACAGCAATGCCCTGATGAATCTTGCCAATCTCTTGAAGGGCAAGGGAAATTTGCATGAGTCTGAAAAATTTTACCAAAGAGCGGCAGCAAAAGAGAAAAACAATGCAGCGGTCAGAAGTAATCTGGTTTTTGCGGCATTATATCACGAAGAAAAGTCTGCCGAGGAAATCTTTAACCTCCATACTTCACAAGATTTTTCTATTTTTCGGCCAATTCCACCATATAAGCATACTCTGAAACCTGAAAAATACGATCCACAAAGAACACTTCGTATTGGCTATATTTCCGGGGATTTTCGCTGCCATTCAGTAGGTCATTTTTTACTCCCTGTATTTTCTTGTAATGACCAAAACAGAATACATATTTATTGCTATTCCACAACCCATGAAGAGGATTCTTATACAGATTTTTTTAGAAATAATGCCAAGGTATGGCGTACAGTTGCCGGTTTGTCAGCAAAGAAAACTGCCGAACGCATTTATCAGGATAACCTGGATATTCTGATCGACCTTGCGGGGCATACCAAGGACAACCAGTTCCCCGTACTGCTGACCAAACCTGCTCCCATTCAGGTTTGCTGGATAGGCTATCCATCCACAACCGGACTGCCGGAAATGGATTATCTTGTTGGCGACAAGGTGGTGCTGCCGAAAGATGAGCCGCCCGCCATTTCTGAAAAACCTTTACGGCTTCCTGATTGTTTCCTTTGTTTTCAAGTAGATGCAAATGCACCTGATGTTGCAGAGCTGCCGGCCAAAAGCCAGGAACATATTACATTTGGCTGTTTTCAGGGCTGGTACAAGGTCAATGAAAAAAGCATCACCCTTTGGTCAAAAATTTTACAGGCCGTGCCAGGCAGCAAGCTGTTTATAAAAAATAAATCCATGCAGGATGAGAGTGTACGTAACTCCTGCATATCTGACTTTGCGGCCTGCGGCATACCGGCAGAAAGACTTATCATTGAAGGCCGTTCTCCTTTGGCGGAATATCTTTTGGCCTATGAAAAGGCAGATATTGTTCTGGACACCTTCCCTTTCACTGGCGGCACCACCACCTGTCAGGCCCTATGGCAGGGAGTGCCGGTGCTTACCCTTTTGCGCAGGCGTTTTGCCGGACGTATATCGGCCAGCATCCTGACCTGTATCGGTCTTGACGACTGGATTGCAGAAACCGAGGAAGAGTATATGCAGAAGGCCGTGGATTTTGCCCGTGATACCGATAAACTTGCCAAAATCCGGGCCGGATTGCGCGAGCGTATGCAAAATTCTCCCCTTTGTGATGCCTTGGCCTTTACCAAAAATCTGGAAAATGCCTACCGCAGAATCTGGCAGGAATATTGCGGAAAACATGCCGGCTCTTCCAAAGCAAAACGAAGCAATGATAAAGGTCGTCCATCCATAATCAAGAATCATACCATCAAAAGGGACAGATCCGAAAGTGCATACAGAAAGGCCCTGGCACTTCACCCAAACGATGAGCGTGCCATCTACAATATAACCAATTTTCTTGAGAAGCAGAAATGTTTTACAGAAGCAGAGGAAACATATCGAACTGCCTGCGAACAAAACCCTCAGTATGCCTGGGTTTTTAATAATTTTGGTTCGTTCCTCCAGGCACGCGGAAGAAAAGAGGAGGCGGCAAAACTTTATCGTAAGGCGATAGAAATTGACCCTGATTATGCCAAGGGCTGGAACAATCTGGGAAACATCCTTCTGGAGCAGGAAAACATTGGGGAAGCCCAAAAATGTATCCAGAAGGCCCATGATATAGATCCTCAATATGTAAAGCCTGTATTGTCCCTTGCCAATATTCACTACAAGACAGGAGAATTAAGCAGGGCCGAGGACTTGTATAAATCCGCATTGACAATGGAAACCGACCATGCGGCTGTCTATGTATTTCTTGGGCATATCTACAGATTTATGGGTAAGCTTGACCAGGCCATAGAAGCATATAAATCTGCCATTTTGTCGAATCCTGAATATATTTTGGCTTATGCAAGTCTATTATTTATCCACCTGTACAAGGAAGATTATACGGCCTCAAAATTGCTTGACCTGCATACAAAAGATAATTTTTCCTTTATTTCAAACCCGTCAATCAAAAAAGAGGTGTTTCATACAGATTTTACGGCTAAAAGAAAAATTCGCCTTGGTTATATTTCGGGAGATTTTCGCAAGCATTCTGTGGGGATATTCCTGCTCCAGGCCCTGCCGCTCCACGATCACAAACATTTTCACGTTATCTGTTATGCCAACAATAATAAAAGTGACAGCCTCACGAAAATATTCAAGAAATCTGCCCATACATGGCATGACATCACCCATATGGATGACCAGGATGTGGTGCAGCTTATCCGTGATGACCAAATAGACATTCTGGTTGATCTCTCAGGCTATACGGGAAGCTACAGATTTCCGGTACTGCTGGCCAAGCCCGCACCTGTACAGGTGTGCTGGCTTGGTTATCCATCCACAACCGGTCTGCCGGAAATAGACTATCTTATTGGCGACAAGGTGGTGCTGCCGGAAAGTGAGCCGACCACCATTTCCGAAAAACCTTTACGGCTTCCCGACTGCTTTTTATGCTTCAAGGCGGATGCAAATGCACCGGATGTTGCAGAACTTCCTGCAAAACAAAATGGGCATATTACCTTTGGCTGTTTTCAGGGCTGGTACAAGGTTAATAAAAAAAGTATCGCCCTTTGGGCAAGGATTATGAAGGCAGTACCGGGCAGCAAACTCTTCATAAAGAATAAATCCATGCAGGATGAGAGGGTGCTTGCTTCCGCTATAGAATCTTTTGCCAAACTAAATATTGCCCCGGATCGGCTCATTATTGAAGGAAATTCTTCCAACCGGCATTATCTTCAGTCTTACGGAAAGGTTGATATTGTTCTCGACACCTTCCCTTTCACTGGCGGCACCACCACCTGTCAAGCCCTATGGCAGGGAGTGCCGGTGCTTACCCTTTTACGCAGGCGTTTTGCCGGACGGATGTCGGCCAGTATCCTGACCTGTATCGGTCTTGACGACTGGATTGCAGAAACCGAGGAAGAGTATATGCAGAAGGCCGTGGATTTTGCCCGTGATGCCGATAAACTTGCCAAAATCCGGGCCGGATTACGGGGACGCATGCAAAATTCTCCCCTTTGTGATGCCTTGGCCTTTACCAAAAATCTGGAAAATGCCTACCGCAGCATCTGGGAAAAATATTGTGCAGAGCAGGCACAACCTGAAACAGGCAAAACTGCAAGGCCGCAGATACATATCACCCGGCAGCATGGGCAAAATCCGGCAGGGAAAAATCCTGAACCTGAGGACAGCATTGAAAATATCCTGAAAAAGGCTGTCTCACTACATCAAACAGGTAAACTTAGCGAGGCAAAGCATCTTTACAAAAAAATTCTCGCAATCAATCCGCACCATTTTGATGCACAAAAACTCCTTGGCACCATATATATTCAGCAAAATGATCTTGATAAAGCCATACAATTTCTCGAATCTGCCTTATGCACCAGAGATGATGTGGAAGATATACATAACAATATCGGGCAGGCATACCAGCAGCATGGGCTGCTTGAGAAAGCAGAGGACGCATATCGTAAGGCACTGGCAATAAAGCCAGAATACCCACAAGCAATGCTTAATCTGATTCGTCTTCTTCGAGATCTTGGCAGATTTTCAGAAATGGAGCAAATGATACGTAAGCAACTAGAAAAAAGGCCGGACAGTCCAGCTATTATAAATAATCTTGCCACTACCTTAAAGACCCAAAAAAAATATGATGAGGCAGAAAAACTCTTGCAGCAATCTCTTACCCTTAAACCAGATTTTGACCTTGCCCATTTTAACCTTGCCAACCTTTATAAAGAACAAAACCGGATTGAGAAAGCAGAGGCTTTTTACCTCAAGACTCTTAAAATCAGTCCGAAATATACTGGGGCCATGAATAATCTGGCTAACCTGCTCAAGGATCAAGGTAAATTTCAGGAAGCAGAAAAAATGTATCGCAGATGTTTTGAAACAGCCCATGACCTTACAGCCTGGGCAAACCTGTGTTTTACCGCCTCGTACCGGGAAGACCTGACTGCATACGATATTATCCAGCTTGCACAGGAAAGTGATCTCAAGGAAATTCGGGCGTTAAACCCACCAGTACAAAGAACAAACCAGTATCTGCCGCAAAAAAAGCTCCGTATTGGTTATTTGTCCGCAGATTTTCGGGGACATTCTGTAGGGCGGTTTATAATGCCTGTTTTACCGCGACATAATCGCTCTGCCTTTCATATCACCTGTTATTCCCTAGCAGAACAAAAGGACAGATTTACCAAAATATTTGCTGAGTGGGCAGATGTCTGGCGTGATGTACAGGCATTTACCGACAGAAAAATTGCCGAATGTATTGCTAGGGATAATATAGATATTCTCGTTGATCTTGGCGGCTACACAAGTAAACATTTTCCGGTACTGCTTGCGAAACCTGCTCCCATTCAGGTCTGCTGGATAGGGTACCCGGCCACTACCGGCTTGCCGGAAATGGATTATCTTATTGGCGATAAGGTAGTGCTGCCGGAAAATGAGCCGGCAACTATCTCGGAAAAACCTCTTCGTTTGCCGGACTGTTTTCTTTGCTTTCAGCCTTACGAAAACATAATGATATCAAGGGAAGTCAAAAATAGAAAAATTGCTCCTAATGATTTCAGCAAGTCACAAATGGCAAAACTGCCTAAAATGGAAATTTTACGAATCAATCAACATATGCCGGAGGTTGCCGAACTTCCTGCCCGAAAGCAAGGTTATATTACCTTTGGCTGTTTTCAGGGTTGGTATAAGGTTAATGAAAAAAGCATTACCCTCTGGTCAAGGACTCTCAAGGCGGTGCCGGGCAGCAAATTTTTGATCAAAAACCAATTTATTCAGGATAAAGGCGTACTTAAAAAGTGCCTGGCCGATTTTGCAGGCCACGGCATTGCGGCAGACAGGCTGATTATCGAGGGCCGCTCCCCCTTTGAGGAGTACCTTTTGGCCTATGAGAGGGTTGATATTGTTCTGGACACCTTCCCTTTCACTGGCGGCACTACTACCTGTCAGGCTTTGTGGCAGGGCGTGCCGGTGCTTACCCTTTTGCGAAGACGTTTTGCCGGACGTATGTCGGCCAGTATCCTGACCTGTATTGGCCTTAACGACTGGATTGCAGAAACTGAAGATGAATACGTGAATCGTGCTGTGGAGTTTACCCACGATATTAATAAACTTGCCGAAATACGTTCAGGTTTGCGTGAGCGTATGCAAAAATCTCCCCTTTGTGATGCTGCCAAGTTTACTAAAAACTTGGAGGCCGCTTATCGTAATATTTGGGAGAAATATTGTGCGGAGCAAGCTGAGCAGGCAGCAGTCGACCAGCCATTAGGGGAAGAATTAAAGCCGAAAAAGCCGAAAATTTTTATAGGAAAAACTGCCATGAATAACAAAAACTACTCCCACCCGCAAAAATCAGTCCTAAATGTGGGCGGAGGTAGCAAAAAAATCGCTATTCCAGATCATTATAATGGATGGCGGCATGATTTGCTAGACATCAACCCCGATGCAAAACCAGACATCCTGCTTGATGCCCGCAAGCTGACCACCCTTGCCCCGGCCTGCTATGATGCCGTTTATAACAGCCATAATCTGGAACATTTTCCGGCCCATGAAGTGCCGCAGATTCTGGCCGGATTTTTCCATATCCTCAAACCGGACGGTTTTGCGGAAATACACGTTCCTGATCTTCAGGCGGTGGCCGAACATTGGGTAAAAAACAACATGGATATAAGTGATGTACTTTACCATTCTCCAGCCGGCCCCATCAAAATAAGAGAAGTTTTTTACGGACACGAGGCTGCTATGGCCGGCGGCAACAGCTTTATGGCACACAGCACGGGCTTTAGCCAGAAATCCCTTGGTCAGGAGCTGATAAGAGCTGGTTTCCATATCATAAAAATGCAAAAAGGTAATTTTAACCTGCGGGCAGTGGCCTTTCGCCTTGAGCCGAGCCATAATATTTTACGAAAACTTGGGCTTTCTAGATAGTCAACCCTGAGAAACGATCAACACTTTGAAAATAAAAGATAAATTTCATTTTTTTATGGTCAAATTTGCAAGTTTATGTTAAAATATACTCAAAATCCTGCAATATTAAATGACATTTTTGGAGTAGCAATGAAAGGAAAAAGTCCCAACCAAAATCAACTAAGTCTGGTGGATCAGAGCCTGTCTATGCAGCTTAACCCTAAACATCCTTTGTATCGACTTGCCAAGGCGATCCCGTGGCATAAACTTGAACAAGAA
>PDQP01000055.1 GCA_002747805.1 Deltaproteobacteria bacterium
CTGGAACTCAAAAGCGGCTGCAGATAGCGGACAGCGGTGATAAAGGGAGCGGTATCCCCCGAAAATTCATCCAGCGGCACCGAATATTCCACCAGCATCAGATCCAGGGTTTCCTGAAGGTCTTTACGCAGATCAGCCGGCGGGGTTCCCCGCACCACGCAGGCCAGATAAGCCTGTTCCCGCTTTTCTATGATCAGCAGCAGCTCGCCCATTTTCAGGGAATCCAGATGGTCTTCACTGCCGCCGGAAAAGCTGTCCCGGGCAAAATCCTGAATGGCGGTCAGCATCCCGGAGACCATATCGGCATCCTTGCCGGTAATCTCCTCATTGACCGCATGGTTAAGGGCAAGGCCGGTTTCGCTGTGGATAAAAAAAACCTGCTCGACCCGGTATAAAACCGTATGCAGCAGGACAATTTCATTAAAGGGCCGACCGGAACGAAGGGCCTCAAGCCGCCATTTTAGGCCGCGCCAGGAAAAGGCAACATCCAGGCTCTGACTGAAATTTCCCAGCATGGAAAGAAATGATTCAGCAATTGATTTGCGGATGACCGGGCCGATCAGCGGAAAAAGCAGGTTGACAAAATCATTTTTGCGGCGGTTAAGTGAATCCTTAAATATCTTGTCCACCACCGGCTCAAGGGCCAGATTAAGCTGATTATCCTTGCCGGCCCTCATGGTAAAGGACTCGGCCAGCACCTCGCTTACCCTTTCAGAATGCTTTTCGCCCTGCCTGCGGGCCAGTTTTTCCAGCAGCTCGATTTCACGGGCAAAAAGCATCCGGCGCAGCTGTTCAAGCTCTGCATCCGGCAAATCTTCCGCTATATACGGCAAGAGCTTGAGCCGATCTGAATCTTCCTTATTTGCGGCTAGTTCCGGTATGCGGCCTGCTGGCTCCGTCATTTCTTCGGTTTATCGGCCTCTTTTTTTTCTTCCGGCTCCGGAATTGAGGCCAGACCATGATTACCGGAAAAACGCATGGCCGCCTCGGTAAACATGCCGGAAATATCGGAACGGGATACCACATCATGCCGGATTTGTGCATCGGTGCTGCGGACGGCACCCATGGCTTCCTGATATTTTTCCTCCATGGTCTTGGCAAGACGGGCACTTTCCGAAAGCATTAGCTGACGCAGCCCCTGCTCGGCTGAATCCAGCGTGGAAGATAAAGATTCTATCTGGGCCTCCAGATTTTCCTCCTTGGCGGCCAGCTCATCGGTAAGACGTTTTACCGCATCCTCCCGCTCCTTTTTTTCCTCCTTGACCGCCGCATTTCTTTCCTGCTGCTCGCTTCTCACCGCTGTCTGACGGTCTTTCTGCTCCCTTTTCAGCAGGTTGACCCGCTCAGTCTTTTCTTCCTGCAGGCGGTGCAGCAGCGAGGCTGACTCATTTTTCATAAAATTTTCCAGAGATTCCACCCGGCTTTGCAGGTTTTCCCTGAGGTTTGATATTTCCCGCAGCAGGGTTTCCTCCTGACGCTGCAAACGGATTTCAATGTCCTTTAGGTGGGTTCCCATCAATAAATCACGCACCTGATCCATGGAAGAACCCTCGGTCTTTTTATTGGTCATTCTGTCCTCCTTTTCACAATCCTTATTCAAGTAAATCCCGCCGCCGATTAAAGCATTTGCAATCATCGGGAGTGATTTATACAATATAATCCTGCAAACTGAAAGATTTTATGAGCTTTTGCGGTTAAATTAGCCCGGCGGCAGACTTAAGGCAGGAAGAGCAGGTGTTTTTTATTTTAAGTTTATCCGATGCTTTTCAGCAAGGCGGCAATCAGGGCCGCTCCAAGCCCCATGGCAAGGCCAAGCTCATACCACTTGGTTTGCTTCCAGAGCCTGGCTTCCTCGGCCTGCATCTTGGCCGCTTCAGCCCGCAGCTTTATCTCTTCGGCGGCCAGTTTACTACGTTCTTCAGATTCCAGCTTGGCCGCTTCAGCCCGTAATTTCAACTCTTCGGCCACTAGCTTGCCGCGTTCTTCAGCCTCCAGCTTCGATGTCTCGGCCCGCAGCTTCATCTCTTCGGCGGCCAGCTTCATGCTCTCGATATATAACTTTTGTGTTTCGACTAAAGTTTTCTGCATGTTTATTTCTTCATCTGTCATATCGTTCTCCTTTTCGAGAATATGCCGAAGTCCGTCCGATATAGGATATTGCTGCTTATTTGATTATCATTATCACAACAATATTTTATTGCAATTATTTATTCGTGTTACTGTCTTTTAGCCCGTCTGCACCTTGCCGGAAACTGCGGTCATCGGCATACCCGCCTGCATTCTGGATGCCTTATCGCTGTTATGGCGGAATAAATATTGTTCATAATCAGGATAAATTATGGTAGCCTACAAGTTCCTGCGGTTAAAGATACAGAAGCGTCAACGCCAAACCTTAACCATAAATGGACTAAGATGAAAGAAATACTAGAAAAAACCTTCCAATTTCACGGGCATATCTGCTGGGCCTCGGCCATTGGAGCGAGAGCAGGCATGGCCGCACTTGCAAAACTTGAGGTGGCCAGAACCGGCACCTCCAGTGAACTGCACTGTCTGATCGAAATCGGCGAACATCATGGTGCCCAGTGCTTTGCTGATGGTGTCAGCTTTGCCACCGGCTGTACCATCGGCAAGGGTAATATTGAAAAAACCGGCTATGGCAAGCTGGCCCTTACCCTGATCGACAAGAAAAAACAGCGGGCGGTGCGGGTCAGCTACTGGCCCGGGCATCATCAGGAAATTGCCGATTCAGCCTTTATGAAAAAGCGTTCTGCCGGGGTGCCTCCCACGGAAATAGAGCCTGAAACTGCCTGGGAGATGGTCAATATTCTTATTGATGCCCCAGAAAAAGAAGTTCTCTTGACAGGCGAAGTAGAGGACTATTTCTACGAAGATTTTGGCGAGGTGATGGGGCTTTTGCCCTGTTCCAACTGCGGCGAGCTGGTGTCCAGAAAATATATCCGTCTGGTCGGCGATAATAAAATGTGTCTGCCCTGCTCCGGTTATGGAGAATAGGCTGTCATGCTGCCGCTTACCGTCTGTTTGGCCTTTATCTTTAGCTTTATCTTTGCCCTGGGGGGAGTAGGTTCGGCTCTCGCCCTGGTGCCGATCCTGCACTGGCTGGGGGTGCCGCTTGATGCCGCCCGCCCCACCGGACTGATGATTAATGTCCTGTCCATGGGGGGAGCCAGTTATGCCAATATCAAAAATAAAAGGCTGGATTTCAGGCTGGCCCTGCCCATTATTATTGCTTCCACCTTGCTGGCACCGGCAGGGGCATGGTGTTCCACCCTTATTTCCCGACAGATGGTGCTATGGGGATTTTTCCTTTTTATGCTTTTTTCAAGTTTTATGCTGCTTTTTTACCATAAAAAGCAGGGCCACAGCGATAAGAAAAAAAGCTCCTTTGCAGCTCCGGCCCTGGTCGGCGCCGGGGCTGGTTTTCTCTCCGGCCTGCTGGGAGTCGGCGGCGGCATGCTTATTTCACCGCTGCTGATCATGATGGGCTTTAACCCGAAAAAGGTCGCCGCCATTACCGCCTTTGTGGTGCCCTTCTCTTCTTTTACCGCCTTTACCGCCTATGCCTTGCTGGGAACAGTGCAATGGCAGGTGCTGATTTTTGCCGCCATGGCCGCATATTTTGGCGGCGTACTGGGGACGACCGTTATGCAGCGTCATCTGAAAGCAGTTGCCATTAAAAGATTTCTGGGAATCTTGCTGATTATTATGGCCGGTAAACTTTTATACTCGCTGCTGTAGAATATTACGGCGTAATTTTGCGTCTAAGCACCCGTTTGTCCCCCACCCGGACGGTTAGTTTAATCTTGTCCAGGTATTCGAGGATGGGAATGGAAAATTTTCTGGTCAGACCGGAAAGTTCCTTGAAGGCCGGGGCATCAATTTCTTCTTTATTTACAAGGTATTCCTGTACCTGCATGATTAGATTATGCAAGGCATCATGATCGAAATAAAGGCTTTCGCTGACCTTTACCAACTGTTCCTCACGGATCAGCATCTCCATCACTTCCCTGACCAAACTTTGGTTGTAATCTGCAAATTCGGCCATGGTTTCCTTGATGGTGGGGGCAAAAAGCCCCTTGTTCCGGTGCCAGGCGGTTAAATCCCGTTGCAGCTGCTTTTCATCCGCCTTCAGGGCAACCTGATGTTCAGCCAGGCGTACCACCGAATCTTCCTGCACAATTACTTTGGATTTCAGTAAATTATTAAGCACATAGCTGTAAACTTTTGGATTTATGTGTCTGCCATGCCCGGTTCTTAGCTCCTCCTTGGAAATACCTGTTTTAAGAGGATTATTACGGTGATATTCCTTTATGGTTTCCACCACTGACTCTTCAATTTCACTGACTAAAGAACTTGCCATATATAGCTGGCTGGCCGAGTCAACTATAATAATCTGTCTGGCGGATAAGGGATCGGCAAGCGCCTTTTTAAGATGCTTGCCAAACAGGCCGAGCCGGATGCCGATTGCATCAAAATCAAGACCGGCTCCTTTGCTTTCTTCCAGAAAAAATACCACCTTTTCGGTCAGGGAACCATTTTTCAGAGTGGCAATAACCTTTTGATTATACTGCCTATCCTTATCTGACAGACGTTTTCTCTTTACCGGCGAGACATTGCCAAGCACCTGGCCGCCGCCGATGGTGGTTACCGGAGAATAGCTGCGGACAACAAACCGATCCCCCGGCCAGACCGCCGCCGGCTCCTCCAGCAGCAGCTGCACGCCGCATTCATCACCGGGCAAAAGCTCATCCCGATCCAGAAGCGAGATTCTGCCCGGCACCTCCGAGGTGCCAAGATTAACCCGCACCCGGCTCCGATGCGGCAGGGGCCTGCTGCCCGAACCAAGGTACAGAAATTCACAATCGAGCATATAATTTGGTTCAAGTACGCCGGGGGTGGCCGCCACCATTCCCCTGCTTACCTCGCTGCTGTCCACTCCTTGCAGGTTGACCGCCGTACGATGACCGGCCTCAACCTGCTCAACCGTCTGGGAGTGAACCTGAATCCCTCTTATTTTAGCAGTAATCCTGGATGGATAAAGGCGGACATCCTCGCCGGTGCCAATCCGCCCGGAAACAGAGGTGCCGGTAATGACCGACCCGAAACCCTTCATGGCAAAGCTCCTGTCCACCGGCAGCCGAAAAGGGCCGAATACCTCGTTAAAATTATGGCGGCGGACAAGCCCGTCAATAACCTCAATTACCTGGTCAAGCCCCTCGCCGGTGGTAGAGGAAACATGGACAAGCGGAGCATCCTCCAAAAAACTGCCCTGGCAAAAACTGCGCACCTCCTCATCAACCATTTCCAGCCAGTCTTCCTCGACCAGATCTTTTTTGGTAATAATTACAAGACCCTGCTTTACGCCAAGCAGTCGGCATATCTCGAAATGCTCCCTGGTCTGGGGCATGATTCCCTCGTCAGCGGCGATGATAAAGGCCAGAATATCCATGCCGGTAACGCCCGCCACCATGTTTCTGACAAATTTTTCATGCCCCGGCACATCAACAATACCAAGGCGGTGGCCGCAGGGCAGATCCAGATAGGCAAAGCCAAGTTCTATGGTAATGCCGCGTTTTTTTTCCTCCTTCAGTCGGTCGGTTTCGATACCGGTCAGGGCCCTGACCAGACTGGTTTTGCCATGATCGACATGTCCGGCGGTACCAAGAACTATTTCACGCATAATATCTGTGGGATAAAGGATTATAAATAGGGATTTCCGGCTCTTTCCTCACCGATGGTGGAAGAGGTCCCGCCATAGCCATGACCCGGCCAGACCCTGGTTTCTTCCGGCAAGACAAAGAGTTTCTCGTTTATTGACTGAAAAAGCT
>PDQP01000053.1 GCA_002747805.1 Deltaproteobacteria bacterium
GACTGAAAAAGCTGCTGATGGGAGCCGCCGGGAAGGTCGGTGCGCCCTACCCCTCCCGCAAACAGGGTATCGCCCGTAAAAAGATGGGGGGCGCTGTATAAACATATGCCGCCCGGAGTATGACCGGGGGTATGCAGCACGGTCAGCCGCACCCCGCCCGCCTCCAGAATATCGCCGTCCTGCACCTTAATATCGGCAGGCGGGGCATGATCCAGACCCAGATGTGAAAAAAACTGCCGTACCTGGGACTGGCTAAAAAACTCATCATCTGCAAGGTGCATAACAGTCCGGCCGGAAGTTTTTTTTCTCAGGGCGGCCATGCCGCATACATGGTCGGCATGGCCGTGGGTTGCCACGATATATTTAATGTTCAGTCCATCAAGCTCCGGCAGGATCTCATCCTCACTGCCGCCCGGGTCAATGACAATACCAAGACCGGTTTTCTCGCAGCCGAGGATATAACAGCAAACGCCCATGCTGCCGACTATTATCTGCTTTACCTTCATCAGAGTTACCAGCACCTTCCCCGCCGCGGCGGGAAAGGCAAGTCAAGGGGATTATCTGGAGCAGCAGGAGCCGCCGGCCATTTGCAGGGTTACCGGCGGGGCAACCGGCGGCAGGCGGTGTTCCAGCATATCAACGATCTTGCCAAAGGCCGCAACCGCCGGGCTTTTGATCTCCGAAGAGAGATAGGGAACCCCGTCATCACCGGCCTGCACCACCTTTGGATCCATCGGTACCGTACCCAGAAACGGCAGTTCAAGGTCCTTGGCCAGTTCCTTGCCGCCGCCTGATTTGAAGACCTCCACCACCTCGTTGCAATGCGGGCAGACCAGCCCCGACATATTTTCAATCACGCCGGCAATATCCACCTTCATGGTATGGCAGAAATTTATTGATTTCCGCACATCGGCCAGGGCCACATTTTGCGGCGTGGTAACCACCACCGCCCTCACCAGCGGGATGGTCTGGGCAACGGTAAGCGGCTCATCGCCGGTGCCGGGGGGAGCATCAATAATCAGGTAATCCAGCTCGCCCCACTCAAAATCCGCCAAAAACTGCCTGATGGCCTGAATTTTCATGGGGCCGCGCCAGATAATGGCCTCGTCCCGGTCCTGCATCATATATTCAAGGGAGACCACCTTCAAGTTTTCCGAATATTCAAGGGGAAGCACCAGGGAATCCGGGGTTTTGGGCGGCTGCATAACCCCTTTCAGGTTCAGCATCCTGACCACATCCGGGCCGTGAATATCCACATCCATCAAGCCGACCTTATGTCCTTTTTTGGCCAGCCCCAGGGCCAGGTTTACGGATACGGTTGATTTACCGACCCCGCCCTTGCCGCTCATCACCAGAATTTTATTCTTAATCTTGCCCAGGGAAAGTTTGATAGCATTTTCCTGTTGAGCCGCCGCCGCCTGCTGGGCCTCCGGGGTAGCTCCTCCACCGCATGAACCAGACATTTTTTAATCCTCCTGTAAATTGTTTGACCGCTTTAATATTTTCACCAAGTATTGAACAGATACCGCCGGTTAAAGTAATGCTCTTCTCAGGAAATGCAAATCATTTCATGCCAGCCGTCCCCATAAAAAACAGCCGTTCTGACAAATGATAAATTTTAATCAGGGTTTTTATTGATTTATATATGCTGCCTTCTTAATATGAAATAGTTTTTGTGGTGATATATTACAACATCAGATTAATTTATCGGGAAAAATTATGCTTGACTGGTTTAAGAAAAAAATAGGAAAAAAGGCAGAAGAACAAACTGATATTAACGATAAACCACTTATCGAAGATGAATCCGTCAAAAATAATGATGGCACCAAAGAAGGACAAAGACCGCAGGATGCCGCTGAAACCGAGGCTGAACGGCAGGATACTGACGATGATACAGCCGCTAACCAAGAGGAGCAGGAAGATACTGCCAGCGGTCTTTTCAAAAAACTATCAGAAAAACTGGCCAAAACCAGGGAATCCTTTACCTATCAGATAGATACCCTTTGTCTTGGCCGCAAGGAGATTGATGCGGATCTGCTCGATGAACTGGAAGAAATTCTTATTACCGCCGACCTTGGAGTCGGTATCACCCAGGATTTGCTTGAGCATGCCAGAAGAAAGGTGGCCAGAAAGGAGTTATCCGACCCGGAATCCCTTAAAAAAGTCCTCAAAAGCAAGCTAAAGAGCTATCTCACCGAGCATCCGGCCGGGATGAATCTGCCCCCAAAAGGCCCCTTGGTTATTATGGTGGTGGGGGTAAACGGGGTCGGCAAGACCACTTCCATCGGCAAGATAGCCCATAAATTCATAAATTCCGGGCAGTCAGTTTTGCTGGCCGCAGGCGATACCTACCGCGCCGCCGCCGTCTCCCAGTTATCAATATGGGCAGAGAGAAACGGAATAGATCTGGTTTACCGCGAAAATGCCGACCCGTCATCGGTGGCCTTTGATGCAGTGGAAAAGGCCAAATCCGGCCAGTATGATGTGCTGCTGGTTGATACGGCCGGCCGCCTGCATACCCAGACCAATTTAATGGAAGAGCTGAAAAAGATAAAACGGGTAATCGGCAAGCAAATCCCCGGTGCCCCCCATGAAGTGATGCTGGTAATTGATGCCACCACCGGCCAAAACGGGGTATCGCAGGCCAAATTGTTCGATGCCGCCGTGGACATCACCGGCATTACCCTGACCAAGCTGGACGGTACGGCAAGGGGCGGCATTGTCGCCAATATCGCCAGAGAGATGAAAACTCCCATCCGCTTTATCGGTATCGGCGAACAGCTTGAAGATCTCCGGGATTTTGATGCCGATGATTTTATCGAGGCACTTTTTCAAGAGGCATAATCAGGCATGGAATATAAAACCAGGCAAGAACCCGGCGGCTGCGGCGGCTGCCTGCTGATTTTAATGCTGCTGATACTGATCACTGGCGGGGCCGGGTCGCTGATCAATTTTCTGGGCTGGCTGATGTTTTCGGGGCTGACGGTTTTTGTCCTGTTTTCTTCCTTTGTCTGGCTGATGTCCCTTTGGCTGCAAAAGCGGGTTTACACCTACGAGAGTTCGCAGACCGAGAGCCATAACCGCTTTGTTTACCTGCTGGTACAGATTCTTATTCATATCTCCAAGATTGACGGGCAGGTGAGCAAGGAGGAAATCTCCACCATCCAGAATTTTTTTCAATACAATCTAGGATATAATCAAACCCAGATGTCCTGGGTGAAAAATCTGATCAAAAATGCCATAAATTCAACCCAGACCCTGGATACCCTGCTCCATGAATTCAAAAACGGCTTTGCCTATGAGCCGCGGCTGATTCTGCTGGAGCTGATTTTTCAGCTTATCCATACCAAGGAGCCGGCCGCCCAAAACGAGCTTGCCATTGCCCGGGAAATTGCCGCCTTTCTGGAGATAACGGCATACGATCTTAGAACCATTGAGGCCAAGCACAACTACCGCAGGCAGCGGCAGCAAGGAGCGGCCAGGGATGAGGCGGCAAGGCATTATGCCACTCTGGGGCTTAAACCGGGCGCCAGCAAGGATGAAATAAAAAGGGCCTATCGAAAGCTGAGTATGCAGTATCATCCAGACAAGGTGCGGCATCTTGGCGAGGAATTCCGCAGCATTGCCGAGGAAAAGATGAAGGAAATAAATGCTGCCCACGATTATCTGGAAAATTTATAGCGGCTTGCGGAGGGAAATATGGCTGTATCCACCAAAATGCGTGCCTTTGCTGAAAAATCCTCATGGATCAGAAAGATGTTTGAGGAAGGCGCCGGAATGAAGGCGGAGTTTGGCCCGGAAAATATATTTGATTTCAGCCTTGGCAACCCGGATCTGCCGCCGCCGCCCGAATATGACCAGGCGGCACAGGAAATAGTCGAAAGTGCCGCCCCGGATGCCCATGCCTATATGCCAAACGGCGGTTACCCCTGGGTCAGGGAGGCCATCGCCGCCCGAATTTCCAGAGAACAGGAAGTGGTGGTAAACGGCGGTGATATGCTGATGACCTGCGGAGCAGCCGGCGGGCTTAATATTATAATAAAATCGCTGCTTAATCCCGGCGATGAGGTTATTATTCCTGCCCCTTATTTTGTGGAATACAAGTTTTATATTGATAATCATGGCGGCATCAGCAAGGTGGTGGACACCGATGATGATTTTAACCTCAATCTGCAGGCCATTGAAAAAGCCATTACCGGCAAGACCAGAGCGGTTATTATCAACTCGCCCAATAATCCTACCGGTCAGATATATCCGGCGGAAGACCTGGCCCGGCTGGGGGAACTGCTGGATAGGATGGGCAGGCGGCTGGGCAGCACCATTTATCTGATTGCCGATGAGCCATATCGCAGGATTGTCTTTGACGGTCATACCGTGCCGAGTATCTTTGCGGCCTATCAAAACAGTATGGTGGTCTCTTCCTTCTCCAAGGATCTTTCCCTGCCCGGCGAACGCATCGGCTATCTGGCCCTGCACCCGGAACTTGACGATAAAGCAGCCCTGCTGGATGCCCTGACCCTGGCCAACCGCATCCTCGGCTTTGTCAACGCCCCGGCCTTTATGCAGCGGGTGGTGGCCGGCTTGCAGGATGTATCGGTTGATACCTCTATTTATGCAAGGCGGAAAGATATGCTTTGCGCCATTTTGACCAGGGCCGGTTTTGACTTTCTGGAACCTAAGGGGGCCTTTTACCTTTTTCCTAAAACGCCGATTGCAGACGAGATCCGGTTCTGCTCCATCTTGCAGGAGGAAAAAATTCTGGCCGTACCGGGGCGGGGTTTTGGCAGGCCGGGGCATATACGGCTGGCCTTTTGCATGGATGACCGCATCATCAAGGCAGCAGAGCAGCCGTTTGCCAGAGCCTTTGCCCGGGCAGCTTAAAGGTGGCAGCTATTTCCGCCCCTTTCTCTGTTCCATCCTTGAAATCCTTATAAAAAATCAATCTACGCTTTTTAATACTTTTTAGAAGCGGTGTTGTGAAAGGCTATACAGTGACCACAATAAAGTATAGCGGTTCTACAAGTCGATAACCTTATTTCAAAAAACTTCCATTTCCTTGATTTTATGGAGTTCTCCATATTCAATCAAATTTATTGGTATTAAAAATACCATTTTATGCTATCCAGCTAATCATTTATAAAAATAAAATATTGATGATTAAAAATAAATATCAATAATATCAGCATAATATCGCATTAACTTAATAGCTGGCAAGGATTTTGCTTATAGGATTAGAGTGTTAAATGAAAATTTAACTGTTTTATTAAAGATGATGGTCTCGTCAAAAGTCTGTTTTGGTGATTTTACAAGACTGTCAGTAGTAATAAAACTTAAAACAGGGATAAATAATAACGGATATTAAGCCGCTTATTTATAAAAATAAAATTGTTGATTTTTCATCAATAAAAGGAAAAGTTCTGGACTTTAAAAAGTACAGTAAAACACATGTTTCATCATACGGCGGTGGTGGTTATGTCGGTCAACATGGCGGTTATGTAGATCCGCCAACCGTTACTTCGACTTCAACAACATATACTGAGTTTTGGCTACGAACTGAAGATGGCAGGGAAAAAAGTATTCAATTACCAAATGATATTCCTTTAAGAGCAGGGCAGCTCGTAACTCTAGTAGCTGTAGCACTAAGAGGTAGTGTTCAGAATTCTGTGTCATCGTCCATGTCCATGTAGCTCTCTGCCGTAGCGGAAGCAAAAGTCAGCTCCGAGAATGGGCTGCCAAAATGCT
>PDQP01000002.1 GCA_002747805.1 Deltaproteobacteria bacterium
TTAAGATTTTTTTTACTTTTTTTCGGAGATTTACTGAGCTTCTTCATATCTGTCCTCGTATCTGTTCTTTATGTCCAGTCGGAGCTTGTCACTCCATATGGCTGGACATTTTTTTTTGTCAATGTCCCCAGATAGCGAGAAGTTATTGAGCTTCGAGGCTACTTATCTCTGAAATATAATGAAAATTCAATGAAAGGCCAGCTAATCGATTCTATTGCTTCTTTTAGCGGTTTTATTTGGTTTGATGAAGCGTACCTTTGAAATGTGATGTTTGTTCCTTTCTGATGACCAACTAACTCGGAAGCAAATGTTTCTTTTATGCCAGTATTTCTTAGAGCCGTTACAACATTATGGCGTAATGAATAGAGAGATTTTTTATACTCTTTGTTCTTTTTGATGTTTTTAGTATGTGTTGTATTCCAATATGATGAAACGGCTCCGGCTGGTTTGGCTCTTTCTGGATTTAATTCATTGAAGATGCGATTCTCTTTTTGTGAATTTATAAATTCAAGAAGACCGAGCTTGATTAGCTTGGCATGAATCGGAATTATGCGTTGAGCATTAACGGTCTTTAGATTCATTTCGGATGTCAATTGAAAACAAAAAATATTATCGATAGCGATGATATTGTTTTTGGTCAATTGTGCAATTTCGGATGGCCTCATACCGCTAAAAAGCATAATATGCGGAATCCAATATCTTGATGGCCTTTTATGGTCGATTGGATAGTTTTCGAACAGAGATTTTAATTCATCGTTTGTATATGGCTCTCGCTCTTTTGAAACATTTATTTTCTGTTTTGGCGTAAGTCCAGTAAATGGATTTTTTATGTCATATGACAATTGAAGCCAATTAAAAAGAGATGAAATTGTATTGAGATTTTTAGCGATTGTTTGTTGCTTCAAATTTCGTCTTTTTAATGAATTTAGAAAATCGATTGCATGATCTCGGTTATATTGGTCGATTTTTTTATCTTTTAAGAATTTGAGCGATTTTATAAAAATTGACTCAAACTCTTTTTGAGAATTGGCCGTCCATGCGTTTTTAGCTATTTTTTCTTTACAATACGATTCAATAGCTTCTGATAACAGTGGATAGATTGGTTCATCATTTGAAGTAGCTTGGATGTTTGTTTGGATGTTCGATTTATAAAATATTTGGAATTCGGTTGATATTTTTTCTTCGATGAAAAGAGTTTTGAACTTATGACCCCAGTTGATTGCTTGATGTTGAGCGGTTGTCAAGTCGGTCGTATGAAGTGAACGGCGTATTTCTCTTTTGCCGTATTTGCTGCGAAGAGATTTTGGAACAATGATGCGAAAATAGAAGCGGTTGGTTCTTGGACATTGAAGCAGATATTTTGTTTTCATGGTGTCCTCGTTTTGAAGTTGAAGACACACGAATTGTGCAAAAGATGTGCAAATAATGTGCAAGAAATTGCTTACGAGAAAATTTATTGTAAGCTAATATATTGAAATTATAGATAAAATTATGATAAATGGTGCCGAAGGCCGGAGTCGAACCGGCACGAGCGTAGCCCACTGCGCCCTCAACACAGCGTGTCTACCAATTCCACCACTTCGGCACACATAAGGTTTTTATTCCGTATCTTCTCCTTCCCGTTTTTCCTCTTCTACTTGCACCTTAGCCGGAGCAACCACCTGAGACTGGTTTTCCGCAGTTGCAGGAAGTTCTTCGGCGACACTTGCCATAACCGTGGATTTACTGGCCTGGGAAGACAAATACGCAAGAGTAACCGAGGTAAGCATAAATATTATAGCAACCCCGGTGGTAATTTTATTAAGCAGCGGTACTGGTCCTTCCGAGCCGAACAAGGACTGGCTGGAACCGCCAAAGGTTGCACCAACATCCGCTCCCTTACCGTGCTGAAGCAGCACAATAGCAATCAGAAGAAAGCAGACCACAACATGAAGTATAAGTAAAAGATTTTCCATTCAGAAATCTCACCTGAAATTTATAATCCGGTCAAAGGACTCAGAGTCAAGAGCAGCCCCCCCGACCAAGGCACCATCAACATCAGGTTGTGCCATAAGTTCATCAACGTTCGTTGGCTTAACCGAACCACCATACAGTATCCTTGTTGCTTCGGCAATCTTTTTTTCAAACATTTTTTCAATTAACTGCCGGATAAATTTATGTGCCTCCTGTGCCTGTCCGCTGCCTGCCGTTTTCCCGGTGCCAATTGCCCAGACAGGTTCATAGGCAATCACCACTTTTTCCATTGCTTCCAAATCAACTCCGGCCAAACCAGTCCGCACCTGCTGTTCAAGCACCTCCATGGTTTTGCCAGTTTCCCTTTCCTCCAGCGTTTCCCCAACGCACAAAATAGCCATAAGGCCATGATGCAAGGCACCTTTTATTCTGGTGTTGATAAGCTCATCACTTTCACCAAAGATATGCCGCCGTTCAGAATGGCCGATGATGGCGGCACTGCCGCCTGCCTCCTTCAGCATGGCAGGTGAAATCTCCCCCGTATAGGCTCCCTTTTCCTCCCAGCAGATATTTTGCGAAGCCAAAATAACCGCCGAGCCTTCTAATACCTCGGCAACCTTGCTTAAAATGGTATAGGGCGGAGCAATCAAAACATCCCGGTCTGCCGCATTTTTTGCAGATTCTGCCACGGCCGCCGCCAGTTTGCAGCCGTCCGCCGCATTCATGTGCATTTTCCAGTTACCAGCCATCATTGCTCTTCTGGTCATAAAAACCTCCTTGTTGATAATCAGGACAGAGCGTCGACACCGGGCAGGGTCTTGCCCTCCATCAGGTGAAGAAAAGCTCCGCCGCCAGTTGACATATATGAAATATTTCCGGCCTCGCCAGCCTTTTTCACCGCAGCATTCGAGTCGCCGCCGCCGGTTATGGAAAAGGCGTGCGAGCTTGCCACCGCATGGCAGATGGACATGGTTCCCCTGGCAAAGGCATCCATCTCAAAGGCACCCATGGGGCCGTTCCAGACGATGGTTTTTGCCCCGGCCAGTGCCTCCTGAAAGTAAATGGTTGAGGCCGGGCCAATATCAAGGGCCAGCCAGCCCTCCGGAATGTCCCGAAAGGTTACATTCTTGGTTACAGCATCGGCGGCAAACCTATCTGCCGCCACAAAATCAACCGGCAGATAAATCTTCACTCCTTTTTCCTCGGCAATGTCCATAAACTTCCGTGCTGTGTCAAGAAGTTCATCCTCCACCAGGGAGCCGCCGACATCTACGCCCATACCTTTCAAAAAGGTGTTGGCCATGGCCCCGCCGATTATCATGCTGTCCACCTTGCCAAGCATATTTTGCAAGGCCCCCAGCTTGGAGCTTACCTTGGCCCCGCCCACCAGAGCCACCAGCGGCCGCAACGGCCTGTCCAGGGATTTGTGAAAATTATCAAGCTCGGTCTGCAACAGAAAACCCGGTGCCTTGTCCTTAAACAATCTGGCGGTTCCGACCACCGAGGCATGTTCCCGGTGCGATACAGCAAAGGCATCATTTATGTAAATATCTCCCAGTTGTGCCAGTTCTTTGGAAAACCTGGGTTCATTGCTGGTTTCCTCCTTATGAAAACGCAAATTTTCAAGCAGCAGCACCTCTCCCTTAGCAAGATTTTGCGACATTTCCAGTGCTTCGTTGCCTATGCAGTCTGGTGCCAGATTGACCGGACAATCAAGCAGTTTCGCCAGATGATTTGCCACCGGTTTCAGGCTAAACTTCTCTGCTTGCTCCCCCTTGGGTCTGCCCAGATGGGAGCAAATCACAGGCCGACCCCCTTTGCTCAGAACGTATTGCAGGGTCGGCAGGGCCATCTGCATCCTGATATCATCGGTGATCTGACCGTGTTCGTTCATGGGGACATTAAAATCAACCCGGATTAAAACCCTTTTCCCCTGCAAATCAAGGTTGTTAATTGTTTTCATAACTTGTTCTCCCAAGTTTCAGGATAAAGAAGATTTTTCCTAAGGATTACGGCATCATCTTCCGGCATAAAATAGTATTTTTTTCTGCAGCCAACCCTGAGGTAACCAGTTTGCAAATAAAGGTTGAGGGCGGCGGTGTTCTGGGATCGCACCTCAAGAAATACTGCGGCTGCCCCCAGACAGGCCAGTCTGCGTTCCAGTCTTGCAAGCAGTCGGGATGCAATGCCTTTTTGCCGATATAACGGGCCTACCGCAATCTTGAGCAGTTCAGCCTCACCCGTCGCCACTCGGCCGCAGCACCAGCCAACCAGCTTACCGGCCAGATATGCGGCTAGCTGAATACTGTCAGTATTTTGAAATTCTGCCTTAACTTGCATTAAATTCCACGGGGATGGCGATGTAGCCTCTATCCAGGCTACGGCTTCCAGATCCTCCAGCCTTAACGGGGTAATGCACAACTTATCCAAAACGCTGTGCAACGCCCTAAACCATGGTATCGGCAATTTTTACGGTTAGATCACCCAGCATATTGGTATAACTGCCAAGTTCATTATCATACCAGCCATAAATTACTGCCTGGGTTACCGGCACCTTCAAGGTTTTATTCCCTCCGGTTACCGACACTCCGGCGGCTTTTAGCAGATCCAGATTGACTTGCAGGGATGCAGTTCTGGTGTGGGTCTCTGTCCCTTCAATGACCGCGGCAGCCTTAGGTACACCGATTATATCGGAAGATACATTCTGCCGGTCGCTAAACTTCAGGTAACTGGATTCCTGGGCAAATTCCCGATAAATAGAGTTGATTTGCTCACGGTTGACCGGATGCTCGTTATCATCCTGCAAGTTTAGGGAGAGGATTATCAGGGAACCGGCGGAAGTCGGCACCCTCACCGACTCGGCCAGAAAGCCAATGGATGCCATTTCCGGGATGACCAGCGACAGGGCTCTTGCGGCACCGGTGGTGGTCAGGATGATATTGTTCATGATGGACCGGTTTTTCCTAAGATCGGCTGCACCTGCACCGGGCAGACGGTCAAGCACCTGCTGGCTGCCGGTGGCGGCGTGTACAGTAACCATTGAGGCACTCAGAAAATTCCTGGCTCCGATGGTTTCCATAAGCGGCTTAATCATATAGGACAAACAGGTGGTGGTGCATGATGCCGCCGAAATGACGGTGTGGCGGGACGGGTCGTAAACCTCGTCATTTATGCCCATCACTGCGGTAACTGCATCACCCGGCATGTCAAGCCCTCTGGATTTGATTTTGAACGGAGCCGACAGGATAACCTTCTCGGCACCGGCCTGGATATGCCCTCTCAAGGCACCTTTTGTAGCATTTACCTCGGTAGTCGGGTCGGTGAAAACGCCAGTGGTGTCAACTACTAGCTGCACGCCGTTTTCCTGCCAGGAAATGTCTTTGGGATTTCTGTCCCGGCGTAAGATCTGCACAGGACAGCCGTCCACCAGCATGGTGCCTTTTTCCTCGTTAATTTCGGTTATAACCCGCTCGCATTTGTGGCCGTGCAGATAGGCACCCAGCCTGCCATAAGTGGAATCACTTTCGATTGAGGCGGCAAGATTATCAAGGCTTTGCCCAACCTCGCGCCCAATATTTACAACCAAGGCTGAAAAATGTTTTCGGGAGACATGGTGCCATAGCGACAGCTTTCCAATCCTTCCCAACCCGTTTATACCCAATTTCATGGTAATCATTCTCCTGTATGGTAATATGAATGCTTGCTGATTTGATGGAGGCCGACTGCCTCGAAAGCCCGAAGTTCTTCTAGCATTTGCACATTTGAACTGCAAGATAAATTTAACCCGTTCTCTATGACTGGCTATGTATTTTCCAAAAGAATTATTACCCGGCACTCTGATCAAAAGATACAAACGATTTCTGGCGGACATCTGTCTGGAAAACGGTGAACTGATAACCGTACACTGCCCAAACTCCGGCTCAATGCGCGGCTGCTCTACTCCGGGCAGCAAGGTTTGCCTTTCCATCTCGGATAATCCCGGCAGAAAATACCGGCATACCCTTGAAATGATATATGAAAATAACGGCTGGATTGGGGTCAACCCCTTGCTTGCCAATAAACTGGTGGTGGAAGGGATAAAAAAGGGAGGTATCCCCGAACTGCTGCCGTTTGACGGTATCAGGCAGGAGGTGAAGACATCTCCCGGAAGCAGGCTGGATATCCTGCTTGAAAATGGGTCAGGAAAGACTTTTGTAGAGGTAAAAAGCTGCTCGCTGGCCGAAAATAATACCGCCATGTTTCCCGATGCGGTAACCGCCAGAGGGACAAGGCATCTGTTTGAATTGGCAAGGCTTGTCGAGGAAGGCCACCGGGGAGTAATCTTTTTTCTGGTGCAGAGAGGTGATGCGGACTGTTTCAAACCGGCCGGACAAATTGACCCAAAATATGCAGAAACTTTGGAGAATGTACACCATAAGGGAGTTGAAATACTGGTCTATCAGGCGATGGTCAGGCCGGAACAGATTGAAATAGTGAAAAAATTGCCCTTTTCCTTTACGTCTGTTGCTTCTGGCCCTGCTAATATTTAGGCTCATTAGGTGCAAATATACGGCAGCGTATTTTTCTTGACAGCACTATGAAGCGGGGTATTTTACTTTCCGGCGGCTGAAACACGGTGAATCTCCCGGCCGTAGGACACTTGAAACAAGTGGTTCGCGTGAGAGTGAGTGGGAGCCTCTCCAGTCGCCTTGCAGCTATAAACCAATTTCATCGTGAACAATACGGCCGCCAAGGATGGTCATCACTGCCTTGCCCTTTAATTTCCAGCCCAAAAATGGAGAGTTTTTTCCTTTGGAGACAATGTTTTCCTCCCTGAACACGAATTCCCTGTCAGGGTCGATGACGGTAATATCGGCCGGCCTGCCCGGAGCAAGACTGCCGCCCTCAACCCCCAGCAGTTTTGCCGGATTGACACTCATCAGCCGGATAAGTTCGGCAGGTTCCAGAAGGCGGTCATGTACCAGCGAGAGGCCGAGCGGCAGGGAGGTCTCAAGACCAATGATACCGTTGGCGGCCTGATCAAACTCAAGATTTTTTTCAAGCTCTGAGTGGGGAGCATGATCCGTTGCAATTGCATCCAGAGTGCCGTCCTGCAGGGCGGTTATTACCGCCTGCCGATCACGCTCCGAACGCAGGGGCGGATTCATTTTTGCTCTGGTGTTGTAGCCCTCAACCGCCTTTTCGGTCAAGGTAAAATAATGCGGAGCCGTCTCGGCACTGACCGCCGCCCCTCTGGCCTTGGCCGCCCGAATCAGCTCCAGGGATTCTTTGGTACTGATATGGCAGAAATGCACGTGGCAGCCAGTCAGTTCGGCCAAGGCAATATCACGATACACCATGACTGCCTCGGCTGCATTTGGGACTCCCGTAAGTCCCATTCTGGTTGAAAGTGCACCTTCATTCATGCACCCGTTTCCAGCCAGCGAAAGTTCTTCTGCATGGGACATGATAAACAGGCCGCAGCTTTTGGCATACTCCATTGCCCGGCGCATAAGCTGACTATTGGTAACGGGCAGGCCGTCATCGGTCAGGGCTACTACGCCGGCGGCTTTCATTTCGGCGTAATCAGCCAGTTCCCTGCCTTTGCTGGCGGTACTTACCGCCCCGACCGGATAGACCCTGGCATCGCAGGAGGCGGCCTTTTCACAGATAAATCTGGTTACCGGGCCGCAGTCATTTACCGGCATGGTATTCGGCATACAGGCAACCGCAGTAATTCCGCCCGCCGCCGCTGCCCTGCTGCCGCTTGCCACGGTTTCCTTGTATTCCTGACCCGGCTCCCGCAGATGGACATGCAGGTCAATAAGGCCGGGGACAACCCATAACCCGCCAAGTTCAATATATCTTGATCCGGCTGGCAGCCCCGCCTCCGGTCTTGCCAGCACCCCGTTTTTAATCAGCAGGTCGCAGGTGCTGTCAACCCCGCTGGCCGGGTCGATAACCCTGCCATTTTGCAAAACGATTATTTCATCCATAAGCTCCTCATCCGGCTTCCCTGCAGCCCATGACCAGATAAAGCAGGGCCATTCTCACCGCAACTCCGTTGGTAACCTGTTCCAGGATGACCGACCGCTTGCCGTCCGCCACATCAGGATTCATCTCCACGCCCAGATTGACCGGGCCGGGATGCATGACCAGCACATCAGCGGCAGCCCGTTTCAGCAGCTCATTGTTTACCCCGTAATATATGGCATATTCCCTGAGAGACGGGATAAGCGGATCATTTTGCCGCTCTTTTTGTATCCTGAGGGCCATGACCACATCGGCACCTTCCACGGCCTCTCTGACATCTGCACAAACCTTTGCTCCCATGGTCTCGATTCCGGGCGGAATGAAAGGGGCAGGGCCGGCCAGAAAGACCTTGCCGCCAAGCCTGGTAAAACCTAAAATGTCAGACCTCGCCACCCGGCTGTGGCTTATATCACCTATTATGGCAATTCTAAGTCCCTGGATATTTTTTTTATGCTCCATGATCGTCATAATATCAAGCAGACTCTGGCTTGGGTGCTCGTGGGCACCATCGCCTGCATTTATTACCGATGCCCGGACATGTCTGGCAACAAGCTGCGGCACCCCCGAACTGGAATGCCTGATGACGATGATATCCGGGTTCATGGCCTGGATATTTTTTACCGTGTCAACTAGGGTCTCTCCCTTTTGGGTGGAACTGGTTGATACCGGCACGTTAAAGGTGTCCGCCCCCATTCTTTTGGCGGCAATTTCAAAGGACAATCTGGTTCTGGTCGAAGGCTCAAAGAAAAGGTTGATCACCGTTTTGCCGCGCAGGGTTGGAACTTTTTTTATGGATCTGGCAGATATTTCCCTGAAGGATTTGGCCGCCTCCAGAATGTACAAAATATCTCCGGGCGATAGCTGCTCCATGCCGAAAATATGTTTGTGATTAAAGATGTAGTCTTTTTTCACCATCTCTAATAACTCCGGCCTGACTGACTTTTGATGCTAGCGGATGATATTGCCGATTCTGCCAAACTGGATGGAAGACAGTCTATCCAGTGAAAACAAAGGCTTATCAATATCCCACGACCAATAAATAATCATGGCCTTGCCCAGAATCTTGTCTTCGCCGACAAAGCCCCAAAACCTGCTGTCTGCACTTCGGTCCCGATTATCTCCCATAACAAACCATTTTCCCTCCGGTACCTGCAGCGGGCCGAAATTATCCTTGTTTCCCCGGTCTTCAAAAACCCTGTTTCTGGGATCAATCGTCCCTTTGGGCATGGGGCTTTCAGTGACAAAATTTGCCGCAGGATCAGCAATTTCTTTTCCGTTTACATAGACAACCCGATTTATTATTTCAACCCGGTCGCCAGGAACGGCAATAACCCTTTTGATATAATCAATTTTCGGGTTATTGGGATAGCGGAAAACTATGATGTCGTACTGCTTGGGTTTGCTGATCGGAATAAGCATGGTACCCTTGACCGGAATTTTTATCCCGTAAATAAACTTGTTGACCAGCAGATGATCGCCGACTAGCAGGGTGGGTACCATGGATTCGGACGGGATCTTGAAGGCCTGCACGATAAAGGTGCGAATGAAAAGTGCCAAGATAACAGCAATAAATATGGATTCAGCATATTCCCTAAAAACTCCTTTGGTATTCTCTTTTTCCACGGTTTGCACCTTGTGTAGGTTAAAACTTCATTGGTAACTCTGTCAGCCTGATGCCCGGCACCATTTTCCCATCCCTTCCTAATGCAAATTTTCCGCAATGACAAGCGTTGAGCAAAAAATATCGTAACCGATTATTTTGTATTGTCTTTTCATGTGAGATACACCAAATATAATATTTTTACTGGCGGAGCATCAACATATTGTGGAGATAAGCATGGTTTTTGCTTAACAGGCGGTTATGGGAAAAAAGTTTTTTTTATTTTTTCTTGACAGACATTTTGTTTTATGTCTTAAATGCAGGTTAGTTGCTGAGTTTGTTTTGTTCGACTAAAAATTTAATTCTGTAAGGTGCTTATGAAATTTAATTTGCCCTTTTCAAAAAATGACTTGGTAGTGGGACTTGATATAGGTTCACATGCGGTCAAGATTTGCCAGCTTAACCGGACTGACAAGGGTTACGGAGTTGTTAATCTTGGCAGTGCTGCCTTACCGGAGGGTGCAGTGGAGGACGGCAACTTAAATGACCCCAAGGCTGTGGCTAAGGTCATTTCCACCCTGATGAAAAATTTGAAGATCAAGAATAAAAAGGTAGGTTTCTCCATTTCCGGTTATTCTGTAATTGTGAAGAAGGTCAACTTGGAGGTCATGGAAGAGGATGAACTGGAATCCTACATCATGTCGGAGGCCGAGCAGTATATACCTTTTGAACTCCAAGATGTATATCTTGATTTTCAGGATTTGAAAACCAATACCCCCGAACTGGCAAGGACTGATGTTATGTTGGTGGCAGCAAAGAAAGAGGTGGTGGACGGTTATCTTGATATGCTGGAAGGCATTAAACTCAAGCCTGTGCTTGTGGATATAGACGGGTTTGCCCTGGAAAACACTTATGAATGCACCGGCGTAAGGGATGAAAATGTTGCTTTGGTAGATATAGGTGCTTCCAAGATTAACATAAATATCTTGTTAAACGGTGTTTCTGTGGTGGCGAGGGATATTGTGGCTGGTAGCCATAAGCTGACCGAACAAATTCAGAGTGCCTTTGATATTGATTATGAGGAGGCTGAGGCTCTTAAACTTGGAACTGTACCGGCGGGTGAGAAGCAGGAGCAGATTGAGGAAATATTTTTGTCTTCATGCACTAAATGGGTGTCGGAGATAAAGAAGGCTGTCGATCTCTATCACTCCAATCAACCGGATAATCCATTGAGCAGGCTGATTTTGAGTGGCGGAGGGGCCAAGGTGGCCGGACTTGCTGATTTTTTGTCCAGTGAGACCGGGATTGAAGTGGACATCTTCGATCCGTTTATAAACATGGCAGCAAACAGCAAGAAAGTTGATCGTAGTTATCTTGAAAGTGTCGGCCCGGAAATGGCAATAGCAGCCGGTATAGCAATCAGGCCGTCTGCTATATAGGCACAAAATAGTTATAAAGGTATAACAATTATGCTTAAGATAAACCTTTTGCCCATTCGGCAGCTAAAAAAGCGTGCCAAGGCCAATAGCCAGATAGCAGGTGGAGCCTTTGTTTTGTTTTGTGTATTGATGCTGTTGGGTTTTGTGGCTCTCTGGCAGCTTAGTGATATCAGTTCTGTGAACGAGTCTATAGCGGAACTGGAAGGTGAAAAGAAGAAACTTCAGGTTACTCTTGACAAGATAGCTGCGTACGAAAAAAACATCACGGAGTTGAACCGGAGAATAGATGTTATCAATAATCTGCGTAGTAGTGCGTCTCTTACCGTTCATGTGCTGGATGAAGTAACCAAGACTATTGATAATAACCGAGTGTGGTTAAACTCTCTTAGCCAAAGCGGTTCATCCTTGAAGCTCAATGGGGTTGCCATGGATAATGAGACTATCTCTCAGTATATGAGATCTCTATCTTCTTCTGACTATGTTAAGGATGTTTCCTTAGGCCAGTCAACCTTGAAAGGGGTTTCGGGAAAGAATCTTAAGGCTTTTGACCTTAGCTGTGTCGTGGCTAATGTGAAAAAAAAGCAGGATGATTCAGAGCCGAAAGCTGCGAAATAGTAACAGGTGTTGTTTCTGAAAACGAATTCAGGTAGAATATTGTTATGAGAACTCCAAGTAAATACGATAAGTTTCTGGATGAGCGTTATATTCCGCTGGAATCTAAGGTAAAGGTTGCCATCTGCGTTGCCTTGATCATTCTTCCGGTCGTTGCTTTCTATTTTTTCTTTTTCAAACCCAAGGCAGAGGAGCTTGCTAGTCTTGAGGGAAAGCGGGATGGCTTACAGCAGGAGGTGCTTAAGGCCCAGAAGAAGGCAGAGAATATTGAGAAGTTTCAGAAGGAGTTTAAGGAGACTGAAATAAAGTTTTTGGAAACAGCGGATATGCTGCCGAAGGAAAAGGATATTCCTCAACTGTTGAAGGATATTTCATCGCTTGGTCAGAATGCTGGTTTGGACTTTTTATATTTCGCCCCTGGAGGAGAGACCCAAAGGGATTTTTATGCTGATTTCCCCATAAATATCAGGGTCAGGGGGCCTTATCATAATGTAGGTTATTTTCTGGATCAGGTTAGCAAGTTGAACCGGATTGTTACGGTCTCTAATATTCAAATGGGTTCACCTAAGAAGGAGCGGGGAGAGATGGTGTTAAATTCGTCATGTAATCTTACAACTTATAGATTTACCAACAAGCCTTTGCCCTCAGAGGGGGCTAAGTAGTTTGGGCGGGTTTGCATAAGAAAAAAGTTTGCGTAGTTGTCTTGCTTTAACTCTGGTTTTATAGACAGGTTAACTTATAGTTTTTTGGCTGTTTTTTATAAAAAATAACGAACATTGGCCCATGAAAAATTTACGGCGAAGAATTACAGTGCGTTATGTAAGGTTGTTGGCGGTTCTTGGCGTGATGCTTTTTTTCATATCTGCCTTTGCGGTTGCAGAGGAGAATAGCGAGCCGCAGGAAGATGTGCGGCCTGATGAAATCAAGGCTGCAGAACTGGATGCTGTTGAGTATGATTTTGAGTACTTGATGGAGGGAAGACCTGATCCGTTTGAGCCTTTCCTGAAGCCCAAAGAGGTGGCTGATCCCAACGAGATTGTTGATAGTGATGAGGTTTTGGTAGGGATGCAGCTTTTTGAGCCTGGACAGCTTACCTTGGTGGCGATTATGCAGACGGGGGGAGAGCATATCGCCATGGTTGAGGATTCCACCGGCAAGGGATATGTTCTTAATACCGGCATGAAAATTGGCAGGAGAGGGCTGGTGATAGGAATTGATCCGAGCAGGGTGATGATTGAGGAAACTGCTGTTACCAGAGCCAAGAAGATAATTAAAACCAGAGTTGACATGGTATTAAAAAAAGAGGAAGAGGAATAGAAAATGTTTAGTAAGTTCGTTAAACTTAATTCGGCCATTTTTGCTCTGCTGCTTGTTTTTACCTTGGTTGATTTGCAGGCAGAGACCTCGTCGGGAGAGAATTCGGCAATAACCATTACGGGATTGAATGTCCAGGCTGCTGGTGATATGACGGAGGTCTTGATTAGTACCAATGTCCGGCTTGATGATGTGGTCTCGAACAAGATACCGGGGACGGGGACTGCACCAGCCCGGATGTATGTTGATTTTGCCGGTGCCAAGGCGGTCGGCTTGGAGACTGAATATGCTGTGGGCGGTGTTCTGGACAAAATTCACGTTGTAACCACCGATGTGGGAGTTAGAATGGTCTTTGATTCTTCCACCGAAGAGTTATTTGACTTTTCCATTGATCAGACGGTTGACGGCATTAAGGTTAGTGTGTCTGCCCCTGAGAAGAGTAAACAGGGGGCAGTGCGGGAAGGAAGTGTTGATGATACTCTGGATGAGTTGATAGAGTCTTCTGTTGCCGAGCTTAAAAGTAAAGCCAGTTCTTCCAGGGTTAAGAAGAAGGTTAAGGACAAGCGGGATGGTTTTGGTTTGTCCGGTTTCAAGAAGGAGAGGATCAGCGTTGATTTTTATAAGATTGATTTGCATAATGTCTTTCGTTTGTTCAGGGAGATTTCAGGTCTGAATATTATTGTGGATGAATCTGTCTCCGGTACCCTGACCCTCTCTTTAGATGATGTTCCTTGGGATTTTGCTCTGGATATAATCCTTAATTTAACGGACTTAAAGAAGGAGGAACGCTTTAATACCTTGGTTATCTATCCCAAGGGTAAGGTATTTACTTGGCCGGAAAGGACTTCTCTTGATAACCTTGAGATTGAAACAGATAAGGAAACCTTGGTGGTTAAGCAGACGGCTAGGCAGTCCAAGGAAGTTATGATGGCTACCCAGATTATCAAGAAAGCCAAGGATGCTGAGCGTAGGGGAAATTATGAGGATGCGGCTGAATTATATGAGGAGGCTTTGGTTCTCTGGCCCAAAAACACAAAAATATCCAATCGGCTAGCTACTCTATATCTGGTTGAATTAAAATTAAATGCCAAGGCCTTGCACCATGCTAAAAGCAGTTTGAAGAAAAACCCCAAAAATTACCGGGCAGCACTTTATGCGGCCATTGCTTCAGCTAATATGCAGAATAGTGAGGCGACCGAGTATTTTGTTCAGAGCGTGAGCGGTAATCCGCCTCTTAAAGAGGCTTTGATCAGCTTTGCTGCCTTTAGTGAGAACAATAGGATGTATGATAACGCACTGCGACTGCTCAGGAAGTATGATGATTATTATGGGGCGACCCGTGATACTATACTTTCAAAGGCACGCATCTATGATAAGATGGGAGATTCGCAGAACGCCCTTGATCAGTACAGGTCTCTGCTGTCGTCTGGCTATCAGCTAAGGCCCGATTTGAAAAGGTATATAAAGGGAAGATTGGCTGCGGGCAATCTCTAATTTTTATAATAAACCGTTTTGGATATTATCCATTGTCTTGAGAGGTTAAGTAATGAAGTCAATTATTCAGGTAACGAAGCATTGCGGTCTGCTGTTGCTTACATTGGTTTTTGCGGCGTGTAGTCCTCAAACCCAACCGGAGAAACTGGCAGCTAAAAGTAACTCTTCTAGTTCGGATGTGCCGACCGTGGACAGGTCGCAAACTGGTCTGCCGGTACAGTATCAGACGCCAACCTACATGGTTGATATTGATTCTTCCAAGGCAATGGAGGAAGATGAGGAGGAAGGCTTGAAGGTAGGGGCCAACATCGTTTCAACTAGGGGGCCGGAACCGCTGGGTGATGTCTTAAGAATTTTGGCTAGTTCCAAGGGGTTCACCATTTCTTGGGCAAGTGATGTGGATAGAAATGTTCTGGTGGATGTAAACATTGGGGCAAAGGATGATTTTCATAAATCTATTGAAAATCTTTTAAGGCAGGTGGACTATTTCCATGAGTTTGAAGACAATACCATAATCGTTAAGTATAAGGAAACCCGCCAGTTCCATATTGCCATGCCCTTTACTGCCCAAAACTATCGTACTGGTACCGGCGGAAATGTACTTGGCGGCGGTGATAACGGTGCCAATGTCGATGGAACCATTGAGCTTAGAAGCGACAATAATGAGTTTGATATTTGGAAGAATATTCAAGCCAATATGGATGCTATCATCTCCACCTGGAACACCACTACTGTACAGGGCAGTACTGGAAGTACAGAGACAGAAGATGCTGATGGCGAGGAGTCTGATGCAGGTGATGAGGAAGGTGGTGAGGAAACGGTTCAGGCGGCCATGCAGGTTAGTAGCGGCGATAGTATGTATATAATTGATAAGCCGGTGGGCTTAATCACGGTATCGGCACCGCGGCCTGTGCTTGAAAGACTGGAGGATTATTTTAATAGCCTGAAGCGTGAATTGTATAAGCAGGTTAGTATTGAGGCCAAGATAATTGAGGTTAAGCTGACTGATAATTCTAAAATTGGTATAGATTGGTCTCAGGTGCTTAATAATTTTCCATTAAGAGGTAGTATTGATTTTGGCGAGTCTGTTGATGGCGGGTGGAGTAACCTGATGTGGCCTAATGATAATGCCTTGCCTTTTGTCCGTTCCGTATGGCTGGATTCTGCTAACTTTAGTATGTTTCTAAGTGCCTTGAAGACCCAAGGTGATACTCATGTTTTGTCAAGCCCAAGACTTAGTGTGATGAATGGTCAGCCGGCTTTGATCAGTGTGGGCAGGAATACTACCTATGTTGATTCTATTGAGGCTGATCGGGATACTGACACGGGAGTAATTACTTATACTATCAATACTGAAAGGATTATGTCTGGTATTGGTATGGCTCTTACCGCCAATGTTCTTGATGACAAGGAAATCATTATGAACCTTGTGCCGGTAACTTCCGAGCTTGAGGAACCGATAGAATACAGATCTGTCGGAGCCGGGGAGGTTGGCCTTCCTGTTGTTAATGTCCGGGAGATGAGTACTACCGTCAAGGTGAAAGATGGTGAGATGCTGGTTATCGGCGGGCTTATTGATAATACCAGTGATACCAAGGGTGAATTTGCACCGATAGCGGGCAGTATTCCCATAGTTAGATATCTTTTCGGTCATGAGAAAAAGATTAGGGAAAAAAGGGAGTTAATTATTTTATTGAAGCCCACGATCCTTTAATAGGTTTTATAGTAAAATTTATCAATGCAATTATTACGGCAGGAGAAAATTATGAAAAGGCTGAAATATCTGGCAACTGGAATTTTGGCGTTGGCACTTACCGGTTGTGGTCAGACTGTTGTTGAAACCCTTAATGTGCCGGTAGAGGCTGGTGCTGATGCTAAAGGCAGGGGCATGACTGCGGTGATTCTTCCCTTTGCGGATTATTCCTATGGAGACAGTATTTCCTCTGCACACCGCAGAAACTTGAAGGTTACCGAAAGTATAACTGATCGCTTGGTGGCAAATGGTTTTGGTATTCCGGTGCAGGAGGACGTATTCTTCTACTTGGTGGATCAGGATATTATCAGCCTTATGCCTTATGACAACGCTGGTAAGACCTCTCTTTCTGATGAGCTTGGTAATGACTGGTCCCCCGGTATGAAGGCTGAGATTCAGAAATATATCAACATTCAGCGTGCTACCAGACATAATAAGGTTGCTGATAGTCCCGGAACTCATGGTCTGGATACTAAGGCTGTTGCCAAGATTGGCCGTAGGTTTAATGCCGATTATGTAATCCGCGGCCGCATTCTTGAGTATAAGACCCGTCAGGAAGCTACTTGGGCTCCTTGGAAGAGGGGAATCCTGCCTTTTATCACTGGCACTACTTCCCATATGTTTTATGGATTTGCCGGATCTGCCCAGTATGATGAATGGGGGATGATGACTGCTGGTGCCGCGATTGGGGCTTTAGCTGGTCATGGTGCTAACTATCCATATGAGAATTACAATTTCATTAGAGGTTCTGTTGCTGATAATGACGTGGTATGGGGGGCAATTGGAGCTGGCTTGGGTAAAATGTCCTATAATTCCGGCAAGGTTGATCAGGCTGCAGTTCAGCTTCGTATCTGGGTGCAGGAAGCTGCTACGGGCAATGTGGTATGGACTAACCGGGTCAGGGTTCAGGTTTCTCCCGAAACGGTATTTTCCGATGCCCAGTATGATACCTTGTTTAATCAGGCCATTGAAAAGGGTGTTGGAACTCTTATTGACAACTTTGTTAATACCACTCTTTAATGTGAGTTAGATAAGTTTTCCGGTTCTTTGCCGGATTGATTTATAAAAAGGCCCGCCACTAGCAAGTAGGCGGGCCTTTTTTTTTACTAAGATTGTTCTTGCTGTTTCTTTTGTGAGTTTTGAAACAGGGCCAAAAAGTTTATCGGTTCCATCTGGAATGGAACAAAACCGCCGTCCACGGAAACCTGGCTGATTATTTGTCTGGTAAATGGGAAGAGCATGGTCGGGCAGTCAACGGCCAGTACCATGTTCATATGCTCGTCTGGAATATTATTCAAGTAGAACATTCCGGCGTGTTCCACCTCGATAATAAACAGGGTCTTATCCGCATCACCCTTGTTTACCACCTCGGCCTTGATCTGCAAGGCAACTTCCCAATTCTGGTCGTTAATTTTACGGTTATTTATCTTCATATTGAGTTCTACCCTAGGCTCCTGATTCTCCTGAGCCATAAATACCTCGGGGGCATTCGGGTTCTCAAATGAAAAATCCTTAACATACATTTTCTGCAACCGAAACTGAGGTCTTGCTTCCTCCTTATTTGCTGCATCTGCCATACCTTTTCCTCCATTGTTTAAGGTTAATTTTCCGGCAGGCAGTCAAGCATACCTGCCGGGTAATTCATTATAATCAATATTGCACGGCGATTGTCAATCAATAATCCCCTGCAAAAATTTTCCCGTATGTGATTTTTCCTCTTTAGCAATGTCTTCCGGCGTACCTTCACAGACAATATTGCCGCCCTTATCTCCCCCTTCCGACCCCACATCAATTATCCAGTCGCAGGTTTTAATCACATCGATATTATGTTCGATCACCACCACACTGTTTCCCAAATCAACCAGCTTGTTCAGTACATCCAGCAGGTATTGTATATCCGCCGGATGGAGACCGGTAGTCGGCTCATCCAGAATATACATGGCCCGGCCGCTGCCCCGGCCAAAAAGTTCCTTGGCAAGTTTCACCCGCTGTGCCTCACCGCCGGAAAGGGTAACCGAAGACTGTCCCAGGGCAATATAGGAAAGCCCCACATCAAAGAGGGTCTGCAAGCGGTTTTTCACCGGCGGTACATGCTCAAAAAATTCCAGTGCTTCGGCCACGGTCATGGATAAAACTTCGTGGATATTTTTATCCCGATACCTTATCTCAAGAGTTTCCTGGTTATATCTTTTGCCCTTGCAGTTTTCGCATTCAACATAGATGTCCGGCAAAAAGTGCATGGCAATTCGTAATACCCCTTCGCCGCCGCAGGCTTCGCATCGTCCGCCCTTGATATTAAATGAAAAACGCCCGGCCTTATAGCCCCTGGCCCTTGATTCGGGCAGACGGGCAAATAATTCCCTGATGGGCGTAAAAACGCCGGTATAGGTGGCCGGATTTGACCGCGGCGTTCTGCCGATGGGTGCCTGATCGATGTTAATAATTTTATCAATATGTTCAGCACCTTTTATAACCGTACCAGCAGCTTTATATGACGAATATCCTGCCTTGACCGCCTTTTTAAGCAGTTTATACAAGGTCTCCATAACCAGTGAAGATTTGCCGGAGCCGGATACTCCGGTTACCCCTACCATTCCTCCCAAGGGAAAATTTACCGAGATATTTTTCAGATTATTAACATTTGCCCCGTCAAGAGATATTTTTTTGCCCTTCATTTTTCTTCTTTGGGCAGGGCTGGTAATTGCCTTTCTGCCGGATAGATAGGCACCGGTTATAGACTTACGATGCTTCAGAAGCTCAGGCACCGGGCCGTTATATACCACCTTGCCGCCATGCACTCCGGCTCCAAGGCCCATATCCAGCACATGGTCGGCGGCCAGTATGGTGTCGGAATCATGCTCAACCACAATCACGCTGTTCCCCAGATCGCGCAGTTCTAACAGGGTGTTAATAAGTTTTTGATTATCACGCTGGTGCAGGCCGATACTTGGCTCATCCAGAATATATAAAACTCCGGCCAGCCGTGAGCCGATCTGCGAGGCAAGTCTGATCCGCTGTGCCTCACCGCCGGACAGGGTGCCGGAACGTCTGCCTAGGGTCAGGTAGCCAAGCCCCACATCTTCCAGAAATGACAGCCGGTCAACAATTTCCCTTAAAATCGGTTCGCCAATTTGTCTCTCCCGTCCGTTAAATGGCAGCAAGGGCAGTATATGCAGTAGCTGCTCAATGGATTGACCGATCAGCCGGTGTATATCCCATGGTCCGATTTTTACAGCCAGGGCCGAATCCTTTAGCCTTGCTCCGCTGCAGCCAGGGCAGAGCTGTTCGTTCATAAACTTTGATAATTCGTCCCTGACCATCGGTGATTTGGTTTCATGGAAACGGCGGTCAAGCTGAGGGATAATGCCTTCAAATACCTTGCTTTTGGTTACTATCCTGGCTCCCTTTTGATAATGAAAATCTATCTTTTCCCGTCCTGAGCCGTATAACAGGATTTGCTGCACCTTTTTCGGCAGTTTTTCATAGGCGGCGGCAAGGTCAAAATCATAATGCCTGGCCAGACCAGCCAGAATTTGGCCGCTGTAGGAATTTTCACCCCGCCATCCCCAGGGGGCAATGGCGCCATTTTCCAGACTTATGCCATGATCCGGCACTACCAAAGCCGGATCAAAAAATTGTTTTACCCCAAGACCGCCGCATTTATCACAGGCGCCAATCGGATTATTGAAGGAAAAAAGCTGCGGTGAAAGCTGAGGCATGGAAGTCCCGCACTGATGGCAGGCGGCATGTTCACTAAATAACTGCTCGCTGCCGCCTTCGGGATAATGTACCAGTAGAAAGCCATCGGTCAGTTTAACCGCCGTGGCAATGGAGTCGGAAAGCCGCCTGCGGGCAGATGGTTTCAAGACAATGCGGTCGATTACCGCCTCGATAAAGTGATGCTGATTTTTATCAAGCTCCTGCACCTCATCGGCAGGCAGGATATTGCCGTCCACCCGAAGACGTACATATCCTTCCTTTCTGATTCTGGCAAGCAGCTGTTCATGCCGCCCCTTGCGGCCATTTACCAGCGGTGCCAGCAGGACAACCTTGGTGCCTTCCGGCTGCTGCAAAAGCGTACCTACCATATCCTCGATGGACTGGGATTGTATCGGCTTGCCGCATTGCGGGCAATGGGGGCGGCCGCATCTGGCAAACAGCAGACGCAGATGGTCATAGATTTCGGTTACGGTGCCGACCGTTGAGCGGGGATTTTTACTGGTGGTTTTCTGTTCGATGGAAACCGCCGGAGACAGACCTTCCAGCGAATCAACATCGGGTTTATCCATCTGTCCCAAAAACTGTCTGGCATAGGTAGAAAGAGATTCCACATAACGCCGCTGCCCCTCGGCATAAAGGGTATCAAAGGCCAGGGTGGACTTTCCCGAACCGGACAGACCGGTAAAAACCACCAGACGGTTTCTAGGTAAATCCACATTGATATTTTTCAGGTTGTGCATCCTTGCCCCGCGGATGCTGATGATTTTGGGTTCCATATTTTTCTTCCATTGTCGATGGTGCCGCTAAAAATTCAGGCTGATGCAGATGAAACAAGCTCATGCAAAGAACATTCGTGGACAAACCTCAAGATAACGGTTATAAGACATTTTTATCAGTCAATTATTACAAACGAAATACAATAGGTCAGCTTTATGAATTTTCAAGATATTATCCTGGAACTAAGTAAATATTGGGCAAATCAGGGCTGCCTGATTCAGCAGCCCTATGATATGGAAGTGGGAGCAGGCACCTTTCATCCGGCTACCCTGCTTAGATCGCTGGGGCCGGAGCCGTGGCGGGCGGCCTATGCCCAGCCATCCAGAAGGCCCACGGACGGCAGGTATGGCAATAATCCAAACCGGTTGCAGCATTATTATCAATATCAAGTGGTGATCAAGCCATCGCCGCCGGATGTGCAGGAGCTTTATCTCGGCAGCCTGAAAAGGTTCGGCCTTGATCTGCTGGAGCATGATATTCGTTTCGTTGAAGATGATTGGGAGTCGCCGACCCTTGGTGCCTCGGGGCTGGGTTGGGAGGTCTGGCTGGACGGTATGGAAATCACCCAGTTCACCTATTTTCAGCTTGCCGGATCCATAGATCTGCATCCCACCACGGTTGAAATCACCTATGGCCTGGAAAGGATTGCCATGTATCTGCAGGGGGTGGAAAGTGTCTATGATATTAAATGGAATGATGAAATCAGTTACGGTGAAATTTTCCATCAGGCGGAGGTGGAATTTTCCGCCTTTAATTTTGAAGAGGCGAATGTGGAAAAACTGCTGGATTTTTTTGCTACCTGCGAGGCAGAGGGCCTGAAGCTGGTTGAGAAGGGCCTGATTCTTCCTGCCTATGATTATTGCCTGAAATGTTCTCATACCTTCAACCTGCTGGATGCCAGAAAGGCAATCAGCGTTGCTGAAAGAACCAGATATATAGGCAGAATCAGAAATATCGCCAGAAAGGTTGCCGAGCATTATGTCAGGCAGCGTGAAGAAATGGGGCATCCGCTGATTAAACAGGATGTAGCTGCATAAAATATTATCCAGTTAGGACAACAATGAAAAAGCTGCTTAAGTTTATATTTAATATCTTCAAGTGGGCTGGCAAAAGCGTTACGATTTTAAGAAACCTGATCATCAATCTGGTGTTTTTCGGCAGCATTATCATCTTGGCGGCGGCCTTGATGTTGTCCACCAAAAAGGTGCAGGAGCCGGTGCTTACGGCCAATACCGGTCTGATTCTAAGCCTTGCCGGTCAGGTGGTGGAAGAAAAGGAGAATATCGATCCCTTTAATGATTTATTTAATGAGGCGATGGGCGTGGAAAACCCCTATCAGGAAATCCTGCTTCAGGATATTCTGGATGCCGTTAACCATGCCGCAATTGATAGTAATATCAGCTATCTGCTCCTTGATATGGAAAGGTTAAATGGGATTGGGCTGCCCCAGATGGAGGCCATTGGTCAGGCCCTTGATAATTTCAAAAAAAGTGGCAAAAAGGTGTTGGCAGCGGAAGATTATTATCGTCAGGATCAGTATTATCTTGCCTCTTATGCCAGTGAAATTATTCTAAATCCCATGGGAAAAGTTGATTTGCACGGCTTTGGTCTGTATCGGCTCTATTTCAGGGAGGCCCTTGACCGGCTGAAGGTGAATTATCATATCTTTCGGGTCGGCACCCATAAATCCGCCATAGAGCCGCTGATCAGAGATGATATGTCCCCGGAAGACAAGGAACAAAATAACAGGCTCCTTGCTGCCCTCTGGTCAGATTATACCGCCAAAATTACGTCCATGCGGCGTCTTGCCGCTGATGCCCTTGATGATTATGCCAATCATCTGCCGGAAAATCTTGCCCAAACCGGCGGTGATACGGCTCGGCTGGCCCTTGACAAGGGGCTGGTTGATAAACTTATGACCAGGGTTGAACTGGAAAAATACTTGAATACCCTTTCTGAGCGGGATGAAAAGGGCCGGGGCAAAACTATCAAGATGAAAAAATACCTGACCACCTTTACCAGAAAATATACCGAAAAGGAAAACAGCAATATCGGCCTGATTGTTGCCCAGGGTATGATTCTGCCCGGCGAGCAACCGCCTGGCACCATCGGCGGCGATACTCTGGCTAAAACCATCAGGAAGGCCCGTCAGGATAAGGCGATTAAGGCGGTGGTGCTGCGGATTGATTCCGGCGGCGGCTCGGCCTTTGCCTCGGAAATTATCCGGCAGGAGCTTCTGGCCCTGAAAGATGCCGGGAAAAAGGTGGTGGTGTCAATGGGTAATACGGCTGCTTCCGGCGGCTACTGGATCGCCTCGGCCGCCGATGAAATATGGGCTTCGCCAACCACTATTACCGGTTCCATCGGTATTTTCGGGGCCATCCCCACCTTTGAGGGCAGTCTGGCCAGCCTTGGCGTATATGGAGACGGGGTGGGAACCACCGCCATTTCATCCGGTATAGGCATTACCCGGCCCCTGTCCGATGAGCTTGAAAAGACCATCCAGCTTTCGGTAGAACATGGTTACAACACCTTTATAGATATTGTTGCCGAGGGGCGGAATATGCCGCCTGAGCGGGTTGAGGAACTGGCCGGGGGACGGATCTATGACGGGGTACAGGCTAAACAGCTTGGCCTGGTGGATTATAACGGCGGCCTTGAAGATGCCGTCAGGTCTGCCGCCAAACTGGCCGGCATAGAGAAAAAGTATAAGGCGGTATATATCCGAAAACCCCTTACCATGAAGGAAAAAATCCTGCAGCAGTTTAGCAGCAGTCTGGCCGCCTTATTGCCGGAAAGACACTCTGATTCGGTATTATCCCTTATTCACAGAGCCATTGCTCCGGCACGGGAGGTTTTGCTGCTTAAAGATCCTCATGGCGTGTATGCCCGCAGTCTTGCGGCCGATGAACTAGCCAGGGGAGCAATCAGGTAGGCAGCTAATTATGGGCGGGGCGGAAGTATGCTGGCTGATTATAGATGAACTGGTCTATCCGCTGGTAAGGCTGATTTTTTTTATCTCGGCTGGTCTGATGGCGGCCAATATTATCGAGTCTTTTCACTGGACGGAAAAGATGGCGGTGCTGGCCAGGCCGCTGACCCGCCTGGGAAATATGCCGCCGGTAACAGGTGCCTCATTTTCCATGGCCTTTGTTTCCGGCGTTTCGGCCAATACCATACTGGCTGAAGCCTACCAGAATAAACAAATTCATAAAAAAGAGCTGATTTTAGCCAATCTGTTTAACAGTCTGCCCGCCTATTTTCTCCATCTGCCCACGGTATTTTTTATTACCCTGCCGCTTATTCATGAAGCCGCCTTTATCTATATTGGCCTGACCCTGGGGGCTGCCGTGCTAAGGACTTTTTCCATGGTTATTCTCAGCAGAATAATGCTGCCCCCCCGAACGGAATCGGTTCCAGAAAGGATAGAAGGAGTAAGGGACAGCAGGAAAAAGATCTGGATAAGAATAAAAAAGCGTTTTATCAGAAGGATGAAAAAAATACTGAAATTTACCATCCCGATTTATATCCTGCTTTTTTTATTGCATCGAGCCGGAATCTTTGCAAGTATCGAAACCTTTCTGGCCGAGTACCTGCATTTCCTGCCGTGGATTACGCCCCAGTCCATCAGCATTATTGCCTTCCATCTGGCCGCTGAACTCACTGCCGGGCTGGCCGCCGCCGGTGCCTTGCTGCAAGAGGGGATTATGTCCGTTCAGGAGACAGTAACCGCCCTGTTGGTCGGCAATATCGTCTCCTCGCCGCTCCGTGCTTTCAGGCACCAGTTTCCTTATTATGCCGGTATTTTTGCCCCGAAACTTGCTGCCGAGCTAATTATTTACAGCCAGAGTTTTAGGGCCGTCAGCCTGATTCTGGTTACCACTATCTATGTCTTGCTAGCCTGAGCCTTTTTCTAGTCATTTCTTCTGAAACGAAACTGGCCCTTTTTGATTACCGTTATCAGGTTGGCGATGGAAAATATCCAGATATTTTCAATCATATTTTTCATAAAGGCCGCCAGTTCGCCCCGGACATTAAAGCCGAAAACCTTACCCACGCCATCGGTATGACCAATGGAGCAGATGGTTCCCTTATGCTTGAAAACAAATTTTTTGCAAGGTTCCTCATCATTTAGCAGCCTGATAAGGCTTAAAGCACAATGTTCCCCCATTTGGGAAGCAATCTGGGCGGTATGAGGGTAGGGGCGGTCGCCATCCTTGACTATGGCTGAATCGCCGATAACAAATACATTCTTGTTTGACGGCATCTGCAGAAACTCGTTTACCTCTACCGAGCCGCCCTGATTTTTGATACCGGACTTTTCTATAATCGAGCTGCCCTTAACCCCGGTACTCCAGATGATCATATTACCGGAAATTTTTTCTTCCTGCTCCCCGTTCTGGATGACCACTCCGTCCCTCTCGCATCTAACTATGCAGCCCGTAACCATTGTAACGCCAATATCTTTCAGCTTTTGGGCGGCAGCCTTGCCTAGTTTTTCATCAAACATCGGCAGTACCTGCTCACACCGGCCAATCAGATAGATTTTCAGCAATTCCCTGTCCAGCCCGTAAATCCTGCATAAGCTGCGGGCTTTCTTGGCAAATTCAGAGACAAACTCAACCCCGGTAAAGCCATTGCCGCAAACGATTACACTTAAATTATTCGGGTCTTGATCGTAGGTGTAATTCTTGAAATTATCTTCAATTTTGGTGAGGATTTGTAAGGAAACATCCAGGGTGGATATACCGTAGGCATATTCCTTTACCCCGCTGATACCGTAGGAATTAACCTCAAATCCAAGAGATATTACCAGGTAATCATAGGTGTAGCTTGCGGCTCTTCCCGATACCGCCCTTTGTTCCAGATCGATTTTTTCAATTTCATCCTTTATAAATCCCACCCGATCCAAGATGTTTCGATAAAAGATGCGGAGTTTTTTGCCGTCGCAAGTTCCGGCGGCCACCTTATGCAGCAGGGTAGTCTGGTAATGATAATCGTGTTTACTGATGAGGGTTACTTCAACATCCTTGTCCTTTAACTTATTTTGCAGGGTTACAGCACATTTCAAGCCGCCGTAGCCGCCGCCGAGGATCAAGACTTTTTTCATGATAACTCCTCCCTTGATGTTAGTAAACAGTTAGATTGCTTCTCCTTTTCTGATGCTGGCGAGCTTCCGGCACCCCGCCGATTTCTGCAGCAGTTAAAATATTTGTATTCCCTTAAATTTCATAAAAAAATGCAGGTAAGCTGTCAAGTTTTTATTTTGCTGAAACTTAAAGGCAACCTTGGCTTTGGTTGCAGTGGTGAAAATTTTTATCTGATGATGGATTTCTGTAATATTTACGAATCCATCATCAGTCTAAAAAAGGCCCTTGACCCGTCCGGTTTCCAGATCGACATCAACCCTTCTATAGGCCGGATCAGATGCGGTGCCGGGCATCAGGCTGATTGCTCCGGCAACCGGCACCACCAGTCCGGCCCCCTTATAGGTTAGAATATCCCGCACCGGCAGGGTCCAGCCAGTCGGCACGCCTTTTAAGGAAGGATCATGGGACAGGGAGAGATGGCTTTTGACCATGCAGATTCCCATCTGGCTCACAGCCGGATCAGCCTGTAATCTTTTAAGTTTTTCTTCCGCTTCCGCACTATATGACACTCCTGCCGCCCCATAGACTTCCTTGGCAATCAAGCTGATACTCTCTTTAAGCGGTGCAGTCAAATCATAGAGAAACCTGAAATCATTTGGCTCCCCGCAGGCATCAATAACCGCATCGGCAAACTCCAGAGCCCCATCGCCGCCATGTTCCCAATGGGTGGAGACCGCAACCCTGGCTCCGGCCGCCTCGCATATCCGGCGGATAGCCAGGGTCTCATCTTTGGTATCGGTATGAAAGGCATTGATACAGACCACCGGATTAATTCCGGCCTTTTTTACCGTGGCAAGATGATGGAGCAGATTTTTACAGCCCTCTTCCACCCAGCCGACATTTTCCTTATCGTATTCTTCCGGCATGGGTTTGCCCGGCACCGGCACCGGCGCCCCGCCGTGGCATTTCAAGGCCCTGACTGTGGCGACCACCACCGCACAGTTCGGAATATTACCGGAAAACCGGCATTTCAGGTTCCAGAATTTTTCAAAACCAATATCTGCTCCAAAGCCGGACTCGGTTACATTGTAATCGGCAAGTTTTAGTCCCACCCGATCGGCAATCACCGAAGATTGACCAATGGCAATATTAGCAAAAGGCCCG
>PDQP01000047.1 GCA_002747805.1 Deltaproteobacteria bacterium
AATCAGCCGTATCCATTCCCCGGATTTACTGAACAATAACGAGACCTTTCACCGTATGCTCACCGAAGGGATAACGGTTTCCTATCAAAAAGACGGCAGCCAGCGTGGCGATCTGGTATGGCTGGTTGATTTTGCCAATCCTCAAAACAATGATTTTATTGTTGCCAATCAATTTACCGTTATTGAAAACGGGGTGAATAAACGCCCCGATATAGTGCTGTTTATCAATGGCCTGCCACTGGTGGTGATAGAGCTTAAAAATGCCGCCGATGAAAATGCTTCGGTTCTATCAGCATATAACCAACTGCAAACCTATAAGGCAACCATCCCCAACCTGTTTACCTATAATGGTCTTATGGTTATTTCCGATGGGCTGGAAGCAAGGGCGGGTTCGCTTTCGGCAGGTTTCAGCCGTTTTATGGCATGGAAAACCGCCGATGGTAAACAGGAAGCTTCCTCACTTGTCAGCCAGTTGGAAACCTTGATTAAAGGAATGCTGAATACAACAACCCTGCTGGATCTGCTGCGCCATTTTATTGTCTTTGAAAAGATGAAGTCCGAAGATTCTGAGGGTGTAATAACCATTGAAACGGTAAAAAAGCTGGCGGCCTATCATCAATATTATGCGGTAAATCGAGCGGTGGAATCTACCCTGCGGGCAACGGGATATGCAAAAGGACAGCAAGTGGATGCTCTTGAAGTAAGAGAAGCCCCTGCCAGCTACGGTGTGGCTGGCGTAGACAATCAACCCAAGGGAGATCGTAAGGGCGGAGTGGTCTGGCATACCCAGGGTAGCGGTAAATCTCTGTCGATGGTGTTTTTTACAGGAAAAATTGTACTGGCTCTGGATAATCCCACCATTCTGGTTATTACTGACCGCAACGATCTGGATGACCAGTTGTTTGATACCTTTGCCGCCTCTACCCAGCTACTCAGACAGGAACCAAAGCAGGTTGAAAATCGGCAGCAACTCAAGGAACTATTACAAGTTGCCTCCGGCGGGGTGATATTTTCTACCATTCAAAAATTCCAACCTGATGAAGGCAATGTCTTTGATACCTTGTCAGAGCGACAAAATATTGTGGTCATTGCCGATGAAGCCCATCGCACTCAGTATGGCTTTAAGGCAAAAACCGTTGATGAAAAAGATAGCCAAGGCAATGTGGTGGGCAAAAAAGTTGTTTATGGTTTTGCCAAGTATATGCGGGATGCCCTGCCCAATGCAACCTATCTGGGCTTTACTGGAACACCGATAGAAAGCACCGACACCAATACTCCCGCAGTTTTTGGCAATTATATTGATGTTTATGATATTGCTCAGGCAGTGGACGATGGGGCAACGGTTTCTATTTTTTATGAAAGCCGTTTGGCGAAAGTCAACCTGAGCGAAGAAGGCAGGCAACTCGTTGAAAACCTTGATGCGGAACTTGCAGAAGATGACCTGACAGAAACCCAGCAGGCCAAGGCAAAATGGACGCAACTTGAAGCACTTATCGGTAGTGAAAAACGGATTCAAAACATTGCTTGGGATATTGTCAATCACTTTGAGCAACGGCAGGCTGTGTTTGCCGGAAAGGCAATGATTGTTGCCATGAGCCGCCGTATTGCTGCCAATTTATACAACGAAATTATCAAGATAAAACCAGAGTGGCATGCCGATTATTTGAGCCAGGGCGCCATTAAAGTAGTGATGACTTCCAACTCATCTGATGGCCCGGAAATTTCCAGACACCATACCACCAAGGCACAAAGAAAGGTTTTGGCAGACAGGATGAAGCATCCTGATGATCCGCTTAAACTGGTTATTGTGCGGGATATGTGGCTCACAGGTTTTGATGCTCCCTGCCTGCATACGCTCTATATCGATAAACCAATGAAAGGGCATAATCTGATGCAGGCCATTGCCCGGGTAAATCGGGTTTATAAGGATAAACCCGGCGGCTTGATTGTGGATTATTTAGGGATAGCGTCTGATTTAAAGAAGGCTCTTTCTTTTTATTCGGATGCAGGCGGAAAAGGTGATCCCACCCTCTTGCAGGAGCAAGCCGTTACCTTGATGCTGGAGAAGCTGGAGGTGGTTTCACAGCTCTTTCATGGCTTTGCCTATGAAAAATATTTTGCAGCAGATACCGCCGAAAAACTTTCACTTATTTTGGCAGCGGAAGATCATATCCTTGGGCTGGAAGATGGCAAAAAACGATATGTAAATGAAATTACCGCCTTATCCAAGGCATTTGCCATTGCCATTCCCCATGAGCAGGCAATGGACATTAAGGATGAAGTGGCCTTTTTTCAGGCGGTCAAAGCACGGCTGGTAAAATTTGATGTCACAGGAGCAGGACGAAGCGATGCGGAAATAGAGACAACCATCAGGCAAGTCATTGATCAGGCTCTGGTTTCTGAACAGGTCATTGATGTTTTTGATGCGGCAGGGATAAAAAAGCCGGATATATCCATTCTATCTGAAGAGTTTTTACTGGAACTTAAAGGCATGGAGCATAAAAATATTGCCCTGGAAGTACTGAAAAAGCTGCTTAATGATGAATTGAAATCCCGTTCAAAGAGAAATCTGATAAAAAGCACATCCCTGATGGAGCTGCTGGAAAATGCCATTAAAAAATATCATAATAAAGTGATTACAGCAGCCGAAGTCATAGAGGAACTGATTGGGCTGAGTAAGGAAATCATCAGCATGGATGATGAAGCAAAGGAGCTTGGTCTCAGCGAATTTGAATATGCTTTTTATACGGCTGTTGCCGATAATGATAGTGCAAAAGAGTTGATGCAGCATGATAAACTGCGGGAGTTGGCAGTTGTTTTAACCGAACGGGTAAGACAAAATGCCTCAATAGACTGGACAATAAAGGAAAGTGTGCGGGCAAAACTGAAAGTAATTATCAAGCGTACACTCAGGCAATATGGCTACCCACCGGATATGCAAAAACTGGCAACCGAAACGGTATTGAAACAGGCAGAGCTTATTGCCGGTGAGATTGCCGCTGAGGTATAGAGGGCTAACAAGCCGTTTCACCGGACTCGTTGCACTCGCCGATGAACTATGCGATAGAGGAACTTATTTATCATATATGGAGAAAATTTTGGATACTAACACCGTAATAGACACCCCGGCCGAGAATATTCTGCAAGGCTGGCTGGCTCAATATAATCTGCCGCCCGATTTAGTCACCCTGATTTCATCGGCCATCACCTGCCTGCTGGTTTTGATGATCGCCGCCTTGTCCACCCTGGTTGTCAGGCGGATTTTTCTGCCCGTTGTCCAAAAATGGATTCGCAGCAACAAATACACCTGGGATGATCCTATTCTGGATAACGGCCTGGTGCAAAAGGCAAGCTGGTTTATCTCGGTAATGGTGATTTCCATATCTGTTGATGCCCTGCTCGAGCCTGGCACCACCATGTATATTATGTTCAAAAGGCTGGCTATGGCGGCTCATGTCGTGGTGGCGATTTTTACCATAACCGCCTTTCTTGACACCGTTAACGACATTCATAAGCTCCTGAGAAAACACCGGAAACAATATCTGCAAGCCTGTGTGGATGCAGGAAAGATTATCACCTATGTTCTCGGCGTTATTTTTATTGCCTCAATTTTTACCGGCAAATCCCCCCTTGGCATATTCTCGGTTTTGGGCGGTCTTACGGCAGTAACCATGCTGATTTTCAAGGATTCCATCCTTGGTTTTGTTGCCTCTCTCCAGCTTACCGCCACCGATATGATTCAGGTTGGAGACTGGATAGAAATGCCGCAGTACGGGGCGGACGGCGATGTATTATCCATGACCATCCATTCGGTAAAGGTGCAGAACTGGGATAAAACCGTAACCACCATCCCCACCCATGCCCTGGTTGCATCCTCTTTCAAAAACTGGCGGGGGATGAAAAGATCCGGCGGCAGACGGATAAAACGGCCAATTCTGATAGATATAAGTTCGATCAGATTCTGCGATGAGGAGATGCTGGCCAGATTTGAGAAAATCAGGATTCTGGAAGAATATCTGAAACAAAAAAAGCAGGAAATAACCGAGGAAGCAGGCGGCCAGATGCCTTGCGATATCAACGGACGCCGACAGACCAATATCGGCGTGTTCAGGGCCTATGTGGTGGCTTACCTGAGAAATAACCATAATATACACCAGAACATGACTTTTCTGGTACGCCAGCTTCCGCCGGGGACAACCGGCCTGCCGCTGGAAATATATGTCTTTTCCAAGGATACCTTATGGGCAAATTATGAGGCTATTCAGGCGGATATTTTTGATCACCTGCTGGCGGTAATTCCCGAATTTGAGCTAAGGGTCTTTCAAAGTCCGACCGGCCGGGATCTGCATCTGCTGGCAGAGGGTTCTTAGATGAACTTGCAGGAAAACCAGCCGTTTATTTATCTGGCACCGCTTAAAGGGCTGACGGATTATACCTTCCGCACCTGTTATGCCGAGCATTTTGGCGGAGTGGACGGATGCGTGGCGCCCTTTATCAATCCTCAGCGGCATTCCCGCAAGGATAAGCTTTTACGCGATATTCTGCCGGAAAATAACCGGAAGATGCCGGTTATTCCGCAGCTTCTCTATACCAATAAGGATGATTTCCTTGCCGCTGGCCGCCGTCTGGCAGATTTGGGCTATGAGCAGGTCAACTGGAATCTTGGCTGCCCGATGCCGAGGGTAGCCAAAAAGAGAAGGGGTTCCGGCCTGCTACCTTATCCCGAAAAAATTATGTTATTTCTGGATCAGGTGCTGCCCCTGTTGCCGATCAGGCTCTCCATCAAGACCAGGCTGGGGTTTAATCAATTTGCTGAAATGGAGCAGCTTATGCCAAGGCTCAATGATTATCCCCTGGTAGAAATCATCATCCATGCAAGGCTTGGCAGGCAGCGTTACTCCGGCAGCACCGACCCGGAAAGTTTTATAAAACTTAAAGCTGCCAGCAGGCATACTCTGGTTTATAACGGGGATATCACCAGCCCGGAAATATTTAGCTCGCTTGTGGCAAGGCTTGGGGGAGTAAACCGCTGGATGATTGGCCGGGGCATAATCGCCGACCCTTTTCTGCCCATGAAAATCAAGACCGGGCGAGACCAGCCGGATGCTGCCGCCCGCCTTGCCGCCTTTCATGACGAATTATACCGCCGCTATGAACAAAGGCTGGCTGGCCCCGCCCATCTTTTGGGCAGGATGAAACAAATTTGGCAATACCTTGCCTTTTCCTTTCCGGAAGATAAAAAAAGCCTGAAACGGCTTAACAAGGCAGGCAGCAAGGAGCAGTACTTAGCTGCCGCCCGCCATATTTTTGAGACTTATCAGGCTGGCTAGGAGCCGAGTTTGCCGTACCGATTATACTGCGGCAGGTGAATAACATTACAACTATACAATCGCCGATTTGAAGTCGGTTGTATCGTTATCCTGATATTGTTCTCTATAACCAATTTTTTACACATGCTTGAATCATTATGATTCTGGTAGTATCGTGTGCTG
>PDQP01000003.1 GCA_002747805.1 Deltaproteobacteria bacterium
ATTCCCTTGTAACCAATAAAAATGCTAAAAAAAGACTTGATAGATCGGATAAAAAGCGAGCTTTCCCTGCCTGCTAAAGATGCCGCCATTGCTGTTGATGCGATTTTGCAGACCGTGGGCGAGGCCCTGCAGGAAGAACGCCGGGTTGAGCTGAGAAGGTTCGGCAGTTTTACCACCAGAACCAGAAAGGCGAGGAGTACTAAAAATCCCAAGACCGGGGCCATGATGAATATACCAGCAAGAAAGACAGTTCATTTCACCATGAGCAGATCGCTAAAGGATGCTCTGATTACTGAAAAGGACTAGGATCTCCCTGGCCGGCCCTGATGATTGCCGGGCTGCTGCCGATTAGATCAATGATGGAGGACGGATTGGGAAAAACCGGTTCTCCATCTATGATAACGTCTATCCTGCCGCTTAGGTTTTGCTGGATTTCGCGGGCGTTGTTCAGCGGCAGTTCATCTTCTTCGGTCTGGACACTGGTGTTGATTAGCGGGTTGCCTAGCTCTTTTACTAGCTGCCTGCATATATTATGATCCGGCATTCTGATTCCCACCGTTTTCTGCTTGGTCAGCATGGATTTCGGCACCAGTTTGGTACCGGGCAGGACGAAGGTATAGGCACCGGGCAGGTTCCTTTTCAGCAGCCGGTAGGCGGTATTGGAGACGTGGGCATATCTGCTTATATCCTTGAGGTCGGAGCAGATAATTGAAAACGGCTTGTTGGCTGGTCTTTTTTTGAGCTGGTAAAGCCTTTTTACTGCCTTGGGGTTGAATAGATCGCAGCCGAGACCATAGCCGGTGTCGGTGGGGTAGCAGATCACCGCACCTTTTTTCAGGTGCTGAACGGCCTGCGAGATTAGTCTTGGTTGGGGGTCTTTGGGGTGTATGGAGATGATCATGGCCTGGTTTTCCTAGTTGATGTTTTGCCTTATTCGGCGTAATTAGCTTTGTCCAAGAATAATGAATTTTTGTCCAAAAAACCTTTTTTTTCTGCCCTGCCCGCAAATTAAAATAATTTTCCCTATTGGTCTGAAGGAGATACCATGTTACCGGATGATATTGAAATAGCTCTTACCTTTGATGATTTACTTTTAGTTCCAGCCGCCTCGGAAGTGCTGCCTGGTGAAGTCAGCCTGGTTACCAGACTGACCGGCAGCATCAAGCTCAATGCACCGCTGATCAGCTCTGCCATGGATACTGTAACCGAAAGCCGCACGGCTATTGCTATGGCTAGAGAGGGCGGGATCGGCATTATCCATAAGAATATGAGCATCAAGCAGCAGGCTAGGGAGGTGGAAAAGGTCAAAAAGTCGGAATACGGCATGATTATTGACCCCATCACGGTTACCCGCAGCCAGTCGGTGGCCGAGGTGCAGGAGATTATGTCCAGTTACAAGATCTCCGGCCTGCCGGTGCTGGATGATGGTAAGCTGGTCGGCATTGTTACCAATCGTGATCTGCGTTTTGTCTCCGACCCCGATCTTAGGGTTGATGATGTGATGACCAGCAAGGATCTGGTTACTGCCAAGGCCGGTATTGATTTGAATCACTCCAAGGCCCTGCTCCATGAACACCGGATCGAAAAACTTTTGGTGGTCAATGATGACGGCAGCCTGAAGGGGCTGATTACCATCAAGGATCTGGAAAAAATTAAAAAATACCCCAATGCCGCCAAGGATGAATATGGACGGCTGATAGTCGGCGCCGCCGTCGGGGTAGGCAGCGGCATTGAGGAGCATGCCCAGCAACTGGTGAACGCCGGAGTGGATGTGGTGGTGATCGATTCGGCCCACGGCCATTCCAGAAATGTAATCCGGGCAGTTGAGGCGGTCAGGGGGGCCTTTCCTGATCTGCAGATAATAGCCGGTAATATCGCCACCGGCGAGGCGGTTGAGGTGCTGGTTAATGCCGGAGCCAATGCGGTTAAGGTTGGGGTGGGGCCGGGTTCCATTTGTACCACCCGGATTGTGGCCGGGGTCGGCGTGCCGCAGATGACGGCTCTGGCCAACTGTGTCAAGGCCGCTCTTAAACACGATATTCCGGTGATTGCCGATGGCGGTATCAAGCATTCCGGCGAGATAGCCAAGGCCATCGGGGCCGGGGCCAGCTCGATTATGATCGGCAGCCTGTTTGCCGGTACTGACGAAACTCCCGGCGAGACCTTTATCTATCAGGGCAGAACCTACAAGGGCTACCGCGGCATGGGTTCCCTGGGAGCGATGAGCAAGGGTTCATCGGATCGTTATTTTCAGGATAATGTTTCGGCCGCCAAGATGGTGCCGGAGGGCATTGAGGCCAAGGTGCCGTATCGGGGGCCGCTGGCAGGCGTTGTTTACCAGCTTCTTGGCGGTTTGCGTTCCGGTATGGGCTATGTCGGGGCGGCAACCATTGAGGAGCTGCAGCAGAAGGCGAAATTTGTGCGTATTTCGGCGGCAGGTCTTCGTGAATCCCATGTGCATGATGTTATCATTACTAAAGAAGCACCAAATTATAGAACCGCATAGTTTATGGAAGTTAAACAGGAAAAAATAATAATTCTGGATTTCGGCTCCCAGACCACCCAACTGATAGCCAGAAGGATTCGGGAAAAACAGGTTTACAGCGAAATTCACCCGTTTTCCCTTGAATTAGGCAGGATAAAAGAGCTGCAGCCGAGCGGGGTGATCCTGTCCGGCGGCCCTTGTTCGGTATATGATGAGGATGCCCCTCATCTTGATCCGGCCCTTTTTGATTTGGGTATTCCGGTGCTTGGGATCTGTTACGGCGTCCAGCTAATGGTCAAATTATTAGGCGGCCGGGTAGAGAGGGCAAAAAAGCGTGAATTTGGTCAATCATTTCTGGCGGTTAATCAGGCGGCGGGGATTTTGGCCGACTTGGGAACCGGAGATGCCAAGCATCAGGTCTGGATGAGCCACGGCGACCGGATCGAGGAGTTGCCGGCCGGGTTTGAGGCCGCCGCCACCAGCAAGCATTCGCCCTATGCGGTCATACAGCATCGGGAAAAGCCTTTGACCGGGGTGCAGTTTCACCCAGAGGTGGTGCATACCGAAATCGGCGGTCAGATTCTGGATAATTTTATCTTCGGTGTCTGCGGCTGCCGTCCGTCCTGGACTGTGCAGTCATTTATTGAATCCGCCGTTGCGGTGATCAGGGAGCAGGTTGGCAAAGACCAGGTTATCTGTGCCTTGTCCGGCGGGGTTGATTCCTCGGTGGCGGCGGCCATGGTTCATCGGGCGGTCGGGGGGCAGCTTACCTGCATTTATGTGGATAATGGTCTAATGCGTTACGGCGAGTCCGAGGCCGTTTTGCAGTTTTTCCGCAGTACCAGCAATCTTAAGGTGGTGGATGTCGATGCCGCCGATTTTTTTCTGGCCGAACTTGACGGCGTTACCGATCCCGAAATCAAACGAAAACGCATCGGCCTTGGTTTTATAAAGATTTTTGAACAGGAAGCTGAAAAGCTGGGTGAGGTTAAATATCTGGTGCAGGGAACCCTGTACCCGGATGTGATTGAATCGGTCTCTTTCAGGGGCGGGGCTCCCATTAAATCGCATCATAATGTGGGCGGCCTGCCGGAGGTGATGAAGCTGGATTTGATTGAGCCGCTTCGGGAGCTGTTTAAGGATGAGGTACGGGCGTTGGGGCTGGAGCTTGGCCTGCCGGAAGAGGCGGTGTATAGACAACCCTTTCCGGGGCCGGGTCTTGGCATCCGCATCATGGGCGGTGTTACTAGGGAGCGGCTTGATATACTTCGTCAGTCCGATCTGATTGTGCTGGAGGAGATGAAAAAATCCGGCTGGTACCGTAAGGTTTGGCAGTCCTTTGCGGTATTGCTGCCGATTCAGACGGTCGGCGTGATGGGCGACAGCAGAACCTATGAAAATGTGATCGCCATTCGGGCGGTGGACTCAAAGGATGCCATGACTGCCGACTGGTCAAGGATTCCTGATCATATTCTGGCGGCAATTTCAACCAGAATTATCAATGAGGTCAGGGGGGTGAACCGGGTGGTTTATGATATTTCATCCAAACCGCCTGCAACCATAGAGTGGGAATAAACTTAGTATCGGGAAATTATGCTGAAAACGGGAATTTATGTGGATGCCGAGAACATCCGCTTTTGCGGCGGATACGGCATGCGTTACGATATACTGGTCGATCTGGCCAATCTTGGACAGTCAACCTTGCTCAGAGCAAATTGCTACCTTGCCGAAGATCGAACCAGAACCAGAGAGGATGCCGAGTACCGGCAGAAAATATACAGGTATCATAATATCCTGCGTCAATGCGGTTTTAAGGTAATCAAGAAATATGTAAAGCATTTTGTTGATGATGAAGGGGTGCTGACCACCAAGGCCAATGCCGATATGGATCTTGCCATTGATGCCCTGCTGCAGGCAAGAAATCTGGATCGGGTCATCCTGCTGACTGGCGATGGAGATTTTATCAGACTGGTCATTGCCCTGCAGAATATGGGCTGCCGGGTGGAGATTATTGCCTTCAAAAATGTCAGCAATGAGCTGAAAGAGGCCGCCGACAGTTTTCTTTCCGGTTTTCTGGTGCCGGGCCTGCTGCCCATCCAGAATGCGGACGGGGAGGAATGGTATCGGGGCGTGCCGATCAATTATAACCCGGATCGGGGCTTTGGTTTTATGCGTTATTATATCACCGGCAAGGATGGGCTGACCGCCGAAACGGTATTTTTTCACTGCTCCAAATGTACTGGCTCATATGATCATCTGCTGCTTGATTCCTCAAGTGTCTTTGAGTTCAGGGTAGTCAAGAATCCGGAAAATATGAATAGAACCGAGGCCAGGGACATTGTGCTGGTGGATGGTGCCTGATTGGCGGCTATTCAGGTTCGCTGCCCTTGCTGTGCTGCCAGGCCAGAGCCGCATTGGCGGCAAAGATTAAAAAGGCTCCCAGCCAGCCCGGCCAGCCAAGGGACGGCTCAAGGGTAAGCAGCGGCCCCATTACTGCCGCCAGCAGAATCCTTGATGAGGTAATAATCGAGCCTTCCAGAGCGGTTACATAACGAAAACCAAAGGTCATCAGATATTGGCCGCCCACTCCGGCCAGCGAGCAGGTCAGCAGATAGAAAAATTCGGTCCGGTTCGGCCAGAAAAGGTCATTATGGGAAAAGGCGAGAAGGGCCAGGCCGCCAATGCCGAACATAAAAAATAAAATGGTCTGCGAATCGTGATATTTTCTGCTGATATTTAGATAAATTATACCAGATGCGGCACTAAGCCCGGAGCAAAGCCCCCAACCGTTATGGACGGGAAAGGCCATGCTGCCCGGCGGCATCAGTACCAGCCAGACCCCGGTAAAGGCGACAGCCACCACCACGAGGGTAAACCACTGCCGCTGGTTTTGGTAAAATATCCAGGTGAAAACGGCAATAAATAGCGGGTAGGTCATATTCAGGATATTACCTTCCGCCACGCTGCCGGCGGCAACAGCCTTATAGAAGCAGTAAACGGCGATGGTATTGCCCGCCGCCCGGCCAATCAGATAATGGTAACGCACGGGTCTAAGCCGCTGGCGGCAAACCAGCATGGTCAGGCAAACCATGGTAAAACCAAGGAGAAAGCGGGCAAAGACGTAGTAGGGCGGGGAAATATTTACCACCGCTTCTCCCCAATGGATAATCAGGGTCGCCAGATAAAAAAAGAAGGCGGAACCAAAGAGAGCCAGCCAGCCGGCAAGCTGTAGTTTTTTTTGATTATGCCGTGAAATAGTGGGCAACTTAAACCTCGCAGGATTACATGGTAAAATTATTTTTAGACTTATAAGTTTTCCCAAAGGGAAATTCGGCGGTAATCTGACATAAGGAAGGAAATATGGCAATACAATTTGGCAAAACCTGGTGGGGCAGCCGCTGGCTTGGGGCATTAACCGAAGTGGATTATGATAACCGGCTGCCGAGGGGAGCATCTTATGCCCGAAACGGCTGGGTCAAATCTCTTAGGGTAAATAAAAATCAGATCAAGGCAAGAGTTGCCGGCAGAAGGGCAGCTCCTTATGCGGTCAGTATCACGGTGCCGCCGTTTTTTGCAGAAGATGCAGTCCAGCTTCTGGATGCACTGGAGCAGCATCCGGCCCTGATTGCCGGACTGCTTAACCGTGAATTACATCCCGGTATCCTTGACATTGCCGAGGAATGCGGCATCAAGGTTTTTCCTGACAAATGGACGGATCTGAAAATGCACTGCAGTTGTCCCGACTGGGCAGTTCCCTGCAAACATCTGGCCGCAGTGGTTTATCTGCTCAGCCGCGAGATTGATAACAATCCCTTTCTGGTCTTTGAAATGCACGGGATTGATTTGCTTAAGGAACTGCAAAAAAGAGATATTCAGATCCCGGAAGAGCAGGTCGCCATCCCCAAATTTACAGAGCTTGTGCCGCTGACCCGTAAGAAACGTAAAAATGAAAAGCCGGAGGCCATCTACGATAGTATCGATTTTTCGGCCTTGCCCGATGTGGCCGCTCCGATGCTGGAGCTTCTTCCTGCTGAACCGGCCTTTTATCCTGCCGGTGATTTTAAGAAAAAGTATGCAGCACGCCTCAGCCGTGCCGTCAAGGCTGCCGCTCGTATTTTGGCCGGACGGCTTACTCTGGCGGCAGCCCTTGGCCTGGAAGAAGGTGAAGATAAATTAAGCCGCCGCAGCACCGCCGAAATATATATTGATCCTGAAAACCGGGTTGAACTGGGCGGCGATCTGGCAGCTACAAGTTTTGAAGAGATGATTGGTCTGCTTGCCCGCATCAGGCCGGACTACCTGCCGGATTACCAGCCGGCCATTGCCGCCCTGCATCAGAGCTTGTATGCCGCTCTTCATCTGCTGCAGGCAGGCGATATTATTCCGCAGGTGGCCGCAGGCAGGAAGGGAACCATTCTTATCCGCTGGCTGCCGGCCGCCATTGAGCCGCAGGCCGGAAAACTGGCAGCAGAACTTGAGAGCCGTCTTGATTTTGATCTGGTTTTTCTGAAAAGAGCTGGCAGAAGCAAAACCACCATCTCGCGGCTGCAACATCAGGCCGAGGTGCTTTTATCCATTTTTATCGATCGGCTAATCCGGCATCTTGCCACTACTCCGAAAAAGGGTGAACAGGATGCGGTGGAAGAGCTGTTTTTTGGCGGCAAGCTGGTTTCATTTAAGGAAATTGGCGAAAAAACCACCGGCGGCGGCATCAAGGCCTGGCTTGACCGTTATCATGTGGTCTCTTCCAGCCGTTTTCAGCCCTTGGTGCAGGTGAAGGAAAGAGGCGATGAACATTTTGCCCTGTCCATTGCCTTTGGCGACCAGGAACAGCCGGATGAGCTGCCGCTTTCGCTTGCTCGGGTGCTGACCGAGCCGGAACTGGCCGATGAGCGGTTCAGGATTCTGCCCGGCCTGACCAGGCTGACCCCCTTTATTCATGGGCTGGAAGATTATATCAACAGCAGGGGAAAAAGGCCGCTTTTACTAAATCTGGAGCAGATGTCTCCTTTTTTGATTAAATTGATGCCGGCAATCAGGCTGCTGGGGCTGGAGGTTGTCCTGCCCAAATCCCTGCAGCGGCTGCTAAAGCCGATGGTTTCCCTGCGGCTGAGTAAAGGCAGCGGCGGCCCGGCCTCACTGACCCTGACCAAGCTGCTTAATTTCGATTGGCGGGTTGCCATCGGCGATGCCCTGCTTACCAGGGAAGAATTTAATGCCCTGCTCGACAAGGCATCCGGGCTGTTCCGCTTTAGGGAACAATATTTTTATGCCGATGAAAACGAGCTGGCCCGCCTGCGGAAAAAACTGGATGCACATGCAGAACTTGGCAGCCACCAGTTGCTTCAGGCCGCTCTTGCCGAAGAATATGAAGGGGCAAGGGTTGAACTGACCCCGGAGGTTCAGGAGCTGATTCGCCAGATTTCCACAGTGGAGGATATTCCCCAGCCTCGGGGGCTGCAGGCCGAGCTGCGTCCCTATCAGCAGCGGGGCTGGCAGTGGATGTATCATAACAGCCGGATTGGTTTTGGTAGCCTGCTGGCAGATGATATGGGTCTTGGCAAAACCTTGCAGGTGCTGACCTTTCTGCTCAAACTAAAGGAGGAAAACCCGGCAGGGCAATATCTTGTTGCCGTCCCCACCGGACTTCTTGCCAACTGGCAGGCGGAAATTGAGCGTTTTACCCCGCAGCTAAGCACCCATCTTTATCATGGCACGGGGCGGAACCTTAAACAGTTTGACCACGATATTCTCCTGACCAGTTACGGGGTGCTTCGTTCCGATGCGGCCAGGCTGAAAAAAAAGAAATGGCAGGCGATGATCATTGATGAGGCTCAAAATATCAAAAATGAAAAAACTGCCCAGTCAAAGGCGGTAAAAAGTATTCCGGCCGAAACCCGTATTGCCATGAGCGGTACGCCGGTGGAAAACCGGCTTAGCGAGTTCTGGTCAATTATGGACTATACCAACAAGGGCTACCTCGGTTCGTCCAAGGTGTTCAGGGATGAGTATGCAACTCCCATTCAGGTTTCCCATGATCTAGATGCTGCAAATAAATTCCGTGCGGTTACGGCGCCTTTTATGATGCGGCGGATGAAGACCGATAGTTCTATTATCAGCGATTTGCCCGACAAGGTGGAGCAGAACCAGTTGGCCGTCCTTACCTCGGAGCAGGCGGCACTCTACGAAAAGACCATGCTGGCGGCCATGGATGAGATTGAAGGCTACTCAGACGATGACTCTCTCTTTAAGCGTCAGGGGCTGGTTTTGCAGATGATTCTTGCCCTGAAACAGATCTGTAACCATCCGGCCAATTTTCTTAAAAACAAGAATTTGGATCCGGCTCTTTCCGGTAAGACCAGCCTGCTTTTTGAGCTGCTTGATGCCATTCTGGCAGCCGGGGAAAAGGTGCTTGTTTTCACCCAGTTTAAGGAAATGGGCAGTTTGCTGACCAGTTTTCTTGCAGAACGCTATGATGAAACGCCGCTTTTTTACCACGGCGGATGCACGGTCAAGGAGCGGACCGATATGGTGGAGCGGTTTCAGAACAATCGGGCTGACCGGATTTTTATCCTGTCGCTGAAAGCCGCTGGAACCGGCCTTAATCTCACCGCTGCCTCTCAGGTGATTCACTATGATTTATGGTGGAATCCGGCGGTGGAAAGCCAGGCCACCGACCGGGCCTACCGTATCGGCCAGCAAAACAAGGTTACGGTTCACCGTTTTATCACCAAAAATACCTTTGAAGAAAAGATTGATGCCATGATTCAGCAGAAAAAGAATCTGGCCGAGATGACCGTTGCCACCGGGGAAAAATGGCTAGGCAGGTTAAGCAATCGTGAACTGAGGCAGATTTTTCATCAGGGATAAGGTGCTTTTGCAGCAAAAGTCAGCTCCTGAGCCGATTATTTTTATGGCCCGGAGCTGACTTTTATTACCGCTATAACAATGAATTATATGAAGGTGAGTTGGTTTAATGCGTTTGGTTACGGCATTTGCAATTTTTACATCTGCCGCTGCAATGTTTGTGTTTTCCTGATTTAGCCACAATAACCCGGCCGTGGTCATGACAAATATCCCGGCCTTTTTCGCCCTTGAAGTAAATCCGGTCTTCAGGAAGGGCAAATTCCTCGATTACACCATTAAAGGCATTGCGGGAGCGGGGTTTTACCTCGGTTATGCCGCTGGTATTGATAAAAACATTGCCTTCACCTACGTATTCCTTGTGAATACAACGGCCTACTTCCCTTGCTTTCTGCTCATCAAAACTGCCGGACAGGGTGATATGCAGATTGCCGTTTCTCGTATCTGCCGCCAAAAAACTGGTTTGCTCCATTACTTTTACCTCATTGAATTTGATGGTTAATGGTTTCCAGCTCCTTGGCAAGAGAGGAAACCCCTGAACTTCTCATCATCACGAATGGTTTTTGATATTTTTTGCAGAATTTTTTCACGCATTTACAGGCATCATGGCTGACGCAGTCGATGGGACAGAACACCGCATCAGCTCCGGTAAGCAGCTTGGGCAACATATGTTTGGCACTCTCATGGCCGCCGTCATGGTAAATAAATTCTCCGCCAGACTGCTCAATTACCTGTTTGTAGCGGGAAATCATCTTCCGCTGTCCGCCCACATAAAGGACCGTTTTGCCGTTTAGCACATTATTCATCGGGCAGACACAGTCGCCATTACAGGATTCGCAGGACGGGGAGCCGGTAAAATCTTCTTCGGCCATTTCCGCTGCGGCGGGAAATTGCTGTTCAACGCCCTGTTCCTTGAGCATTTGTATCTCAAAATCCCTTTCAAATATTTGCTCTTCAAGACGGTTTCTATTGTTCTCAAGCTCATTTAGTCTGGCGTGAAGCTGGTCAATTTGTTCCGTCAATAAGGCCGTCTGCCGCTGCTCCTGCAAAAGGGCTGCCCTGGTTTCGTCTAATTGCTGGTAAGCAGTGTGGCTGGCAAGTTTGGCACTTAGCTCATCGCCCAGTTTTTTCAGCCGATCGTTGTCAAGCTGATATTTCTTTAGTTTCTGCAGGTTTCGGTTGGCCTCAGCACCCTCGGCCTGCCTTTTTCTCTTCTCCTCAGCCAGTTCCGCCTGCTGCTGTTCCAGCACTTTTTTCAGATTGATGCTTTCATCCCGATATTTACCAAGCAACATATTTTCACGTCTTTGTGCGGTAAAACACTCAAAACTTTTCATATGACAATCACCGTAAATGCGGTCAATCACGCTGCGGTCAGATTCGGGATGGGTCATTATCGCCCAGTAGGCACCGGCCATACTGCCCTCTGTAAAATCCTGCTGCCACTTACTGATAATTTCTTCTGGATTGCGGCATTCGGCATATTTTTTTACCGCCGCCCGATAAGTGGTGTCCAGCTCCTTGTGAAGTGTCCTGCTTTGAGGTGTTTTGCTGCCGGAAAGGCCGGAAAACCGATTGTGGATATGATAATCTGAAAGCGATGAATCAAGATCAAATACTTTTTTTCTTTTTAATTTTTGCAGCTTTGCCCTGCTTAAACAAATGCCCATGATTGAGCAGTAATAAGAGCTGGAAATCTGCCAAAGTTTCCTTCTTCTCTGATTGTAGTTTTTGTTGGCCGGACTGGTCATTATTAGCTCCCTGATTATTCAAGTTTGTAAGGCTTATCGTTTATTAGTAGTAACTAACTTGGGAAACAAAAAAAACAGCAAAGCATCCGGCCCCTGATGAAACAAGCCGGACGCCCTGCTGCCTGGAATCTGCTAGATGCTTGCTGCCACGTCAGCGGCCCAGCCGTCAATCTCGCTGGAAGCCTCTGAAGGATCGCCGTCAATACGCAGGCCCTCATTAACCTGCTTGGCTCCCATATCGGTTAATTTTTCGTCAAGTTTGTCCACGGCTCCGCAAAAAAACTCGTAGCTTGAGTCGCCGCAGCCGAAAACTGCCACCTTCTTGTCTTTCAGGTTTGCATTGCCAAGCTCTTCAAAAAACGGTTCAAAATCTTCCTGAAACTCAATCTCGTCGTCTCCCCAGGTGGAAGAACCAAGCAAGGTCAGGTCATAATCACCGCCAAGCTCGTCAACGGTAGCATCGGTAACATTTTTCAAGGTAACTTCAATTCCTTTCTCTTCCAGTATGCCGCTAATCTGCTCGGCTACTGCCTCGGTGTTTCCTGTGGTTGAACCATAAACAATCAATGCTTTAGACATAATCCCCTCCAAAAAATAATAAATTCAGCAGACATCCGGCCATTAACTAGACGTAAAAATATGTCCACCCATAAAAAAGCATCAGGATAAATTCCTGACGACAAGAGCCGGTATCTAGTTCCGGCCACCCAAAATAAACCTTATCCAATCATTTGCATTTGCCGCTGCTGCAGCTAGTTGAGCAATTTTCGCACCGGCTAGAGGCAGGGCTGCGGGAAATCACCCCAAACTCATTGCTTGCAATCTTGCCGCCCATCTCGCCGGTGAGAAAAACCTTTGAGCCGGGAAGCTGCAGCATTTTGAGCAGGTTGCCCAGAGTATTCCTTGAATTATCGGCAACCTCGGTAACCTCATCAGTATTAACCAGAATCCTTTCCTGTCCTTCATAGGCCTGATTCATTACCACGCTCAGCAAGGCCGCAGTCTTGGTGTTGTAAGCACCGCCTAAACGAATATGCAATTCCTTATTCCTATGTTCAACTGCCAGGATCTTACTCATAATTTGTAAAGGCTCCTATGTTAGCGGTTGTTTGGTTAGCCGTCAGCAAGATACGGCAGGTAAAATTGTTACTTATCGATAACATTTTCCGCAAGATCCGTTAAGCTCGGCTAAAAAATTGTTACGCCCTTTTTAGTCAAACCTAAACGAATGGTCAACAAAAAAAGCATAATTTTTGACAGATTTGTAAAAAGTTTGTTACGGACAGTCCCGCCTGGATTAAGCCAATGAAATTATTGCTGATAATTTTAGGCAGACATTTTTCAAAGAAATCTTTAGGTTGAAATGAGCTGCCGGCGAACTGTTGGTGAGATAAAGCACAGCTCACCGGCGAGTGGAACGAACCCGGTGAAACTACTTGTCAGGTGATTATTCTGTTTTACTTGATTGCAATAAAATCAAGCGAAATTCACCAAAATCTTTGCCTAAAATCATTTTTATACAGACTATGGAAGCAAGGAAACCTATAATCACCCCGATTGGCATCCCAATGGATCTGATTGTTAAGTGGATTATTTCATCAGATGCTCCCGAAACCCTAAGTACAAGCCCAATAAGAATTACAATAATAGTGCCGAGGGTAATTCCGACTATGAGTGCAATAGTTTTTCTCCAGAAGAATGACCACCATACCTTTACTGCCCGCATCCACGTTGCTTCAAGTTCCATTATTTTCTCCTGTTTAATTAACCCAACTATGAACTTAGGGGCGACGTGACTCCCCCCCCCTTAAACTTGGATTGAATGATTTTGTTCTGCTTTGCTGATAAATTTGAAAAACCGTAATCCTCAAAACGCCTCGTAAAGCGGCTGGTTATGCTGTTAATATTATTTGCTCGTGTTTAGTTTATTTTTAATTTTTGATATCAAGAATATTGGCACTTCTACGAGAATAATTATCGTACCTGCATAAACAATAATTGGCAAGCCCAAAATAAAAGCTGAGAAGAATAAGGTAGCATAACAATAATCAGAAATTTTTCTTAAGAATGGTGTGTCAATATAGCACTGGTCTACCTGCATATCATCAGTTCCCCATCCTGTACAATTCATCACTGACAAGATAGGAATTATAATTGCTAACGAATATATAATTAACCTGACAACAGACCTTTTTCTCATTACTTATAGATTCTTAAAATTCGTTGATGTTGTATTTGCACAAACCATAACGGTATAATGTGCGGCTGGTTAAAACGGGCCGATTATTGCGAGTAGCAAACAGCTCCAATCGGCCCGATAAAATTTAATTTAGCCAAAAACGGCTGCCATCAATGATTCGTCATCCTCGGCATTTGCCGCCTTGGTACGCATTCTTTCTGCCCATGCCTGGTCGTCAAACCTTCTTTCAACACTCTCGGCAAGGTAGGATAGGGCCTGAGCTGAGGTAAACTTTTTCTCCATCATTTCATGCAGTTTTTTGAGCAGCACCTTGTCGCTGGTCTGGAAACTGATGATGCCGAAAAAATGTTCCAACTGGTTGTAGCTGGCAAGTTTGCCGACACAGATGGCGTATAGCTCATCTGCCCATGCCCGGTCATTAAACTGTGCCAGAATTTTTCCGGACAGGGTTAGCAATTCATAAATATCTCGGCTTTCCACCTGGGCAGTCTGAAATAGCGATCTAGCCCATTCCTCTGAGCCAAGAATCTCATTTACCGCAACGCCCAGTTTTATATAATCGCCTGTCTTCTCACATTTTTCTTCCATTTTTTTGAAGACATTCTCAGCCGCCTTGCTATCCTGCACATCGAACATCAAGCCCTCGGCAATATGCTTTTGCTTGACAAAATCATCGGTTGTTTCAAGCAATTTTTTGTAAATCTTTCCTGCCCATTCCAGATCCCCCAGATCATTTGCAATCAGGGTTGCCAGCTCGGTATATTCGTCAAAGAAATTGCTTTTCTTTTCGGCATTGACATAAATCTTGCGGGCGTAGGGTTTGTCGCCGGTGGTTTCAATTACCTCATGGCCGAGATTTTTCAGGGTTGCCCCGTTCATGGCCTCAAGTTCACGCTTGATATAGCCTTCGTACAGCTTGCCGAATTCGGCACGTTTTTCCTTTTGCAAGGTAATGTCATCAAGCCAGGACTTTTCCGTGCCGATTTTAAGGACGGCATCAGCAACCTGATTAAATTCGGCATTGGTTTTCACTGCATTTTCAGCAGCATGCAGGACTTCCACGGCTCCACTGGCGTTGCCGATTTCACCGGCAAGTTTTTCGGCTACGCCAACCAGCTTGACCGCATCATCCTCAACGCCTGCAGCCTTAAGCAAGACTTCACTTGCATATTCCTTGCTGTCTGCGTTGGCAACCACCAGGTCGGCAAGTTTTGTCAGCTCATCAAAACTGGAAAACTTGTCTCCAGCCTGTTTGTAAATGCTCAAGGTTAGTTCCTTGTCGGCCAGGGCCTCATTGACCATTGCTCCCAGTTCCATCAGTTCGGCACCTTCATCCATCATGCCGAGGGCCTTGCTGAACAGTTCCCGGCCGTATTCCTTATCATCCAGATTGGTAACTACTGCCTTGGCCAGGCTGCCCATATCAACACCGGAGCTAACCTTCTCCTCTGCAGACTTATACAGATTGCGGCCCATTTCGGCACCGGGGAAAAGCTGATCGGCGGTTACGGCCAAAGAAGCGAAATCCTCGCCGGTCTTGCAGACATCGACCGCCGAAAGCAGAACTTCCTTGGCCTGTTCCTCATCGTTAAATTCCTCTTTCATGCCCTTGGCCAGATCGACAAAATCGGCGGCGGTGGTGCATTTTCCCCGCCCTTTGGCACTTATCTCGGCGGCAAGTTCATTGTCGCCCAGATGCTCGCTGATTTGCTGGGCAAGAGCCAAAAACTCCGATGCCTTATCAGCTTTTTCCGATGCGGCAAGAAAAAGCTCTTTGGCCTGATCCTTCTGGCCGCCTTCGGCAACCGCCTTGGCCAGCTCGATCATTTCACTGGCAGTCCTGCACAGTTTTTTGGCCTGTTCGAAATATCCGGCGGCCTTTTCATCATCCTGATAAATTATCTTTGCCCCTTTCATCAGAGCCAAAAAATCTTCAGCAGTGGCTGCCCAATCGGCTCCTTCCTCATAAAGCTCCTCTGCCCATTCCTGATCATTAAGATCATTAAAGGCACCCAAGGCTACCTCAACGTAGTCCTTGGTTTCCTGGCAGTCATCATACATGTCGTCAAGTTCTTCTCTGGTTGCCATAATTGAATCCTTGTTTTGTTTCTGATTTAGCCTTTCCGGCTAACATCCGGGTTATGTTCTGGATGCAGGCTGCCGGATCGGAAAGTAAAAGTATCCCAACAATTGTTAGTCTTTATTACCAGTGTCTTGCTAAAATTGCAAGCAGAGAAGTCGGCAGCGGTGAAATCTCGAATTATTGCCGGCTTGAATGAAAAATCTTGATAAGATAAGAGGTTAAATGTTAGGGTTGCGGCTGGAACTTAACAGCGGGGAGAGGCAGGCTGGTGTGGTTATTTGCAGGTAAAAATTTTAGATGATATGAAAAAACAAGGCTCTAAGGAAAACAGGACTGATATCAGAGTTTATTTTAATAAGGAACAAACCCTTGGCGGCACTCTGCTCCACAAGGAAAGCCCGGAGCCGATTGATTGTGCCATCTGGGGAATCAGCATGGGGGGAGTCAGGCTTTCGGTTGAGCGTGATTTGTGTTTTGACAAGGGGGAAAAGATGGTTCTTGCCAGTGTTTCTGACCGCGTTAGGACCGTTTCTTCAAGTCCGATTGAAATCGAGGTGGTCTGGAGTATGCATCAGCCTGAGAGTACGCTTTTGTTTGCAGGATGCCGTTTTACAAATATCGGAGATGACAGCAAGGCGGCCTTTGCCAGGATAATCCGGCAGGAACTTGACCGGAGGAATAGGGGGTGATGCTATTATTTTGGCCGTCGTAAACCAGAGTTTGGCGGTTTTGCCGGGCTATCAAGAAGAATTGCTATTACGTATTTTCTTGATATTTTTATAATTTATTGTTTTTTTGACAATTTTGTTATTTTTCCATATGTTTTTTGAAATGATTGTGCTAAGTTCGGCACGTTTGTTGGGTAAGAATAACCTATTATAATGGAGGACGAATTGAAGAGAATAACGTTTTATGTGATGATGGCTATGCTGGTGTTGGCAGGTTCTGCATCCGCTGCTACCAAGCTGGACAGGATTGGCCGCAGCCCTTTCCATGCACCGCCGCTGACCACTGCCGAGTCTTTGGTTAAGATGGTGAACCAAAAAAGTGAGGATGTGAAAAAAGGTTTTGAGAAGGCCGGTAGCCCTGAGTTGTATGAACCTTTTATGGCTCAGATTCAGTCGGCTGAAATTCAGCTGGTTGATTATTCCAAGGGAGCCTGGTTTGAGTGGATGCTTTTCAAGAAGAAGGGCAAGGGGCCGGTACGGGCAGCCAAGGATGTAACTTGGGTGGGAGAAAATACCTTTCCTGCTTTCAGATTCGACATAGAGCAGGATGGGATGATTTACACCTTTGCCGTTCCGCTGGGATGCGGCAATATTGCTCTGGTCGGCTCTAAACAAATGGCTCCCAAGGAGGAGGTAAACCAGGCCCCGCAATGTGCGATGCAGGTAACTCCCAAGAAGGCCTTTTGCGGGCAGGATGTTACGGTGGATGCCTCCGGTTCCAGTGATGCCGATGGTAATATTACCAGGATGGACATTAAATTCATTGGCGGGGAAGGAGAGGCAATCAGTGAACAGACGGTGGACGGGCAGCTTGAGGCCGTGGTTGCCATGCCTTGCGGGGCAAAATCCCTTCGGGTTGTCTTGACCGATGATAAGGGGGCCGAATCCTCAGATGGTGAGTGTGTAACTGCTGTTGAAAGCCGGAAGAGGGTTCGTTTTCTGTCGGATCTTGGTTATTTTCATCAGGTTGATCCGGCTAACCATCTGTTTGGCCGGATAGGTATGGAGTATAGATTTACCGATAATTTTTCCCTGCTGGGGCTGGTTGGCGTGGCCCCGCATATTCACGGCATAGACGGCAAGACGGCCGGCTTGGTTGATCTGCTGGGTGAATACTCCTTCGGCTCAAGATATTTTGTCAACTTTGGTGTCGGCGGCTGGATTACTGATGGCGATAGTGATAATGATGCCGAGGATAGTCAGGTTGATCTTATAGCTGGTATGGGTGCCAGAATTTTTGGTGAACCCGATGATTTCAATGGCTCCCTGTTCCTTGAGGTACGTTCTGCTCCCGATGAAATGGGGGATATAGACGAATATGGCCGCTTTGGCGTTGGCCTCAGGTTGAGGTTCTAGGCTGAGTGGATAAAAAGGTGTTGAAAAGATCGGATTAACTATTTTGTATCTAGGTAAACAGTTTAGTTAAATGCCTCAATTTTATTGAGATAAATTCTTGCTTTTCAGCACCTTTAAGCGTTTTTTTATTTTTGCTTGTGTTATATAGTTTCAGGTTTTCCTTCTTTAAGTTGTTCACTTCTTTTATTTTAGTCAAAACTTTTGATAAATTCGTTTACTGTCTAATACTTCCAATAAATCATATATGGTAGAACTGCCGGAAATGGGCTTTTTACCACACCCATCACACCTGGTTTTTCTGATTTCACCCCCAAATAAATTGTAAGTTCCTGCCGCTTTTTGAAATTGACGTATAGGCGGTTAAAGGGTTAAACTATAAAGTTTGACAGGATAATGCAGGGCCGAAAAATGAATTAATTTTGGCAGGTGATACAATGGCTTTTGAAGAAAATACAAAAAGAGAGCTGCTCGGTAATGAGGGCATGGTGGTGCTTGATATGGTTCGCAGGCTTAATCGGCGCGGTGCTGCGGAAAATTTGATGAAACTGATCTCAAAAACCCATCCTGCCGATACGGCTTGGGTTTTCAGGCATTTAACCGAAGAAGAACGAAATAACGTCTTTAGCATTATTGCCAAGACCGATTTTGTCGGTGATTTTTTAAGCGAACTTGACCAGTCGATTATGGTCTCGGTAGTTACTAAACTTGATCCGCAGTATATGGCTGATATTATTACTAAAATGGCCTCGGATGATGCCGCCGATCTACTTGAGGCCCTGCCGGAAGATGTCTCTGCCGAAATAAGTGAGCATATGGCCAAAAAAGACCGGGTGGAAGTAGAGGAGCTGCTCCAGTATCATCCGGAGAGTGCTGGTGGTTTGATGTCGCCGGATTTTATGTGTGTTGATGAAGAGCTGACAGCAGGAGAAGCCATTTCGCTGATCCAGAAAAGAAGCGAAGAAAAGGAGATGGTCTTTTACCTCTATATAACCCACGGCGATAATCGGCTGGCCGGGGTGGTATCGCTGAGGGAACTGCTGATGCACCCGCCGGAAAGAAAACTTGAGCAGATCATGAATCCCAATGTGATTGCCGTTACCACCGATACCGATAGAAGCGAGGTTGCCCATATGGTATCCCAGTACAATATTCTGGCGGTTCCAGTGGTGGATTCCGGCTACAACCTGCTCGGCATAGTAACCGTGGATGACATTATAGATGTAATTCGGGAAGAGGCCACCGAGGAGTTCCTGCAAATGGCAGGTGCCGGTAAGGATAAGGAAATCCTGCTTAAATCTACCAGGGACAGTGCCATATTAAGGGCCCCCTGGCTCTTTGCTTCCTGGCTGGGCGGGATTATGGCCGTGTTTATCATCGGTTTCTTTGAGGATGAACTAAGTCAGGTGCTTGCTCTTGCTTCCTTTATTCCGGTGGTGATGGGCATGGGGGGCAATATCGCCACCCAGTCATCGACCATTATCGTTCGGGGTATCGCCACCGGACGGGTCAATATGAACGAATTTTTCAAGGTCGTCTTTAAGGAGATGCAGGTTGGTATCATCCTTGGCATAATTTATGGCACCTTTCTTGGCATCCTTGCCTCGCTGGGTTTTACCGAGCCGAAACTGCTTGGTCTGGTAGTCGGCCTGTCCATTTTTTGCTGTATGGTTATGGCGGCAACCATTGGCTCTTTCATTCCCCTGGTATTGAAACGATTTGATGTGGATGCCGCCATTGCCACCGGCCCCTTTGTTACCACTTCCATCGATATTCTTGGGGTGCTGATGTATTTTATGGTTGCCAAGTTCTTTCTTGGTTTATAGGCATGAGAAATTTCGGCAGGATCAATAAATCATCCGCCTTGCCCCTGCTGATTATTGCCGCAGTGGTTTTATTGTTATCTTACCAATATCTTGGCACTTTTTTTAGACCTGAGGCAAAGCCGAGGGCAGTGACCGCTCGGGGCAGCCTGGCAGAAGATGAGTTAAGCACCATAGAAATTTTCAAAAATACTGAAAAGTCAGTGGTTTATATCACCAGTATTGTGCTTAGGCGAGACTGGTTTTCCCTAAACGCCTTTGAGATTCCCCAAGGGGTAGGTTCCGGTTTTGTCTGGGATGAACATGGCCGGATAGTTACCAATTATCATGTCATTAGCGATGCCAGCCGGATTGAGGTTACCCTTGCCGATCATTCCAGATGGAAGGGGGTGCTGATTGGTGCTGCTCCCGATAAGGATTTGGCGGTACTGCAAATTGATGCTCCGGCCCGTCTGCTAAAACCAATACCGGTGGGAGAGGCCTCTGATTTGCTGGTTGGGCAAAAAGTATTTGCCATTGGTAATCCGTTTGGACTGGATCATACCATGACTTCAGGGATTATTTCCGCCCTGGGACGGGAGATTAAATCCATCACCGGAGAAATGATCAAGGGCATGATTCAGACCGATGCAGCGATCAATCCGGGCAATTCCGGCGGCCCCTTGCTGGACAGTGCCGGTCGGCTGATCGGTGTCAATACCGCCATCCACAGCCCGTCCGGTGCCTATGCCGGTATCGGTTTTGCGGTTCCGGTCGATGAGGTCAACAAGGTGGTGCCCAAGCTGATCAGATATGGCCGCCTGATTAAGGCCGGTATCGGGGCAAGCCTGGCCGATCAGCGACTGGCGGCAAGGCTCGGCGTGGACGGGGTACTTATTATCGGGGTCAACCGGGGCAGCCCTGCACAACGGGCGGGATTGCGGCCAACCACCAGGTACGGCGGCGAGATTATTCTGGGCGATATTATTACCGCCATCAATGGAGTTAGGGTGAAAGACTATGACCAGCTTCGCGATGAGCTGGAGAAATACCGGGTTGGGGAGCAGGTAGAATTGACCATTCTAAGGGATAGCCGCCGGATAAAGGTCGCCCTGACCCTTACTGCCTTGAATTGAAGAAAACAGGAAGTTTTATGCCGCCTGCAATCAAATCTGAAAAAGATCTGGAAAGATACCTGCTTGAAGCGGCCAGACTGCATCAGTCGGGCTGCTACCAGCAGGCTATTGATATTTATCTTGCCCTTGCCGAATTGCAGCCCAAGGCAGCCTTTCTCCATTATAATATTGCCCATGCCCTATCAGAGCTGGGCCGATATGAAGATGCCATAAAACATTATCAAACGGCATTAAGATATTTGCCGGATGATGAGGATGCTATTTTTAATCTTGCCTGCTGCCAAAAGTCAGGCGGCCAGCCGCAGGCAGCCATTGATTCCTACCAGCGGCTTTTGGCCCTTAACCCTGACCATCTTGATGCCGGATATAATCTTGGCAACTGCCATAAGGATCTTGAGCAAAATGAGCAGGCCATGGCCTGTTATCTGAAGGTGCTGGAGCTTGACGAACAACATCTATCCGCCGCCAATAATCTTGCCTTTATCTGCCATAAGCTGGGCATGGAGCGTGAGGCAATCTTTTATTACCGGAAAGTGCTGCAAATTGATTCCGGCAATGTTGGTGCCAAATATATGCTGGCGGCCTTAAGCGGGCAGGGGGCAGCCATTGCTCCCCCAGATTATGTACAAGGTGTTTTTGATAATTATTCCAGCCATTACGAATCAAGTCTGGTGGATAAACTTGAATACCGGGTGCCGCAAAAAATCATGGCGGCCTTTGCAGAGCAGTTTCCAGCTGTGGTCAGCCTGCCGCATTTTCTGGATCTGGGCTGCGGCTCCGGCCTGGGGGCGGCAGAGTTCAGGCATCTCTGCGGCCAGATAACGGGGGTTGACCTTTCTCCCAAAATGCTGGAGTTAGCTGAACAGAAAGGTATTTATCATGAGCTTTACTGCGGGGATATTCTGGAGTTTTTAACCGGCTGCGGCAAAATGTATAATTTTATCCTTGCTGCCGATGTGTTTACTTATATGGGAGACTTGTCTTCTGTATTTTCGGCAGTTTTTTCGTCATGCGTAAGTGATGGAATTTTTGCATTTTCCATCGAAACCGGAGAAAATAATTTTACCTTGCAGAAAACCGGCAGGTTTGCTCATTCCCCGTCATATATAAAAAGCGAGCTAACGAAAAACGGCTGGCGGGTGCCGCATTTTTTTCAGACCAGACTACGGCGGGAAAAGGGGCAGTGGACTTACGGCATGATTTATTTTGCCGTCAAATAAAAATCACATAAAAATACCGGATTTTTGTGCCAGCCAGCAAATAAACAAGCCGCCAAGCATGGAAAAAAAGCCGATACCCCGCAAGAGCGAGGCATCAGTTTCCGCCATCTTAGCCAGCCATTTTTTCATGGTCTCTGGAAAGGCAAGGTAGGGTATGGCTTCCAGAACCATAACCATACCGACCAATAATAATAATTGTTTCATCATAAAAAAGGCAGCTATTAAACGCCGGGAACCCCATCAGTCAGGGCATCTGACCAGCGGCGTTCCAGCACCTCATCGGTGGCATAATCGGGCAGAATTATGGGTGCTGTCGCAGGATTTTCCACCCCGGCCTCAAGCAGCTCACTTTCAAACTTAATTACATGATCAAGGGTCAGCCTCTTCAACTCAATACCGCCCTTTACATAGGCGGCAGCACTTATGCCGGCTCTCCGGCCAAAGGTTATAATATCCTGAAGCGAGTTGCCCATCAAGCGGTTTTCGCCATGAACGCCGCCGATAACCTCGCCGGCCGCAAAAAGACCGGGCACAGCGGTTTCGGTTTTGCCGTTTACATTAACGCCGCCGTTCTGATAATGCAGGGTCGGATAAACCAGCATCGGTTCTTTTGAAATATCAATGCCATGCCGCTCGAACTGGATAAATTTGGCCGGCAGTTCCTTCTTTACCGTGCCGGGGCCGTGCAGTTCATCAATCATGGGAGAATCCAGCCACAGACCAACCCGTCCCGTGGGGGTCAAGATGCCCTTGTTCTTCGCCATTGCTTCCTGAATAAGCTCCGCCGACTCGACATCACGAGGCTCAAGCGGAAAGCAGAACTGCTCGCCGTCCACATTCAGCACATGGGCGCCAAGTCCGCGCACCTTCTCGGTGATCAGCAGGCCGACATTCTGTTCGGGAAATGCCGCTCCGGTGGGGTGATACTGGGTCGAATGCAGGGATTTATTGCCGACTCCGGCCCGGTAAGCCATGACCACGCCGTCCATGGTGGCGCCATAATGATTGGTGGTGGCAAATCCCTTGACATGGAGCCGGCCAAAACCGCCGGTAGCGATAACCACCGCCTTGGCCTTGATCACCTTGAATTCCCTGGTTTCCATGTTCATCAGGATGGCTCCGGCACATTTTCCGTCCTCGTCAAGAATCAGTTCCACCGCCGGACTAAATTCCAGCACGGTGATTAAATCCGCCTTGTTACGCACCTCATCACGGATGACCCGCATAATTTCGGCACCGGTCATATCACCCGAGGACTGCATCCGCTTCCGGCAGGAGCCGCCGCAGTGGCGGACGACGGTGCGGCCATCCTCGTATTTGTTGAACATCATGCCCAGTTTTTCAAGCCAGGCTATGGAAAGCGGTGCATCCTTGGCCAGAGCAGCAACCAAATCACGCTGATTGGCAAAATGACCGCCGCCGATGGTATCCAGATAATGATAATAGGGAGAATCGCATTCGTGGGTGGCGGCCTGAATGCCGCCCTCGGCCATGATGGTGTTTGAATCACCGTGCCGCAGCTTGGTGGTGATAATTGCCTTGCAGCCGTTTTGGGCCGCCATAAGAGCCGCCGAGGTTCCTGCCCCGCCGCCGCCGATAATCAGCACATCGGTTTCGCATTCCACCTGGTCAAGGCTCACCTTGTCAGGCCGGACCACCGAACGCGACTCCAGCAGATCTGCCACGCTTTCCTGAAAAACATCGCCCTTGTTCGGCCCCACCCTGACGGCACGTTTGCCGTCTTCCTGATAATCGGGATGAAATTTTGACAGGACAATTTCCCGTTCCTCCATGGTCAGGGCCGGATAATGTTCCTCCCGGCGGGCCTTGGCGATACGTTCCGGGCGGGTTGCCTCCACCTTTTTTATCAGCTGCTTCATTTCGGGGGTGTATCCCATGATTTTTCCTCCAACAAGACTTATACGGTTTTTATAAATTGCTGGTATCCGCCGGCATCCATTCACCGGTTGGAGCAAACTCAGGCTCACGCTCACGTTCAACATATAGCTTTTTCAGGGATTCCCTGTCCATCCGGCCAAGCTCGTCAAGCATGGCATCATACCGGCCTGACTCGATTTCCTCTGCCCGTTTGGCCAGATGCTCGGCCTGGGGCTGGATATGCCGGGCAAAAACCCTTCTGGCCAGTTGTGCAGCCTGATACTGGGGGATTTCTCCCATGCAGCGGCTCGCGCAGAGACCGCATTGAATGCAGTCAAAGGACATGCGGGCAGCCCGCTCGACATTGCCCTGTTTAAGGGCGGCAATATAGCCCATCACATCAATTCCCATGGGACAGGCCTTGCTGCACTGGTTGCAGGCCACGCACCTGAACAGTTCTGGATAAAGGGCATGGATGGCACTAGCCAGGCCGGTCATCTCCTCAAGTTCGTAACTTGCCCGATTGGCAGGGAAAAATGGAATCTGGGCCAGATACATATCCGCCTCTACCACGGTCTGGCAGGCCAGTCCGTAGTAAAGTTTGTAATCACCGGCCTTGCGGTACACGGTCGGGCAGGCTCCGCAAATGCCGCCCCGGCAGCCGGCCCCGCGCAAAAACCTGAAACCGGCAAACTCCATCGCCTTCATAATGGTAAGGGTTTCAGGGACATCGTAGCGTTTGCCCATTACATAAATGGGGATGGTTCTGGCCCCCTCTGGCAGAATTGCCCGGTCGCCAGTAGCAATTTTAGGTGCTTTTACATCAGTTTCACACATGATTTTCTCCGCCTGGTTTTCTCCGTTTAGACAAAAATTTTATTTATTTTCAAGGCCCGCTGAAAGGCTATTTCTAGTTCTACTTCAAACCAAAAGGCATCCTTTCTCTTTCAGCAAATCCACACTGGCCGGGGTGTTAAGCTGAAAATGACATTCTTCCTCCGAAACTCCCAGAGCCACGGCCAAAAGCTGGGTAAAATAATAGGTCGGCACGCCGCCCTGCCTGCCAAGATTATATTCGCAGAGCGGACAACTGGTAACCACAGCCTCCGCTCCGGCACGAATGGCACTGTCGGCCACTACCGCAGAGGGACGCTCCGCCCCGCCCTCACTGGTGAGAAGCTGGTAGGAGCCGCAGCATTTATCGGCGGCGTCAAATTCGGTAACTTCGGCACCAATGGCCTCGAGCAGGCCGCCCATGATTTCAAAGGAGCCGAAAGGCTCAATACCGACATCCGCAGGTCTTTGCAGGGTGCAGCCATAATAGGGGGCAATCCTCAGGTTTTCTACCGGTGCCACCACCATCTCCCGCACCTTGTCCCAGCCCACATCATCCTTTACGAAATTCAGGTAATGCACCACCTCGACCTCGCCAAAATAATCAATTTCCTCGTCCATAAAACGGTTAATGGTGGCACATTTTACCTTGTCATTACGGATAAGCTGGTTGGCTCTGGCCAGCGTGTTGTAGCACATGGAGCAAAGGGTTACCAGTTTGTCTGCTCCCTGTTCCTTGGCACGCACCAGATTGCGGACCGGCCCGATCATGTGAATCAGATCGTCATTGGTCAGCGAGAAAACGGCACCGCAGCAGTTCCACCTATCCAGTTCCCTCACCTCAACTCCCAATTTTTCCAGGGAAGCAAGTGCCGCCACATCAAGGTTTCTGGCCTTGGTTTTCAGGGTACACCCCGGATAATAGCTGATTTTCATTTGGTTTCCTAACTGGTTAATTTTCTGAAAGCTGCAACCATGGCAATCTGGGGCATTTCCATAATGTCCGCCCGGGGAATTTCAGCCAGAACCACCTGATCGCGGCTTGTCCGCAGCTCGATTTGTCTCAGGGCCTCCATCACCCTGGCGATGTCAATCCCCCTTGGGCATTTCACCGTGCAGGCGTGGCAGGAAGCACATTTCCAGTGGGTATTCATGGCCAGAAGTCTGGCTTCCATGCCAAATTGTGCCATGTGCATGACCTGCCGGGGAGAGCATTCCATTTCCACGGTCATGGGACACATGCCGGTACAGGTTGAACACTGCATGCACACCTTTACATTTTCGCCGCTTAGTTCCTGAATTTTTTTAATTGAAGAAACAGAGACAGATTGTCTGTTAATTTGTATTGTCATTTCAACTCCAATAAGTGCAGAAAGAGATGCAGAAAGCACCTTTCTAATGGCAGTCAGCATGTTCTGTAAAAGATGAACCCCCGTCCATAAGCCCCTCATAACCCGGTTTGGAGCGATAAATTGAGCAGTATAACAAATGCTTCAATAAAGCTCAAGAATATTTGAAGGTAAGCCGCGGTTGTTGCGGATTAGCTGGCAGGTTTTAGGAAGGAATAGGGGAGATTGGAAGCGGTGACTTCACCGTAGGATAAAAATGGGGGCAAAAAACAGCCCCCATGCAGCTCTTAGCTAGGTAGTCTGGAGAGTTCCCTTGGCATTCATCAGCAGAAAGACCACATCATCGGCATTTATCTTTTTACAACGCGGGTCGATAGAATCCGGATCAATTTTATTGTGGGCAAGACAGGCATCACAAACCAGCAATTCACCGCCTTTCTCCAGAAAAGATTCCATCAAGGGCTTAACCGGCATAAACGGCTCGCCTATATCAATGCCGTCCACCCGGCCGGGACAGGCCAGATGCACGGCATCCACCATCAGCATAAGCGCAGAAGAATGACCTGCGGCCAAAGCCTTATTAGCCATGGTAAAGGCCACCGTTACCTTGTTGGCATTACTTTCATTATCAAACAGCGTTCCGACATAATCGTATTTTTCAATCATAAAAATTCCTCCTTTTTTTTGTTGGTGCAATTGTTATAAGGTGTCATCAGTATTTGGTTGATGACCTATGGTCAAGATGTAGTCATGAATGCCGGAATATGTC